>JANQSL010000068.1 GCA_028284075.1 Candidatus Sumerlaeia bacterium | reverse complement strand
CATTCACAACCGTTCGTCTTGAACCCGGTGGTTCGGCGGCATTGCCTGATTCGCTCGAGCTGGCTTTGAACGAAAGTGCGGACGTCAGTATCCTGCGCCCGTTGAACCTGCGTTACTCCTATTCCGTTCCCGTTGGAAAGAAACACGACCTCGCTGTCAAGGTACTCGATTCGGGTGGTGCCGAAGTCGATGTTGAGTACCGGCGGGATATTGTCAGTCAGAGCGGCGCCGAGTCCGGCGTAATACGTATGGACGGTCCCGTTCAGGTGGGGCGGCACAAGGCCAGAATGGCTGTCATATACGGCGGGAAGCCCTACGAAAGTGATGTGCTGAACTTTGAAGCGAAATATTCCGGCGAGCTTTCGGTAACAGTCAAAAGCGATTCCGGTGAGGAGGGAATTCTTCGCCTGACCGTACCGGGCCTTGCGGAGATCACTCCTTCACCGGACTCATCGCTTGGTGTTGAGCGGGTCGACTGGTTCATGACGATGCCTGGTGGCCGTCGCGTTGCGTCACGCGACAACGGCTCGGAAAAAACGGCGGGATCCAACGGCTTTGTTAATGATCTTCGTTTCTCTGAAAGAGGAGTTCTCGGGCGTTATGAAATTGAAGCTCAGGTTGTTTCCGCTGCGGGAGTGATTCCGGCTCGCGGTCGTTTTGAACTGCTGCAACCCGAAGATGTACCTGCTGACTCGGAGTTCACAAGCGCACGCGTTCGCTGGGGCGGACGGCTTTCCACCGGGGTTTCCACTCCTCTCACCATCGAGGGCCTTCCCTTCGAGATTTCCGATCTGGAAGAGGGAAACATTCGCGGGCTGGGGACTTACAAGGGGACTGCGTTTCGTCTGGATCGCGGCATGGTGTACTTTCGTCCCAAACTTTCCGGACAACAGACCGCCATGTTTTCGCTGCAGCATGAAGGGCGTGACTATCCCGTCAAGTTTCCATGCAATGTGGACCTGACAATGATTGAGGCACGCGTTTCAGAGGACGGATTGGATGAGTCGAAGGCTTCCGTCGCTCTGATGTTTCGAGCACATCGCGATTTCGCTCCACCCTTTCGGGTTCGACGTCAGACACCGCGCGGTGCTCTTTCCCTGGGGCCCCACCAGGAGTCCATGGGTTCGCTCCTGATGAAGGGTGACCTGAAGCTCAGCGACATTGAAAGAGTGCCCATAGTCGATGTGATGGATTCCGAGGGAGCGGAGGCACGTATCGATCTGGGTTCCGTGGTGTCGATCATGGAGTTCCGCGATACGAGAATACCTTTGGGAACCCGTGCACCGCTGGAACTCCAAAAAACTGAGGGAGTTGGAAATGTCAGTCGCGGCGATGTGCTCGTATCGCCCAACGTCGATGTGGAGTACACGGGCGGATCAGCGAAACTGTTCCTGGAAACGGACCGGACGGACAGTCGCCGCCAGTACGTCTGGGTGGCCATGGCGGGAACGCGTGGAGTTGGCGTTGCCGGCGAATGGCTGGATCTTGAAGCCGCGGGTGAGGCTGCCGAAGTGGCGGACTCTGACTGCAAACCACCCTCAAAGATCAGAGCCATTGCGCGACGCCTCATGCGGTTTTCAAACGGCAACCCGATCATGGGCGCCGTCAATCGGCGCGACATGGATGAAATCACGCGGCAGTCCGGTTCGTTCTTCGACGACAGTGTCACCCTCAATCGCTGGATCGCGGAACTGCGGAACTGCGACATGCTGACGAATGAAGACCGCCGGTATTTCGACGACATGGCCGACGTGATGGAGAGTCTCAAGAGTTTCTCCGATCCCGCCGCTCTGCAGGGAATGGATCCCTCTGATTTGCAGCAGAAGATGAACGAAGTGCAGCGGCAAATGCAGGGAATGGAAAGCCGCGGCCGGGCCGTGGAACAGCGAATCCGCCGCAGTGGATTCCACGACTTGTTGTTTGAAGGACAGGCCAGGTGATTCGTCTGATTCCGTTCCTGATATTCTGCATGATTGCCCTGAACGGGTGCACTGCGTTTCGCGTTTCGCCACCGGACTATGATCCCGCGCGACTGCAGAAGGCAAGTCAGCGCTCCGATTTTCTCATCGAAACCGTTGACCTGATCGATCGTGCAAATCCGATCGGTAACGTGGGTAACAGAATCTGGGGCGGGCAGTACCGGGTGTTGTTGACGGATTCGCTGCACGATTACTTCGAGGCGGAAGTCGTGCAGAGTCTTGAACGGAACGGTTTCGACTGTGCTGAGTTTCCCGGGGCATCGAAAGCGCGCCGGCTCGGAGGGAACGCTTCCGGAGCTCCTCCGCTGTATCTGAGGCTTGAGCTGCAGGATCTGACGCTGAGTCGTCACCCGCAGTCTCACCTGACGGCGGATCAGGTTTACGGTGTCTGTAAAATCCGTGGTGTCTTGTTCGATCTGAACGGGGAGATGCTTTTTCAGCGGCAGTTTGTGGGAAAGGTCGATACGTATCGACCCTCGGATGAACTGGTTCCGCCGGGTGTGGGGTTTATCAGTCGTCCCGGGCTGTCGCTTCTTCTGACAAAACTGCTGGAATCGACGGTTGAAGATTTCCGTGAAGAGGGCGTCCCGGAGATGACAATCATCCGGGAAGAGTACCGAGACGCGTTTGTGACGGCTGTTGATGCACCGGTGCGTTCGGTTCCGGCAGAGCCGGCGGCCACCGATGACGACGAGGAAGAGGAACCGTGGGTCTGGTGATGAAGCGCGGTCTTTTTCTTTGTGTTGTTTGTCTTGTGGCGGTGTGCGGTTGCATGAAGCCGCCGGTGCGATGGCGGTACGATCAAGGTCCGAAGAACACGGCCGCCGCAACGAAGGTCGGGCTCGTGTTGCCGGTGGAAGATGTTCGCCCCGCACAGAATGAGGAATCGGGACTTTTGCGCTTCGTTCCCCTGGTTTTGTGGACAACGGAGCGGGATGATGTGTTCGATCTGGCACTTTTGGAAAACGGTTCACGGTTCGGATCTCTTCCCGCCGAGGATCTGGCGTTTCGTGCGACATCAAGTCTGCACGAAGCGGCACGGTTGCAACTGGCGGCATCGGGCGATTACGGGCCGGTTTTCGGCTCCGCGTCGGAAGTGGGTGCGTGGAGCGGCGATCAGCGGCCGCTGTGGGTTCTGACCGCGCGGGTGGAGGAGCTGCAGCTCTCCCGGCGGTCCTATCGCTACGGGCTGGGTCCTTTGGCGTTTCTCGTACACGCACTGGGCGCTCCGACACAGCGGGCGGGTCTGACGGGGAGGATCGAGCTTCGACTCGTCAGTGAAGACGCGGGCCGTGGCGCGATCGAAACGCTGGCGATCAGCGAGCGGCAAAATGACGGATGGTATCGGAGCCTGGAGGTGGAGCAGCGGCTGCTGGACCACCTGGCACGGCGATACCGCGAGTCTTTGGAAACGCTGATCGATGAAGTTCGAAACCAATCCCCGGAGGTTACCGTTCCATGAAACTCACCCGAGTCGTTCTGTCCGCATTCGCGGCGTTGCTGTTTTGCGGCTGCGCCACCAAATGGATTCCCGATTCCGAATCCAGTCTGAATCCACCGGTCGCCTTTCAGCAGCAGTTCATTGCGGAAGCAATCGATGATGCCTTTTACACGATGGACTTCTCGCGTCTGAGCAATCAGCTGGTGGATATTGAGGTGATGGGCGTTTATGTGGACGGCGATATCGCGGACTACATGCGGGGGCGCACGCAGCTGGAGCTGGCCAAGGCGGGGGCGCGAAGCGAGGTGGACTGGTCGCGGGATGTTCCCGACTACAAGGCGAACATCATGGTGCGCGTCGGCGGCGTGAACGATATCGTGAAGACGTCGCTGTTTTACGAATGGCGCGAGAAGATTTACACGTACGATGTGGAAGTCGCGGTGTTCAGTCTGGACGGTTCGGACTATTTCGTTCAGACGGGACGCGGTGCGACGGAGATCACTGTCGCGCGCAAACTCTATCTGTTGTTCTTCCCCATTCCGCTGCCGAACGAGTGGTCCACCCGCAAGGGCATCAGCCCGATTCAGCAGTACAAACAGACTTACGACGCCGGCAAACGCGTGTATGACGATCCGTCGCTGATGCGGGATTCGTCGTACCTGAATTAAGAACGGTTCGGACACAGAAACCCTCCGGAGAGATTTCACGGCGGGCGGCCTTGTTGCCGTCCGCCGTGTTCTGTTTGTGTACATCAGGTCCGGATGGATTTCAGGAAAGGGCTGAAGGGATGGAAGGAATGGGCAATTTTAACGAGATTGTCCGTTTCGCACGGAATGGGAAGAATGGGAGAAATGGGAAGGATGGGAGAAATGGACGGTTTACGGGTGCGCCACGGGCAACAGCGCCTCCAGGCGGGCCAGGCGTTCCTCCAAGGCTTCATTTTGTTGCTGCATCTCGCGGTTTTGCAAACGAAGCCTGTCGAGTTCCCGCTTCCTCTCCTCGAGCTCCTTCCGGGTTTGTTGCAGCAGCGCGTGCAGTCCCTGGATTGCCGCGAGGGCCACGCCGTCGGCGTCGACGGTGCCGATGTAGCGGTTGCTGTGACCCAGACCGAAGGCTTCATGAAAGTCTTCCGCCGTGGGACCGATGTGATCCTGCTCCGGGTTTCCGTCGTAGCTCCATTTCTGAATCGGAAGCCGAGTCAGTGTTTCAAGAACACTCACTGGATCGAGGTTGCGGAAGTTCGACTTGAAGCTCCGGCTTGAACCGTTTGTCCACATTCCGTCCGTCGTGACATGAGCGCCGTTGCCGTTTGTCGTGTTCGTGCCGACATGAAGGGGAAACGCGGGCGCGTTGATGCCAATGCCCACTCGTCCGCTGAT
>JANQSL010000066.1 GCA_028284075.1 Candidatus Sumerlaeia bacterium | reverse complement strand
ACGCCTCCTCCTGGAAGCTGGTCGAGGAGAACCAGTGGGGGGCCACCCGGGGGGAGCTGCGGGCCGGAATGCCCGCGAAAACCCTTCTCGCGGCGCCGGATGCCGAGGCCGGCGAGCGCGAAATGTCACGCCGCCTCGAGATCCTTTATCAGGTCACCGAAGCGGTACGGTCCACATTCCTCCTGGATGATTTGCTTGAAGAAATCGTACAGATCATCTGCGAAGTCATAAAACCCGACAGAGCCTACTTACTCTTCAGTGATGAAGACTCCGGCGAACTGTCCCCCGAGGTGATCAAAACCCGCGAGGGCGAGGAACAGGATGCCCGCGAAATCAAGATATCCAGGTCAATTATTGACCGCTGCATGACCGAAGGAGTTTCACTGCTGGTTTCAGATGCCGCCCAGGACCAGCGGTTCGCGGAAAGTGAATCCGTCATCATTAACCGCATTCGCACAGCCATGGTCGCTCCCCTGATCTACAAGGGCGAAACAATGGGAGTCGTATACATAGACACCAACACCCGCATGGTTCCCTTCACCCACGGAGACCTTGAACTCCTGACCGGTATTACGAATCAGGCCGCTTTGGCGATTTCCAACGCTCGCCTTCACAGCCAGCTGGTGGAACAGCATAAAATGGCCCGTGAGATGGAAATTGCCCGTACCATCCAGATGAACCTCCTTCCCAAAGTTTATCCCGAAATCGAGGGTTTTCAAGTCTCTGCAATGTCGTTGCCCGCCAAGGACGTGGGGGGAGACTACTACGACTTTCTCGAGATGGCGGACGGAAGAACTGTTTTGGCCGTTGCGGATGTTTCCGGCAAAGGTGTTCCGGCCGCAATCCTCACAGCCACAACCCGCAGCTATCTCCAGAGCGAAACCCAACATGTCGCATCATCCGTCATTGAGACCGTGTCGAGAATTAACGGCATGGTGCATCGCGATGTCACAAACGACATGTATGTCACAATGGCCTTCGTTTGTCTGGATCATCGATCCGGACAGATCGAGTACGTAAACGCGGGCCATTGTTATCCCATTCTCGTGCGCCCCTCCGGCGAAATGCGCTTCCTTGACAAAGGAGGGCTCTTTCTCGGTGTTATCCCTGATACCGACTATGAATCCGAGAGCCTGACCATGCACCCGGGAGATCTGCTTGTGCTGGCGACGGACGGAGTAACCGACATCCAGGACCGCCGCGGTGAGCAGTTCGGAACAGAGCGGTTTCAATCCCTTCTCAAGAAATACGCTCATATGGGAGCCGAGACCATTCGGAACACGATTTACCAGGAGTGCGTGAAACACCGTGGTGATGCGGATCAGTTTGACGATTTCACACTGATTGTGCTTAAACGCGACGGTGCATCTGATCACCTCCTTGACGAAATGGAGCTGGATTGACCAGCCGGGGTCCACAGTGGCTGCGATGATCAATTCGGCGCAGTGGCTCTGAGAGGCCCCGACCGCCGGGTGCCATCCCTCTCTTCCATAAACGATTGACAAATCAGTGCCTTTGTGGCTTTTCCGTAATTTAAAGTTACAGGAAAAGAACCGGCCCTTATTTTGCCAAGGAGAGTCCCAACGAGAGAAGAGCAGGATGTACGAACATGGAACGAACAACTGACCATAAAACTGATGAAAAAACCCCTCCCATTATGATGGAGCACCTTCCGTCGCATCTCCAGCCCATGAGCTTTCGACAGGAGCGGGAAGTTCGCGTTAATTCGCGGGCCGAAGATCAACGGGACGCCTGGAAAGACTACCTCGCCCAGAGCGAAGGGGTTGAAGTCTAGCCGGTGAAAACAATGCCACGAGTTATCGTGACACACTGCCGGGTGGCGTGATGCATTCACGCCTGCCGCAATATCTCTTACTCGGAATACTCACTTTTCTGCAGTTTTCGGTTTTCGCCGAGACTTCAGATGGTCTTGCCGCCGATAACCTCATGGAAGGATGGCCTCGTGAACATTCTGAAGGCCTTCCCTTTTCTTTTCCCGACCCTTCATTATTGAAACAATCCTCCGCCTCGCCGGAAATCGCGGATTCCACACCGGATGAGTATTCCGGAATCAGCCTTCCGGCTCTCCCGGTTGCTCACAAACCTCGTTTGAAGGCATCCGACCTTCGGCTTGAAAAGCAGTCCCTTGTTGTCACACGGGGCCGCTCCATAACTTCCGATGCATCCCTGTCCTCTTTACAGATTGAGAACCGTTTCGAGGATGTCTCCGTGATCATCGAGCTTGAGTTCACCGAATCGGAAGAGACCTTGAGGCTGCTCCTGCCCCCCGGTGAAAATGAGCAACTTGTCCTTGAGCCGGGATCGGTGCTGGCACGGCGTGAGTCGTGGAGAGCCGGGGCCGGCGACCCTCCGCTGCGGCAGGCTTTTCCGGAGATGACGTTTCAACCCGGACTGCAGTACGCAATCGAACTTCATGAAGCGGATGAGAAAGCGATTTTGCGAGTGATCGATGCGCCGCGGTGGGGATTGAGATAGAACCTAGATTGGAGGGGCGCTTGGCTCCAGATTGATGCTGCCATCGACCATTTCCACTGCGGGTGGATCCTCCACCTGGATAAATCCAAAATAGTACACCGGCACGTAGCCGATCCGAAGCACGTCCCCGGGCCTGATGGGGGACTCGCCCTTCACGGGCTTCCCGTTTATGGTCGAGCCGTTCTGACTGCCAAGATCTTCCAGGACCACCCCCATGCGGGTGACTGAGATGCGGGCGTGACGGCGGGAGACGCTGCCATGGTTGAGAGCCATGTGGTTGTCAGGAAGACGTCCGATGAGCAGGTTGGCCACGTTAAAGGCCAGAAGGCGGGGGCCCGAAGTCGTGGCCAGTCCAATCATGAATGTCCTGACAGACCTCGCCGAGGGAGCGAACGTCTTGCTCTCGGGATCCGTTGGTGCAAGTTCTTCAGCCATGGGATCCCGCCGCACGGTTTCCATTTCGCTGTCGTCAACCGCCATGGGTGCTGCCTTTTGGAAAACCTGACATCAGAATCGAGAAGTCCCGGGGCAGGGTCAAGTCACCGTTTGGTCAGTTGGAGGCGCCGTAACGCGAAACGGGCAGGACGCACTTGAATGGAGTGACCTCCCATGAGGCAAAAACGCCACCGACGGTATAGGGATCATTGGCAATCAGGTCTCTCGCAGCATTTTCCGACTCCACATCGATGACAAACAGTGACCCTTTTCCCGGGCCGAGCGGGCCGGCGAGAATCATTTGTCCGGAGTCTTCGAGCCTGCCCCAGTACTCCAGATGAGAGGGACGCAAACGGGGGCGTTTTTCAGAGGAACCCTCGGCATCGTGCGCCAATATCACATAGCTCATCATCCATTAACCTTTCCTTCGGCACGCCGCCGGGCTCGTTCGTGCTGCAGCCGCAGGCTTCTCTTCCAGTTTGAAGAGAGCGTCTCAACCCGCTCCGCTTCCCGGACCGCACTTTTGTCCGCCAGATTCTCGTACATCAGACGGTTCAGACGCTTAATTGTCCACTCCGGCGCGACACGTTCCATCAGTGCCAGACTGTCACCACCGCTGACTTCTCCCGGCTGGACCACACGCATGTAGTAGCCGGTGGCGTTATTGCGTGTCATTGTTTTGAGAATGCGCGAAATACCGGTGAAGCGCACCAGAGTTCCGCAGGGTTCCCGCGGTTGTGAAATCTGTAGAACGGCTGTCCCGGCTCGGAACGTATCACCAACTGCAGCCACGTCTTCCGGCCATCCCTCGATCAAAAGATTCTCCCCGAAGCTGGGCTTCGTCAGGTCCGTTTCGAGGAGGGCTTCAAGACGTTTGTAGGTCTCCGCGCAGAAGACATTCACTTTCATGTTGGCGCCATGGTGCCCGTCGTATTCGCAGGCGTCGCCCTCGAACCCGTTCGCGGAGAGCTGTCGGGGCCCTTCAACGGGCTGGCGGCCGACGGAGCTGCGAAAGGGACGGCCGTCTTTGCCCACAAGATCACGGGGAAGGCCGACATTGAGCTGAAGAATCCGGGGACTGGTATCCATCAAGAAGGTTCACTCGCAGTCGGGACGGGCGCGGGCAAGCCGGGACATAAGGCTGGACGCCCGCCGTGCAAGGCTCGTACCTCCAACGCCCGCCTGTAAGGACGCCAACCCCTCGCGAGGACCACGCATGACCGCCAGCCCGCGCAAAATCCTGATCGGAGTCGCCTGGCCATACGCCAACGGTCTCCAGCACATCGGCCACATTGCCGGTGCCTACCTGCCGCCGGATATCTTTGCCCGCTTCCAGCGCATGAGGGGCAACGATGTGCTGATGGTCAGTGGTTCCGACACCCACGGGACGCCGGTGACGGTGAAGGCGGAAGAGGAGGGTGTGAATCCGTCGGATATCATCAACCGCTATCACCCGAAGTTCATCGAGAGTTATGAGAAGCTCGGGCTGACTTTCGACCTGTTCACGCATACGGACACGGAGAACCACTGGGCGGTGACTCAGGAGTTCTTCGGGCGCCATCGCGAGAAGGGATTCATCCATACGGACACGCAGCAGCAGATTTTCGATCCGAAGGCGGACCGTTTTCTGCCGGACCGGTATGTCGAGGGCACATGTCCGAAGTGCGGTTATGAAGAGGCGCGAGGGGATCAGTGCGACAACTGCGGTTCGATTTACGATGCGATCGACCTGATCAATCCACGGTCGAAGATCAGTGGCAGCACGGATCTGGAAGTGCGCGAGACGGAGCACTTTTTTCTCGATCTCGGCAAGGTGAACGACGCGCTGCTGGACTGGGTTGGCAGGGAGAAGGACCACTGGCGCAATAACGTGCGCAATTTCACGAAGGCTCAACTGGCGGAAAAGAAGCTCCGCGGCCGGCCCATCACGCGCGACATCACCTGGGGCATTCCGATTCCGGAGCCAGGCTATGAATCAAAGCGTATTTATGTCTGGTACGATGCGGTGATCGGTTATCTGAGCGCTTCGAAGGAGTGGGCGGCGCTGAGTGGTAACGCCGATGCCTGGAGGTCCTGGTGGGCCGAGGGTGAAAGCGATGGGGCGCGCTCGTATTATTTCATCGGCAAGGATAACATTCCCTTCCACACGATTATCTGGCCAGGGATGTTGTGGGCATATGGCGGTCTGAATCTGCCTTACGATGTGCCCAGCAACGAGTATCTGAACATGAAGGGGCGCAAGTTCAGCAAGAGCCGCGGCAATATTATCGGCATTCTCGATGTGCTGGAGCGCTATCAGCCGGATGCCTGGCGGTATGCGCTGACGGCGGTGGCGCCGGAAGGCAACGATGTGGATTTCACGTGGGAGGACTTTATCGACCGCGTGAACGGCGAGCTGGTTGCCAACTGGGGCAATCTGGCGAATCGCGTGTTGTCTTTTGCCTTCAAGCGATTCGACGGCAAGGTGCCGCAACCCGCGGAGTTGCAGGAGATCGACGAGGCGCTTCTCGCCGAGGTGAAGGCGGGCTTCGAGAGCGTGGGGGCGCTGCTGGAAGGGGTGCGCCTGCGGGCGGCGGTGGGGGAGTTGCTGCGGCTCAGCAGTCTGGTTAACAATTACATCACACAAACGGCTCCCTTCAGCGTTATCAAGGAAGACACCGTGCGGGCGGGCACGATTGTCTGGACGGCGTTGCAGTGCATCGAGTGGCTCAAGACGCTCTGGTCACCGGTTCTGCCTCACAGCAGTCAGCGTCTTCACGGGTATCTTGGTCATGACGCGGAGCTGTTCGGCCGGCAGTACACGGAAACGGTCAGGGATTCCCGCGGAGAGCATTCCGTCCTGCGGTACGATCACTCGGGCGCGACGGGCATCTGGGAACCGGCGGATCTTCCGGGCGGTCAGGCGTTGAACAAGCCGGAGCCGCTGTTCAGGATGCTGGACGCGAAGGAAGTCATCGCGCGGGAGACGGGTGAAGAGGTGTAGGTTGTACATGGCTGGTTCCGTGTCTTTCGTGGCGGGTTGAGCTTTTCGTTTTCACATTCGCTTTGATCTGCACGTGTCCGCTGTCGCTGAGAAGGGATGGCGGGCGCCCTTGCCGGACTCAGGGTCTTTGTCGCGGAAGGGTTTTGAGGCCGCTTCCGTGATGGTCTTGTGTGATCACACGGCTTTGCCGTGTTGTTTACAGGACTTGGTGTGCTGTGTGGTTCCGGTCTTGTTGTTCCTTTGATGGATGGTCTTGGTCTTCTTTCCGGACGAGGTGCGCTCGCCACGGCCTTTCGGCTTCCGCCTTCGCAAAGGCGGACACGCGCAGATCAAAGCAAATGTGCTCAAGGTCCGAGAGGGAGGGTCCTGCGGTTCCTTTCCGCCCGGGCCTGACGGGAAGGAGTGAACCACAGGCTGGTTTCGATTTCAGGAATCCGTGGGAAATATGGGAGATTTGGGAAATTTTAACGAGAAAGGCTGATTTGGGAGGAATGGGAGATATGGGAGATATGGAAGGCGCGGGGCGCGAAAGGATCACCACGGAGACACAGAGGCGCGGAGGGGTGAGCGGACTACTGCCAACCTTCGCAATGATTGCCTCGGATTGCACAGCGGTTTGCAGAGGATGGAAGTGCTCCTCCGCATGTCTTTTTGCAAAGAGAATAGATGTGCATATTACACTTGAAGCTGTGCATGCTTCAAGAGAAGAAGCGAAGTCATTGCTTGATACGCAGGGTAATCTACTCGCTTCTCACACCTCTCGGTGACATGACCAGAGGATTGGATTGAGCACGAATATGACCCTCGGCAGGAAAAAAAACCAACTTAACCGCACTGCCCAAAAGACCCAAGTCGGGACTCGGCCAACAGCCATTGATTGTTTCGCTGGCTGTGGAGGGATGACGGAAGGGTTTCGACAAGCGGGCTACCGTGTTGTAGGTGCTATTGAAATCGATTCTTCAGCAGCGACAGTTTATAAGCTGAATCATCCTCAAGTACATCTCTGGCAGAATGATATTCGGAAGGTTTCGTGTCGGGACATTCTGAAGACTGTTGGAATACGCAAGGGTGAGCTGGACCTGCTGGGCGGCTGCCCGCCGTGTCAGGGTTTCTCGGCGTTGCGTACTATGAACGGGAATCGTCGCATTCGCGATAAGCGAAACGATCTGATCTATGAGTTTCAGCGACTCGTTTTGGAGCTACTTCCGAAGCATGTCATGCTAGAGAATGTGCCACGACTACTAACGGATCGGCGTCTCGACGACTTTAAAAAGTCTCTGGAAGAGGTTGGGTATATCCTGAAGGCGGAGATACTCAATGTCGCAGACTACGGCGTGCCGCAGCGCAGAAAACGTACAGTTGTTGTTGCGAGCCGGCTCGGCGAACCCGGCTTAGGGCGCAAAGCAAAATCGATTCGTACTGTTAGGCAGGCTATCGGTACTTTGAAGCCTGCCGGTCAGAGTGATGATCCGCTTCACGATATGCCAGAGAAACGATCCCGCATTGTTCGGGAGAGGATTCGAAAGATTCCCAAAGATGGTGGGGGACGTAGATCGCTTCCTCCTCGCCTGCGGCTTGAGTGTCATGTTGAGTCAGATGGATTCAAGGATGTATATGGACGAATGGCTTGGGATGAACCTGCACCGACGATAACGACTGGGTGTTTTAATCCATCCAAGGGGCGTTTCCTGCACCCGGAAGAAGACCGAGCAGTTACTATTCGCGAAGTTGCACTCTTGCAGTCATTTCCGCCATCCTATGTGTTTCCTGCAGCACTCGGAAAGGTCAGGCTGGCGGAAATGATCGGCAACGCTCTTCCTCCGAAGTTCATTCGTCTCCATGCTCAGGCACTTAAAAGGAGTGAGCCATGAGTGAATCACCGTTCGAAATGCGCTTTGATCCGCGAACCATCAAGCATCTCGGTGTAAGGATGTACGCGACACTGCCACCAGCTATTGCGGAGATAATCGCGAATGCATACGATGCTGATGCATCTGAAGTGGTTGTCACTCTCCATGAGGAAGACGGTAGGCCTTGTAAGATAACAGTTAAAGACAACGGGGATGGTTTGACTCGAGAAGAAATCAATGATAAATTCCTCGTAATAGGTCGCAACCGGCGAGACGATGATGGAGACACTCCTTCACCAAAGTATAATCGAAAGAGAATTGGCAAGAAAGAGCTGGGAAAACTCGCCCTTTTTGGGTTGGCAAACACGATTACGGTCACAACCTGCCGTGATGGTAAGCGGAACCAGTTGGTGCTCGACTGGGATGCCTTGAACCATGCATCGGGAATTTACAAACCGGAGGCCAAGGAGGTTGACCAGGATACAAATGAGCAGAATGGCACTACTGTTTCTCTGGCGGGACTAAAGCGTAAATCGCCATTCGACCTGATAGGCCTCGCGGACAGTCTGTCACGCCTCTTTATCGTTGATGATACTTTCAAGATCTTACTAAATTCATCTAACGACGATCAGATCGCAATAGACAATCGGCGCAGATATCGAACTCTCAAAATCGAATTCAAATGGAATGTTTCGAGCAGTGCATTCGTACCCACGAATTCAGAATACTTCGGAAAACTGACGGGTACATTACTAACTGCCGAAACTCCAATCGCTCCCGTATCGGGTCTTCGTGGAATCACGCTGTTTTCTCGGCAGAAAATGGTGAATGCGCCCGAATTTTTTTCTTCCAGTACATCAAGTCACTTCTATCAGTATCTGACTGGATGGATTGAGGTTGATTTTATCGATGATCTCAGTGATGATGTGATATCTACCAATCGCCAATCTCTGGATTGGGAGCATCCGGAGATACTTAAGTTAAGAGGCTTCCTTGCAGGAATCGTTTCTCAAGTTAATGCAGATTGGCGGAGGAAGCGAAAAGAGAAAAAGAAAAAAGACTTAAAAGAAAAGACGGGGATTGATACCGAGGCATGGATAAAAACGATGCCAGAGGATATCAGAGAGAGCACGAAGCAGATTATTGAGAGCCTCGGTGGAGAAGATGCACTGGAGCAATATACACCTGTCTTAAAGGCATTGCATAATATTGTTCCCGAGTATCCTCGTCTGCATTGGCGCTATCTTCATGATAAGATTCGTGATAGAGTCGGAGAATATTATAAAAATTGTCAGTATGGGCATGCGGCTGGCGAAGGAGTGAAAATCTATTGTGAGATTATTCGTGACCTAACAGGTTCGACCGAAGATGGTACAAATTTGGTAAATCGTGTTTTTGGCAGTTTACCTTTCAATCGTTTGCCTGTATTGCAGATCAATGACTTGTCGACTGATACCTTAAAAAATATCCAAGACGGCCAAGGGCATCTGTCGCGAGGTGTAGTCAGTGGATTTCGGAATCCGATTTCCCATCAACCCATGTGTACAACTAACCTTCTTGCCGTACGTTTTGTTGGTGTGATTATCTGACCGGCAAGGAGAGACGATCATGGCCATTTCGGCGGA
>JANQSL010000065.1 GCA_028284075.1 Candidatus Sumerlaeia bacterium | reverse complement strand
GCGCTCCGGCGCCGCCGTTCCCGTCCGACAAGTTCGACCGCAACCCCTGGGCGTTCTCGAAGATCACGACACCGGTGGCCTACATGACGACCGTGCCTCGTGATCCTTTCGCCCGGGGCAGCTTCATCTTCGACCGGACCGATGACGTGCAGGGTGCGGAACCCTTTCCCTACTGGTATGACGACTACCAGCAGTGGCCGGAGTGGTTCAGCGGCGGGTTCACCTACACACGGTTCGCCCGTATTTCGGAACGGGGCTACGTCTGGTCGATGTCGAGCGCGGGTCCCGAGGGGAGCCAGATGATGATGTGGTACGCGCTGGACGGGGTGGACCCCGGCTCGGCCAACAATCACATCGTCTTCGCCTACGACCCCACCAACGGCACCGTCTCCGAAGGGTTCATCGGACGCACCAACCAGGGCGTCTTCAACGAAGTCAACCAGGACTAGGGCGTGCAAACAATCCTACACCAAAACAGGAATGCGTGAATATGGAAGTTGATACTCTCGAGAAACGACACGCCGGAGTTTCCGGCGCAGAGCTGTCGATACTTGGCATCGGATGTTGGATGTTCGGTGGCACAAGTGACGATTACTGGGGCAGCCACGATGACAACGAGGCCCGCAATCTGGTGGCCGCGGCAATGGACCGAGGCGTGAATTACTTCGACGTGGCAGAAGTCTACAATGAGGGTCGAAGTGAAGAGGCGCTCGGGCGTGTTTTGAAGGGACGCAGGGATGAAGCGGTTATCGGAACGAAAATCCTGCCGGACAATTGTTCAAAGGCAGGCGTTCGCGAGCACTGCGAGGCAAGTCTCCGACGGCTCGATACGGACTACATTGACATCTATATGGTACATTGGCCGCTCAGAGGCCAGCCTGTTGAGGACGCTTTCGGGACGCTGAAGGAGTTGAAGGATGAAGGGAAGATTCGTGTCATCGGCGTCAGCAACTTCGGCGTGAAGGATTTGACAGAAGCTCTTGGAACGGGGGCTGAAATCGGTATTAACCAGATGCACTACAATCTGCTGTCCCGGGCGATCGAGGCCGAGATTCTGCCACTGTGCATTGAGCGCAAGATTGGGATTTCGACGTATATGCCTCTGCTGCAGGGAATTCTCACAGGCAAGTATGCGACAATCGATGAGATTCATCCAAACAGAACTCGTACCCGTCATTTCCGGGGCGATCGTCCTGACTCACGTCACGGTGAGGCGGGAGCGGAGATGGAAGTGGACCAGGTCCTTGGTGATCTGCGTACGCTTGCATCGGAGACCGGGCACTCAGTCGGTCAGATGGCTTTGGCCTGGGTCGCGGCGCGGAAAGGTATCACCTGCGTGATTGCGGGTGCGCGCAATGTTGAGCAGTTGGAAGCAAATATCGAGGGTGTCTCGCTGAAACTGGATGAAAGCGTACTTGTCCGGCTGGATGAAATCACGGAGCCGCTGTACAAGAAACTGGGAACAAATCCTGATTACTGGCAGTCGCTGGAGAATTCACGCATTCGATAGCGCTTATGTCCTGTTTCGGAGTTATGACATGAGCCGTCTCGTTCGTGCTCGTATGCCTGGTGGCATGGTGCATTCGTTTGTTGTCGTTGCGATGCTTGCTTCGGCATTGTTCATTATCGGTATGGCAAGCCGCTCGGCGGCGGAACCGGCCGCGGCATGGTCTGATTTTGTTGAGGCATCAAAGTCGGGCGGAGAGCCAATGCTTCCGGATTATTCGTGGGCAGGGTTCGATTATGGTGAATCTCCCATTCCTGATGTGGCGGGTCCTGTCTTCGATGTGACGGACTACGGTGCGGTTCCCAACGATACCGGTTCGGATCAAGAGGCAATCGTTGCTGCAATTGATGCCGCGGACACTGCCGGGGGAGGGGTGGTTTGGATTCCCGCGGGCGAGTATCTTGTGAATGCGGATCTGGATTCCAAACCCGAAATCCTGCGTTTCAAATCAGGAAACGTCGTTATTCGAGGTGAAGGATGCACCGAAGGGGGAACCGTCATCAAAATGGTTCGTCCCTTCGAGGCAGCCGTGCCGGACAAGATGTACACGACACCCTTTATGTTCGAGCTGAGACCGGACGGGTCGACATCGGACAAGCCTCTGGAAGTTCGTGTGATCGAGGATGCCCGGCGAGAGACGCATACGGTGATCGTTGACTCCACCGCCTCGCTTGCACCCGGTCAGCGTGTGACTCTGCATTTGAGCAGTGTTGAAGCAATCGACGATTTTCTGGATCCATGCAAGCCGGACCCGACTTTCACTCGTCTGTTAAGCGGTGGAATTCTCGTTCGAGAGCGCCACATTGTAGAGTCCATCGATGGCAATGCTGTACATTTCCGCGAGCCGCTTCACGCCAATGTGATTGCCGAACGTGGATGGGGTATTCGAACATACCCGGTTGTTGAGCACATTGGCATAGAAGATATCTGTTTTGTTGGGGGATGGGAACAGCGGTTCATGCATCACCGCAGCGCTCTCGACGATGGTGGGTGGAGTATACTGAAATTTCAAAACCTGGCCAATTCGTGGATTCGACGCTGCGCTTTCGTCAATGTCAACTACGGGCTGACAATCCGCAACAGCTCGCAGATATCAGTTCTGAACGTGAATCTTGAGGGCAATCAGGGTCATCATGGTATCCATGCCCGTGGGGGATACGGAGTCCTGATCGGGTTGGTCAGGGACAAGTCAGGATTCCATCATGGACCAAGCCTTGGCTACCAGGCAGTTGGAACCGTATACTGGCGATTCGGGATGCTGCCGGATCAGCGTATCGATTCCCATTCGGGTCAGCCCTATGCCACTCTCCTGGATCGAGTGGACGGAGGTATTCTCTATGGGAATGGAGGACCCTGGGCCGGACTTCCCCATCACTTACGGCACTTTACGCTTTGGAACTTTTACACAGGGAGTACGTTGTTTGACGAGTACGATTTCTGGAAGCCCGGAGCCAAAACACGGTTTGTTCGTCCGATCGTTGTGGGGTTTCACGGAAAGCCGGTTGAGTTTGTGGAGGAATCGCTGCAATACATCGAATCCAATGGCGTGCCGGTGGAACCGGAATCGCTGTACGAAGCACAGCTTGCCCAGAGGCTTGGTATTGTGCCTGCATGGGTTGATAATACAAAGAGAGAGCGGGCGGAACTTGATGGAGCGACATTTCCTTCCGCTCCGCTTGCTGTGCGACTCACTGACTGACTGAAAGCGAATGGCAAAAACCTATGCTGTCATTTTGGGACTACGGTGTTGTTGCGTTCTACTTTGCCTTCATGTTTGGCATGGGGTTTGTCTTTCGCTCTTTTAACAAAGATGCGAGCGACTATTTTCGCGGTGGCGGGAGCATGGTCTGGTGGATGGTCGGCGCCTCCGCGTTCATGACGCAGTTCAGTGCGTGGACGTTCACCGGCGCGGCCAGCAAGGCTTACAATGACGGGATCCTGGTTGCGGCAATTTTCATCGGCAATGCGCTGGGCTATTTTCTAAACTACCTGTGGTTTAGTCATCGCTTCCGCCGGCTGCGGGTCGTGACGGTCATGGAGGCTGTTCGGGATCGTTATGGGGCCGCCAATGAGCAGGTGTTCACCTGGCTGCAGATGCCGATCAGCGTCGTTTATGCCGGCATATGGCTCAATGGTCTGGCGATCTTCATGGCGGCGGTGTTTGGTTTTGATCTGCGAGCGACGATGTTGGTTACGGGTCTTGTGGTTGTTTTCATGTCGGTAACCGGTGGCTCATGGGCGGTCGTCGCCAGCGATTTCGTTCAGGCAATGATTATCTTTGTGATTACACTTGTCGTGACATTTCTGGCAGTGAATCACCCGGACGTGGGTGGTCTCGGTGGTCTGATGGATAAAGTTCCCGACACGCATATCAATGTTCTGGCAAATGAGCATTCCGGGGTTATTCTGTTTTGGATTATCGCCGCGTTGTTTGCGCAAATCATCAAAACCAACAGCCTTCTGGAATCCTATCGTTATCTTTGTGCCAAGGATGACTCGAATGCACGGAAGGCGGCTCTGCTCGCTTGTGGACTGATGATGATTGGGTCGTGCATTTGGTTCCTGGCGCCAATGGCCGCTCGAGTCATCCAGCCTGACCTTGGCTCTGTGTTTCCAAATCTGGCTGAGAAGAACCCATCTGAGGCAGCCTTTATCTTTATGGGTATTGAGACCCTTCCGATGGGAATGCTTGGCCTCCTGGTTTGCGGGATATTTGCCGCCACCATGTCTTCGATGGACAGCGGGCTGAATCGCAATGCAGGCATTTTCGTAAAGAATTTCTACAAACCGTTTTTTGCAAAAAACGCTGACGACAAGAGCCTCCTCATTGTTGGCAAAGTGGTATCGACGATCTTCGGATGCATTATCATCGCAGCCGCTCTTTTTCTGAACTCTCTCAAGGATCTCGATCTGTTCAACATCATGATTCTGTTTGGTTCACTGATCACAATTCCCTACACGATGCCTCTTATTCTCGGACTCATTACGAGGAAGGCACCATCATGGGCAGCCTGGACCACGGTCGTCGTCGGTTTTGTGCTCTCCGTTCTGATCAGCGGCCTTGCATTGGGTGCGCTTGAATTGTCGCCTGTGGTGAAGCCGGAATGGTTTGGATTTCCCTCAGACCTGGCGGGAAGCCGTTCAAAGGATGCAGTCTATATTCTGAGCGTTTTCGGAAACGTTTTGATATGTACTCTTTGGTACCTGGGGTGCTGCCTGTTCCACAAGTTCTCCTCTCCCGCCTACAGGGAACGTGTGGACCAGTTTTTCGAGCGCATGAATACACCTGTGGACTATGCTTCCGAGCATGGTGATCACAGCGATCACAAGCAGGGAATGACTCTCGGAAGACTTTGTCAGATATACGGTGTGTTTATTCTGTTTCTGGGTGTTATTGTCCCGAATCCCGTGGGCGGAAGGCTCGCTTTCCTTTTTTGCGCACTCTTTATGGGTGGAGTCGGAACCGCTCTCGATTTTCGCGCCCGCAAAGGGCGAAACCAATCTCCTCAGGGAGGCTCGTCATGAAGCCGTTTGTGAGATCGATACTTGGATCAGCTCCATTCGCAGCATGTGTCATGCTCCTTTCGCTTTCTTCCGTGGCGCCTGGTCAAAAAATGGATCACGAATCCTACAACGGATTCGAGATTACCGATCCGGTTGTTCTTCCCGCGAAGGAAATTCATCCTTCTCTGTGGTTTGTGCAGAGTGAGATACCGATCATAAAGGCGAAACGTGATACGGATGAGCACGCAGGTCGATTCTGGGCTGCGCTTCAGTCTGTGAAGCACTTGAGCATGGATATTCCAGAGACGCCTTCTGTTGAGGACGACAAGAAGACGGTGCATCAGTATTACGGTGACTTGTCGCTGATAGCAGCAACAAATGCTTTCATGTTTTTGATGGAGGACAGCGCGGAAAGGAAGGCCTTCTACAAAGGCCGGGCAATCGATTGTATGCTAAGGGCTTATGACGGTCCAATCTATGAAATTGATCCAAAGGTCAAAAGCACACCGGTCGATGAAATCTACCGCGGGACCTGGCTGCAGAACTATGGAGCCGCATACGACTGGCTTCATGCGGAGTTGACAGCCGAACAGGACAAGGAGATTCGAAGCCGGTTTGCGAAGGAATGTCAGTATCTTTTCGAGAATCTGGACCGCCTTGCACCCAACCCTCACAATCATCTGTCAAAACCGGCATGGGGTCTTGGCAGCATGGCATTGGTAATGGCCGAGCATCCTGAGGCGAAGCAGTGGCTTGAAAAGTGTATTGAGGCCTCAAATCGCAACACCAGGTTCTACTACAGCGAAGATGGAATTTCGCGCGAGGGTTCACATTACTATATTTTTTCTTTCATCAATTTTTTCCCGTTTCTCTACCACTACCGAAATGTTGCCGGTGTTGATGCTTTCGACGATTTCCAACCGGCTTTTGAATGGCCCGTTTTCATCCGAAACGGACGAGGATGGATGCCAGGCATTGAAGATTCGTACATTCGACCTTACCCGTCCTTTCTTGTCGCATCCGCTTATCGGGATCGTCCAACGCGGCTGCATTCACGAGCACCTCTGGGCGAAATTCTTCAGTGGAACTTTCTGAACACGGATTTTTCCCCTTTTGACAATGCACGGGAGACCACGGGGTTCAATTACACAGGGGCGAGTTGGGACTACGCCTTCGAACTCCTGGACTACATCTGTTACGATCCGACGGTGCCTGCGACAATGCCGGAAGGTTCGCCGACTGTCTTTCTCCCCACGGGACAAACAGCGTTTCGGGCGGACTGGGCGGCCGGATCTCGACACAGTCGGTTCCTCCTGTTTCAGGGTGTCGCCGAGTGTGATAACCACGCGCACTTTGACCATCTCAGCTTTATCTTTGAGGCTGAAAATCAAATGATGGCGAGCGATGCCGGTTATTCGCGAAAGAGCTATGGAGAAAGCATTCGAAAGGAATGGTATCTCACTCCCCGGGCACATAACATCGTGCTGTTCAATAACCTTCCACCTCGCGATCCGGCTGAGAGTGTGACGCCACCGTCACTCTGCCGTATCGACTCAGAGTTCTTTGACTACGAGGAGAAATCAGCTCCCTACACTGACTCCGCTCACTTGAAGCGCGCTATTGCGTTTCCTGCGGAAGAGTATTTTGTTGTTGCTGATTATCTTGTCTCTGAAGAGCCAGGCGATGTGGAGATTCTCTTTCATGGCGGTCGTGCATCGCTGGAGCGTGAGGACAATCGTTGTCTCTGGGCTTATGAAAAGGATGTGTATGGGGATGCAGCAAGGCTCGATTCGCTGTTCATTGGAGAAGATGTCGTCATGACGGAGGATTCGGGGGAAGTAACCTACATCAAGGGTGATTATGCTGAGTATCCCTTTGTTTCGGCCACCGCGACAACCGCCCGGGATTGCTTCCTTCAAATTCACATTCCTCTTTCGACGGATCGCGAAAGGCCGATCTTCGATCACCGAACAATCGGAGATGGACATCTTGTTTACATTGCGCTGGAAAACGATATTACTGACACGATTGCAATCTCCAACGGGAGAGGTCCCTGGAGGGGTGAACAAATACGGTCTGATGCACGTTTTGTCTGGATTCGTGATGACGGATCCGGTGTTTACCGGTGTGCTGCAAGAGACGCGACTTTTCTCGATCTCGGTGTCGGCGCAGCAATCAGCTTTCCCGAACCGACTTCGTTTGCCGCTCGTTTGAAAGAAGGCAAGATTCTGGAACTCGTTCTTTCGGATGACGGTACGCCCGCCGCTGCCGCGGGGGTAAGACAGTGACCTTTGAAGATCTGAAAGTTTCCGTCTTCACAAAGCCCTGGAAATCCCTGTCCCTTTCAGATTTGGCGGCGCGTGTGAAGTCCATGGGGATGGATGGTATTGAGCTTCCGGTTCGCCCGGGTTTCCAGGTCGAGCCGGATAACATCCGTCGCGATCTGCCGGGTGCCGTTAAGGTTATGGGTGATCATGGACTGCGGATCTTTAGTATCGCGACTGATCCGACGCCGGAACTTATCGAGTCGTGTGGCGAAGCGGGTGTTGGGATTCTCCGGACAATGCCGAAAATCGAAACAGGCGAGACCTATCTCGAGGCTGAGAGCCGGTATCGTACCCTCTACGCATCACTGGTTCCCGTCCTCAAGGGCTCTCGCGTGACTCTTGGCGTGCAACAACACGCGGGCCCTTTTGTTTCAAGTGCAGCCGGTATCCTCCGTCTGATTGAAGACCTGCCTCCGGAGCAGGTCGGGGCTGTCTGGGATCCGGCACATTGTTCTCTCGCCGGCGAGCGACCTGATTTCGCGATCGACATTTTATGGAAACACCTCTGCATGGTGAACATGAAAAACGCCTTGTGGCGGCGTGTGACAGGGCCGGAGGCGGTGGAGGTTAAATGGGATCGCTACTGGACTTCCGGAAAGCACGGGCTCACCTCATGGTCGGAGGTGGCGCGTGTCCTCCATGAACGCGGATACAAAGGGATCGTTTTGCACTTCGCCGAATATGCCGATCACGACTCTGTGGATCGGTTGACCATTGAGGACATGGACTATTTGTGCCGGGTGTTCGGAGAGTATTATCAGAGATCCTGAGGGGCTTTGATCCATTCGCCGGGAGGCATCGAATAGCGTCGTCTGAACAACCGGTAAAAGTGCGTCAGGTCTTGAAAACCGCTTGAAAATGCAGCCCCCGCAATGGTGTGGCCGCGCTCTCGCATAAGTGTCGCAGCGTGATCGAGGCGGAGTTCATTTCGATAGTCGACAAGGCTCATGCCCGTCAGCTCACGAAAGATCGTGCAAAATCTCCGTCTTGAGAGATGTGCACGGCGAGCAGCTTCATCGACGGTCCAATCCTCATAGAAGCTCGCCTCGAGATCACGAATAACCGCAGCGACTCGTGTGTGAGAGTTGGATTCACCACATTCTTCCGGAAGTCGGGCGAGGGCAATGAGAACGCTTGTGGCTTCACTCGTGACAACGGCCTGAAAGCCGAATCTTTCGGCGGCCTGTTCCGCAAGGATTGTGCGCAGGCTGTGTTCGATGCGCCGGCGAATGAAATCGTCAGGACGAACGGCGGGGGAGTGACGATCGACGAGCCTGCGCCAGAGTGGAGACCGTACCGGGTCGGCGTCGACAAATGAACTTCCCAGTGCCAGAATGATCAGGGTGGCATCCGCCTGATCCTCCAATCGGTGAATGGAGCCTCCCGGGACGGGATGAAAACACCCTTCAGAGAGATACACAGGATCATGGCGATCACGATCATGGTACTTTAGTGCGCCTCTGAGAACGTAGTAGAGCTCGTGAAAATCATGGCTTTCCTCCACCATTCGGAATCCGCGGGCATGAAAGCTCTCAGCGGCGCGGACTCCCCAGGAAGGGATGGCCACGCGAACAGGTCTCCGGCTTCTGTCTCGGGAATTGCCAGCCATGATTGCCCAATCCGCTAATTCAAGAGTCGAAAATGACCAGGACCGGCGCAAGGCAATGTGCAACCCTCTCTCATACTCAAGCCGCGGACGGTGCCAATGCTCATCGATAACAAGCTTCAGCCAAAGAATCTCGAAAAAGCGGTAACACGCTTTCTTGAACTGGCTGCTGAAAAAACTAAGAAACTCGAGAAGGATTGGGATTCATCCAAGGGTTCGCCGGTTTTCACTCGCAAGGGTCAGTATACGACACGGGGCTGGACGGAATGGACCCAGGGTTTTCAGTACGGAATTCAAATTCTGCTGTACGACGCAACGGATGACAGGTCGCTGCTGGAAGCCGGAAAACGCAATGTCGACCGCTATATGGCGCCTCATGTCAGCCACATTGGCGTGCACGATCACGGGTTTAACAATGTCTCAACTTACGGCAATCTTCGTCGGTTGGCATTGGAGGGCAAATCCGGTGACGGCGAGGATCTGCTCAAATATTATGAGATGGCGCTCAAGGTCTCCGGAGCGGTGCAGGCATCGCGCTGGTCGAGGATTCACGACGGAACAGGCTACATTCATTCATTCAACGGCCCTCACTCGCTCTTCTCTGACACGATTCGCTCCTGCCGTGCCCTGGTTCTTGCGCACAAGCTGGGGCATGTGCTGATGGGGGAGGGCGACCGGCCCATTTCACTTCTGGATCGTGCTTCTCAGCATATTCACAACACGATACGATACAACGTCTACTTCGGCAAGACACGGGATATCTATGACGTTCCCGGCCGTGTTGTTCATGAGGGTCTTTTCAACATGACCGACGGGCAGTATCGCTGCCCGAGCACTCAGCAGGGTTATTCTCCGTTTAGCACGTGGACACGGGGGCATTCGTGGGTCGTGACCGGGGCGGCGGAACAGCTTGAGTTTCTCAAGGCGCACTCTCTCGTGGATTACTCAGATCTGAAGAAAGATCTCCTTCGCACCGCAACGGCGACCTGCGATTTCTACGTCGATAACACGGCTCGCGACGGAATCCCGTACTGGGATACCGGTGCGCCGGGTCTGGCGAAGATGCCCGATCATCTTCGAAAAGACTCGCGACCTGACAATCCGTATGAACCCGTCGACAGCTCCGCGGCGGCCATTACAGCTCAGGGCCTGCTTCGACTTGGACACTATCTTGGAGCCAGGAGTGCCAGGGGAAAGCGCTATTGGCAGGCCGGATTAAGCGTGGCACGCACGCTCTTCAGCGAACCGTATCTTTCGACGAACCCAAAACACCACGGCTTGATTCTTCACTCAGTGTATCATCGTCCCAATGGCTGGGACTATATCCCGCGAGGCAAAAAAGTGCCGTTTGGCGAGTCTTCGATGTGGGGTGACTATCATGCCGTGGAGCTGGCTGTTTATCTGCAGAGGATCATTCAAAAACAACCCTATCTCACTTTCTTCGGGTAAGGATCAGTCATGAAAGAGCATCGTGTTGGTATCATTATGAACGGCGTTACCGGGCGCATGGGGAAGAACCAGCACCTCATGCGGTCGGTCGCGGCAATCATTCGCAAGGGAGGGGTTCGTGTCAGCGACGACGAAATTATAATGCCCGACCCGGTTCTGGTGGGACGAAACGAAAACAAGCTGAAAACCATCGCGGAGGAGGCCGGAGGTTTACCATGGTCGACGGACTGCGATGCCTTGCTCGCCGATCCAAAGTACAGTATCTATTTCGATGCCCAGACGACGCAACGTCGTGCTGAAGCTGTGAAGAAGGCTGTCGCCGCGGGGAAACACATCTATTGTGAGAAACCGACCGCGGAATCATCTGAGCAGGCGATGGAAATTGCGCGGCTGGCAGAAAATGCCGGCGTCTGCAACGGAGCCGTTCAGGACAAACTCTGGTTGCCGGGGTTAAGAAAGCTGCAACATCTTATCGACAAGGGTTTCTTTGGCGAGATCCTTTCAGTCCGTGGAGAATTCGGTTATTGGGTGTTTGAGGGGCAGTATGAGTCTCTTCAGCGTCCGTCATGGAACTACCGCAAGGCGGACGGAGGAGGTATCATCGTCGACATGCTCTGCCACTGGCGTTATGTTGTCGACAACCTCTTCGGGAACATCACATCGATCTCATGTCTGGGTGCCACTCATGTTCCACGCCGATGGGATGAGGCTGGCAGGGAGTATTATGCCGATTCAGACGATGCGGCTTATGCCACGTTTGTAACGGAAAAGGGAATCGTCTGTCAGTTCAATTCCTCATGGTGTACTCGCGTGAATCGTGATGAGTTGTTTGAAATGCACGTCGACGGAACTCGTGGATCCGCGGTGTGCGGTCTTCGGAAAGCAAAGGTTCAATCCTCTGTGTCAACACCGAGAGCGGTCTGGAATCCGGATATTGACGATCCAAACGATTATCGCAATGGGTGGATGTCCGTTCCCGATATAGAGTCTTGCGATAATGCCTTTAAAGTGCAGTGGGAACTGTTCCTCCGGCACGTTGTTCTGGGAGAGCCCTATCGCTGGACTCTACGCGAGGCCGCGAAGGGAGTACAACTTGCCGAGCTTGGAATAGAATCGTGGAACAAGCGTGCGTGGCTTGATGTTCCGGAATTGAAGTGAGAGCACAATGACTCCGCCCTTAACTGATTTCTCGCGTCTCTGCATCCATACGATCACGACCAGGCCCTGGTCTTTGAAAGAATGCATCGACAACTACAGGGATTCGGAAGTTCCGGCAATCACTGTCTGGCGCCAGGCGCTTGAGCCTCAAGGCGCCGTTGAAAGCGGTCGGATGCTTCGTGAGTCGGGTCTGCGTGTAACAAGTCTCTGCCGAGGCGGTTTTTTTCCTGCTGATACCGATGCAAAACGACAGGCGGCCCTTGACGATAATCGCCGCGCCATCGAGGAGGCGGTTGAGATCGGCGCTCCTCTCATTGTGCTCGTCTGTGGCGCTGAACCGTCACTATCGCTTTCGGAAAGCCGCAGGCAGATCACCGAGGGAATTGCGGCCATTGCCGACGAGGCCAAAACGGCTGGAGTGCGTCTTGGTATCGAACCCCTTCATCCCATGTATGCTGACACACGGTCCGCTGTGAATACGTTGGGTCAGGCAAATGATATCGCTCTTGAATTGGATCATTCCCACGTTGGTGTGACACTGGATGTTTATCATCTATGGTGGGATCCTTCGCTGGAGGCGGAAATCCGTCGTTGTGGAGATGCCGGAAAGCTTTTTTCTTTTCATGTTTGTGACTGGAGGTTTCCCGTTCGCGACATTCTCAATGATCGTGGCTTGATGGGGGACGGTTGCATTGACGTAAGGCGCCTGCGAGGATGGGCTGAGGACGCGGGATTCAGGGGGGATATCGAAGTGGAGGTTTTTTCCACCGAGTACTGGGGAATGGATCAGCAAGAGTGGGTGGAAAGAATCAAGGATGCGTACCTGAACCATACGTGAATTGGGGAACGAACGAATGACCTTCAGCAGCAAACCCGTCGCCCTTGTTACCGGTTCCGGAGCCGGAATCGGTCGCGCCATTGCGATCCAACTTGCGAATGATGGGTACCACGTCATCATCAACAGTCGATCTGCGAACCCTGAAATCAGAGACAAGGGTGCCTACGAAGTTCTTGACCGGATTGTCGAGTCCGGCGGGTCAGCAGACGTTGTTCGGGCTGACGTGTCCTCGCCAGATGATCGTGGGCGCCTCGTTGGCGAGATTGAAGCGGAGTGCGGACGGATCGACTTTCTTGTCAACAACGCCGGTGTCGCTCCGAAAGTCAGGGCCGATATTCTGGACGCTGATGAAGAGAGTTTTGATCACGTGGTTGGAATCAACCTCAAGGGACCCTATTTCCTGACACAACTGGTCTCGAAGCGAATGATTGAATGGAAGAAGGAAGGATTGGTAGCAAAGCCGCGAATCGCTTTTGTGACTTCCATTTCCGTTTTCACGGCCTCGGTCAACAGAGGAGACTATTGTATTTCCAAGGCAGGGCTTGCCATGGCGGCCGCGTTGTTTGCCGACCGGCTGGGCGAACACGACATTCCGGTGATTGAACTTCGGCCGGGAGTGATTGCCACGGACATGACGGCTGGTGTGAAAGAGAAATACGACAAGCTGATTGCTGAAGGAATTTTTCCCCAGCGCCGCTGGGGACAGCCCGAAGATATAGCACACGCCGTGTCTGCTGTCGGGCGAGGAGATTTTGACTATTCAACAGGAACCGCGATCGACATCAGCGGCGGTTTCAATCTACACCGTCTTTAAGTGGAGGAATTCCGCATGAAACTGCGTCCGGCATCTGAATGTAAATGGGATCTGGTTTCTCTTGGCGAAGTCATGCTGCGCCTCGACCCAGGGGATCATCGTGTCAGGACGGCACGGAACTTTGACGTCTGGGAAGGTGGGGGAGAGTATAATGTTGCGCGAGGACTGCGGCGCTGTTTTGAAATGAGAACCGCGGTTGTTACAGCGCTTGTGGACAACGAGGTGGGCCGATTGCTGGAAGACCTGATGCTGCGAGGAGGAGTGGACCTGTCGCATATCTACTGGCTGCCCTTCGATGGTGTCGGGCATGATGCGCGCAACCCTCTCAACTTCACTGAACGTGGATTTGGTGTACGGGGTGCGCGGGGGTGCTCGGATCGTGCTCATTCCGCCTGCTCGCGTCTGAAACCCGGAGACATCGACTTTCGTCGCATCTTCCAGGACGAAGGGGTTCGTGTGTTGCACTGTGGCGGGATTTTCTGTGCGTTGTCGGAATCCGCTCCCGATGTGGCCATGGAGGCAATGCAGGCCGCACGAGAGGCGGGTACTCTTGTCTCCTATGACTTGAATTACCGACCCTCACTCTGGAAAGCTCGTGGCGGGCAGGAGAAAGCGCAGGAAATCAATCGCACGATTGCTCCCTTTGTGGATATCATGATCGGAAATGAGGAAGATTTCAGCGCGTGCCTCGGCTTTGAAATCGAGGGTATTGATGAAAACCTCACAAAGCTGGATCCTGTAAAGTTCAAGAAGATGATTCAACGCGTCGTTAAGGACTATCCGCACTTCCAGGCTGTCGCCACGACTCTTCGTGGAGCCATTACCGCTACTCGCAATGACTGGGGGGCGATTCTGTATGCCAATGGCGAATTCCACGAGGCTACAAAGCGTCCTGAATTGGAGGTTTTCGATCGAGTCGGGGGCGGCGACAGCTTTGCTTCCGGTCTTCTTTATGGTTTTCTGAGTGGTAAATCGCCTGCCGAAGCCGTGGAATATGGCGCGGCCCACGGAGCCCTTGCCATGACAACACCAGGAGACACGTCAATGGCGACATTCCCGGAAGTGCAGAACCTTGTCAAAGGCGGTTCTGCCCGTGTGGTTCGTTAGTTCATGAATGTCGATGAACGCCTCGCGGCGATCCGTATCATTCCCGTCGTGGCCATTGGTCGCTCCCATGATGTCGTCCCGCTCTGTGAGGCGTTGCTGCGGGCTGAACTTCCCTGTGCCGAAATCACACTCCGTACGGATGCCGCAAAGGATGCACTGGAGCTGGCAGCCTCAGAATTTCCGGAGTTCCTTGTCGGCGCCGGAACCGTTACAACACCGAAGGACGTTCAAACCGCGAAGGAAGCGGGGGCCAGTTTCGCGGTGGCTCCTGGTTTGAATTCCGTCATTATTGAAAGAGCAAAGGAAGTCGGGCTTCCGTTTCTTCCCGGTGTTGCCACACCCAGCGATGTCGAAGCCGCTCTTCAGGCTGATTGCACAACTCTGAAGTTCTTTCCGGCGGAGCCACTCGGAGGGGTTGGGATGCTCAAGGCAATGTACGCACCCTATCGTCACCGCGGGCTTCAGTTCATTCCGACGGGCGGCATTACTGCGGAGAACCTTGCACGATATCTTGAGGAACCGGCAGTCACGGCTGTGGGAGGAAGCTGGATGGTTGCTCCGTCTCTCGTTGAGGCAAAGGACTGGAGGACAATCGAAGCGCTTGCCCGGGAAGCTGTTGCCATTGTGCAGCACACCCGCCACCAGGTTTGATTTTTGACGGGAGTCTTTTTGAATGTCTGTACATCCAGCGCTGGAATCCTTTAATGCCAAGCAGGAATTCTATATTGGAATCGATTCCGACGGCTGTGCTTTTGACAGTATGGAGATCAAGCACAAGGAGTGCTTTGCGCCAAATTTCATTAAGTACTTTGGACTTCAACCCGTTGCCAAGTACGCTCGTCAATCGTGGGAGTTTGTGAACCTTTACTCTCAATGGCGCGGGATGAACCGATTTCCCGCCATTATCAAATCCCTTGAGTTGCTCGCTGAGCGGCCCGAGGTCGCAAAGCGCGGTGCGAGGATTCCGGATCTTCCCCACTTTCGTGCATGGATCGGGAGCGAGCCGAAGCCCGGCAACCCCTCGCTCGAGAAAGCGATCAAGGGTGCTGCAAGTGAATCCGCTCGCATCGAACTGCAACGTGTCATGGACTGGAGCCTTGCAGTGAATGCGTTTGTTGCGGATATCGTGACTGGTGTGCCACCTTTTCCCAACCTTCGGCCGTCGCTTGATTCTGCAGGTGAGTTTGCCGACATTGTGGTTGTGAGTGCCACTCCCTGCGAGGCTCTTGAACGTGAATGGGCGGAGCACAACATTGCCTCACATGTCAGGATGATCGCGGGCCAGGAAATGGGAAAGAAGGACGAGATTCTGGCCGTGACAGCAAAGCCGCACTATGAGGGAGACAAAATCCTGATGATCGGTGATGCACCTGGCGATTTGAAGGCGGCCCGCATCAATGGTCTCGCTTTTTATCCGATTTGTCCGGACGCCGAGGACGACTGCTGGGAACTGTTTCACCAGGAAGTGCTTCCACGATTCAGGAAAGGAACATACAGAGGGGCATACGAAGACACCCTTGTTTCCGAATTTCTCGGGGGGCTTCCGGACAGACCACCATGGAAGAGGAGGTAGGAGAATGCTGAGTTTGCGTTGGGTGACCTGTATGTCAGCACTGCTCCTGGCAAATGGAGTGATTGCGCAAACTCCTGCGTGGGAGGATTTCGTTGAGGCGCGAGCCGGTGGCACGGAGCCACTTCTCTCGGATTTCTCCCATGCCGGGTATCGAAAAAGTGAAGTGTCGATTCCCGATGTCGGGCATACAGTGTTTGACGTGACGGACTACGGTGCAGTTGCCAACGATGGTTTGTCAGACCGCATCGCCATTGAGGCCGCCATCGATGCCGCTGAATCGAATGGCTCAGGAGTTGTTTTTTTTCCACCCGGCCGATTCCATCTTAACACATTGTCTGATGTGGGATCCACCATTCTGATTCGCAACGGAAACATTGTTTTTCGCGGCAGTGGAATGTTTCCTGGTGGAACCGAGCTTTTTATGGAAAAGAATTTCGAGCCATCCAACCCCGACAGTTTGTCATCCACACCGTTTGTTCTGCGAGTCCTTCCTCTCAATACGTCAGAGCCGTCGATTACCACGATTACGGATGATTCACAACGCGAGACACGATCGGTAACGGTTGAAAGCGCGATATCCATTGAGCCGGATGATTGGGTCACGCTTTATCTCTCCGATCCGAATGCAACGCCGTCCTTTCTGACGCCCTACACTGCCGACGCCTCCTGGGAGCGTCTCTTTAATGACGGCATTCAGGTTCGCGAACGACACAAGGTCGAATCAGTCGACGGAAATACAGTCACGTTTTTCGAACCGATTCACGTTGAAATCGACTCAAGTCTCGACTGGCAAATTCGAGAATATGCATTTATCGAGGAAGTCGGATTCGAGGATATCGCGTTTGTTGGAAACTGGAAAGGTGATTTTGTGCATCACCGCAGCGCTCTCGACGATGGAGGCTGGAGTGCACTGAGGCTCGACCGTGTCGTGAATGGATGGATTAGACGTTGCCGGTTTACCGATTGGAACTACGGCATCTACATGGACAGTTGTTCTGATTTTACCATCCTGCATACGATTCTGGAGGGAAATCCAGGACACCATTCCATTCACACTCGTCGTGGGACCGGCGTTCTGGTTGGCCTCAGCTGTGACCTGGCCTCTCACTGGCATGGCCCCGGAATGGGATATCAAAGCGCATCGACGGTTTACTGGCGATACGAGTATAACAACGATTCGTCCTGGGATTCGCATTCAGGAACGCCCCATGCCACGCTTATGGACTGTGTCACCGGGGGGCTGCGATATGGCCGCAGTGGTGGTCCGTTGGTTGGCATGCCTAACCATCTTCGCGATTTTACGCTGTGGAATTTCAACAATACGAATACGCCCGTTTCCAACTACGATTTCTGGCGAAGCAATCCCAACTCCCGAGACCGCTATCTGAATCCCATCATTATCGGATTTCACGGGAACGGAACAACTTTCAATGAGGATCATCTTGGTCTTCTGGAGTCTTATGGAACGCCCGTCGTTCCAGAGTCGCTCTTTGAGGCTCAGCTGTCTTTACGCCTTGGCAGCGAGCCGGAATGGATTCCGGAGGCAAAGGCTCAGTGGGACGTGATTCGAGGAGGATTGTCCGGCCGGTTTCAGTCTCCCGTCCGCAACGGCGTCTTCGAGCCCGGTTCGGATATTCCAATCGAACTGGAGCTTTCATCTTCTGTTGAGGGCGCTCTCGAATCCGTTGTTTTCAGTAACCAGAATGGTGAAGTCGGAACAACAGGCAACGTACCGTTTTCTTATATCTGGAATGGCGTACCCTTCGGGACCTATGAGCTCACGGGTATGCTTAAGGCCGTCGGTGGACTTTCTTTTCCAGTTCCATCGCATGTTTTCTTTGTTGGTCATCTTCCGCAGGCGCAGCATGTCGTGAGTGGCGTGACTGCAACGAGCGCGCAGGAGCCGAACGTCGCCGATAACGTACTTGATGATGACCCCGACACGCGGTGGTCGGCCGAAGGAGACGGCGAGGCCATTACCCTGGATTTGGGAGGAATTGTGCCCGTCAATCGCATCGACCTTGCCTGGTATCAGGGGGATCAGCGTTCCAGCCGCTACACGGTGAGGCTTTCCAATGACGGGTCCGTGTGGAGAACTGCGCTGACAGCGGAAAGCGGCGGCGTATCGCTTGATCCGGAGCCAAACTACTTTGTTGGAGGTCCGGCAAGATTCGTACAACTTGTGGGACATGGAAATTCAGTCAATCAGTGGAACAGTATAACGGAGATTCAGCTTTTCAGTCCGTTTCAACAACTTGGTGAGCCGTCGTCCGGCTGGATACTCCATTGATAGTTCATTCACTGAAGGAGAATATATGACGACGATGAAACTTCTGTCAGTTCTTCCGGTTTTGCTCTTTACCACCGTGGCGGCCGACACTCTGGAGATGCCGATTGTCTTCACCGATCATATGGTGCTTCAGCGGGATATGGAGATTCCCGTGTGGGGAAAAGCCGCGCCTGACGTGGAGGTGCGGGTTGAATTCGCAGGCGTTTCATCATCAGTAACCGCGGGTTCAGACGGTGAGTGGAGCATGATACTCCCGTCATTCGAAGCCGGTGGTCCGCACACGATGACGGTCAGCAGTGACGAAGCCGAGGTGGTACTCGACGATGTGTTGATCGGTGAAGTATGGCTCTGTTCCGGGCAGTCCAACATGCGCTTCAAAATCCGTGAACACGTCGAGGGTCATGGCATCGCCGCTCGCGCAAGCTTCCCTAATATCCGACTGTTCATGATGGACTACAAGGTGTCGAGCCGTGATTCGTATACGAGCGAGCAGCTTCGGCGCATGGCGGAGGATGAATATGCTCAGGCCATCGGGTGGGTTCCCTGTAACTCTGAAACCATCCGTGAGTTCAGTGCCGTCGCCTTTTTTTTTGCTCAACGTTTGCAGCGGGATCTCGATGTACCCGTTGGGTTGATCTCAAACGGCGTTGGAGCGTCACCAGCGCAGGCATGGACTCCTCGTGAAACCATGGCAGATCATCCTCAGCTCGGTATGATCGTTGAGATGTGGAAAGACCTGAGAAGCCCCAATAGCTCGGTGGAAAAGCGCGCTCGTTCGAATCTCTCCGCGTGGCTCGAGGCGGCGGAGACGGCTCAACAAAGAAATGAAGAACCTCCGCCTCTGCCTGAGCATCCGTTTCGCCCCGGTTATTTGTACGAGAAAATGATGGAGCCGCTGATGCCCTTCGCCATTCGCGGTATTTTGTGGTACCAGGGTGAGTCCAATGCACAGGCGCCTGACCTGTACACTCCCTTGTTCGAAACGATGATTGGATCCTGGCGTGACCGTTGGGACCGACCGGACTTGCCCTTCTTTTATGTGCAACTGCCCGGTTACAACAATTCGTCCTGGCCGAAGATGCGAGACGTGCAACGGCAGCTGGAAAAAAAGTTGATCAACAGTGGGATGGTTGTGTCCATCGATACCGGCACCTTCAACGATATTCATCCGCCTGACAAACGTGAAGTTGCGCGCCGATTCGCATTGCTGGCTCTGTCGCGTGTTTATGGAGAGAACCTTGTCGACAGCGGTCCCTTGCCTGAAAAGGTTCGGTGGTGGGACGAGAATGAACTGCAAATCGCATTTCGGTATGTGGGAGAAGGTCTAAGGGCTGCAGAGAGCCCCGGGCCGGCATTCATTCTCGTTCATGAAGATGGCCGCCGTGAAAGTGTAACGGGCAGGATCGATGGTGGCACGGTAATCATTCCATTAAGTGCATCCACACGGCCGCAGACAGTTCGCTATGCATGGGCGCCATGGCCTGAAACGACGCTTCGCAACAGTGCGGGTTTGCCGGCCTCCCCGTTCGAACTTTCCGTCCCATCGCGATAAAGATTCGCTTGCCTTGAGAGAACGGAAGAGAAATATATCGCAATTATCAATCTAACTCGAGTTAGTCTGCCATGTATATGCGCCCCCTCTGCTTTCTGTTAGCCCTTCCTCTTGCGGCATCAGGTGGAACACCGCCGGATGCGGGGCTCAGTATGACATTCCAGCTGCCTGCGGGCGTGACGGGGTCGACAATTGATGTTACCGCCGCACCCTATAACGCCACACCTGGCAACGACAGTGATGACGATGCTGTTGCCATCAATGCCGCCATTGCGGCGGCCAGCTCGGGAGATGAGGTTTATTTTCCCGATGGCGTTTATCACATCGGCACCAGAATAGATCCCGTTTCGGGTGTTTCGATCCGGGGGCAGTCGGAGTCCGGAGCAATCATCCGGGCGGGCTTCTCGGTTACCGGCGAAGAATCCCTGATGGTTCCCGCAGGCAGCAGTGACATCACGATTTCGAATCTGACCTTTGACAGCGATGGTTCCGAAGCTCCCCGCTTCGTTATGGAGATCGGACTAAACTCCGGCCCTCTCACCGAGCGGATACACATTCACGATGTGACAATCGACACGTTTCGCGAACGAGGCATCATTGTTCGGACCGGTCGGCATATAAAAATTGAGGATTGCACGATTCGTAACGCAACAGCGCTCAGCGGAGGAGAGGGCTATGGAGTAACCATACAGCAGTCAGGGTCCGACAACAACTGGGTGACTGGTTGCACCATCGGACCCGTGATCCGTCATGGCATCCTCTTGCAGTTTTCAACACACCACAACCTGGTTGAGCTCAATAACCTTGATCAGAACACGGAAGATGCCATCGATCTTCATGGGGAAGACGAGTACTCCAACGAGATTCGCTTCAACACGATTACTGACGGAGACCGATCGGCCATTGGAGTTGGCAATACGGGTTCCACTCACGACAAATCGGGACCCAATAACTGGATTCACAATAATACCGTTCGAAACTGTCTCGATGGAATTGAAATTATTGAGGGAACAGACGACGTTTTTGTGGAAGACAACGATATTCGGCATTGCACGAACTATGGCATACGCATCGACCTCTTCAACGTGGTGGGGGATCCCCTTGAGAACATCAGTGTGACAGGAAACACGATCCTCGACTGCAACCGGGGAATTCTTGTGGATGTTGAGGCGCCCAATCTTGTGGTTTTTGACAACACGGTCACTGACAATACAAGCTATGGCATCGAAACGGATTCGTCCGTCACCGGTTATTCCATCACGTTCAATAATTTCAGCTGCAATGGAACTCCTGCCATTCTTGGCAGCGCTTCGGGTACCTATACCAACAACAACGAAACCGGTTCGTGCACTCTGAACGTGGATCTTGACGCTTTCCTCGTCGATTGAAAAGTGATCTGAAGAAATTCAGTGGAGCGAATGGCAGGGTTTGAACTCTCGCACTTGATCCGGGAAGTTGTGATGGTATTCTGGAAAACGCGGTCTGACCAATCTCCATGTTGTCTTGTCATCCAACCGCTTTGGAGAGGTGATGCCCTCGGGTGACGGTGTCAACGTTGGGAAGAATCGAGTGAAAAACGAAGAGCTGTTGCGGTTCTCGCAACAGCTCCTGTTCTCTCTATTATAACTATCTGACGATTCTCAGTAGACCATCCAGTCATCAACATCCGTGCTGCCCAGAGGTGTCACGACGAAGTTGTCGAAATAGAGATCACGAGGCCCGTTGATACCGTTGGCGGCGGCGACCGTGTCGCCATCAACGAACATGCCGATACCAACACCCGAGCCGGTTGTGGGAAGATCGGGAGTGGAGAGTGCTCCGGTGCTGAAGCTGACAGCACCCGTCACGTCCAGTTCGGTTGTTTGATTGGTGTGATCAAACTTCAAAACCCAGGTTGTCCAGCCCTCCGCAGGTGTAGGGTTGAAAGCAGTGGATTCGACTCTGAAGCGAGGGGCGGGAACACTGCCACCCGCCTCGTTCAAATGACTGTGGACACGAACACCGGTCACACTGGGTGCAACCGGGTAAGCATATACGCCATGGTACAGGAAGTCATCGGGTTGGTCGGCGTCATTGATGAGTGGAACGTATATATCGACGCTGACCTGGTAGTCCGTATTTGTGCCATCACCGAGCATGCGCCAGACTGTTTCGAAGCCGGTGGCTCCGAACTCAAGTTTGCCGAAGAAGCTGCCACCGCTCGGAGGCGGGTTGATAGTGGTGCCTCGCCAGTCCACGTCACTGGAGACTGCGGAGAGAGTTGAATTGCCGGTGCGTTCCCAACCGTTATTGAAATTGCTTTGCGTGTTAGTGTCCCATGCAGCGTTCGGGCTGCCGGATTCGAAGTCCTCCGTAAACGGAAGGGTGAGTTGTGCACTGGCGAGTGATGAAACGCCAAGTGCAAGTGTTAAGAGTGCAAGTTTCTTCATGACTCCGTCCTCTGTTTGTGAAGTGTACAACGCGGTCTCGATAGAGCGAGCGAGTTTCACGGGCAAGTGGAACTCATCGCATTAAAGCTACACGTATGGTTTTTAATTTTACAATATGGATGATACTGATTGTGCGCCTAAAAGTGAAGAAAGGATATGTTCTTAAGATAAATTAACATGAACAATGAAGCAGCGTCAGGTAAGACACAACAACTGTGCGGGAAGTGTGGGGATTGTCGAATGTTTCGATAGGAGTGTCATGTTTTGGTTCTGGAACAGACAGAGTATTATGTGGAATATTGTATTGGTTTCTGCTCTCTACACCATACCCGTTAATGGTTGTGCGATATCCAATGGAAGAGGTTACAGTATTTGTGTTTTTTCTTCCGTGATGGGGCTGGAAAACGGATCACAGTACTCCGGATTGTAAGTGCGGAAGCTGGCGGAGTAAGTTGAAAGACATGACGGTCAGGCTTTTGATACTGGTCGTGAATGGCTTTCTCCTTTGAGCGCGACTTTTTTGTGTTTGTGAAACGGGTGACGAGGTCCAGACCCGCGACATTGAGTCTGGAATGCTGACGTTCCACCAACTGAACCAGAGCCGGATACGGTGCAAAAAGTGATGAAAAACAGACCATTATCCTTGAGAAAATCGTCCGTCAACTCTGTCTGGCGGCAGTGAGGAGTCTTTTTCCAGTGTCGCACATTTGTTGGGATATTGCTTCCGAAGAAATCCTGGAACCAGGCGCCAAACTGAACGATGAACCTGATCCGACGTAAGGAGCCCTCCTCTCATGGCCCGCATCCATCATCTTCCCCTTCATCTCCTGCTCTTTGCACTGCCGGCAATTCTCTTTGCTCAGGATCAGGAGAAGCCATGGGAAGGGAACTGGCACTCCTTCTGGCGCGGCGGCGAAGCCGCCATGCTTCTCACCCAGGAAGGAAACCAGGTGACTGGTTTCTATGAGCCAGGAGACGGCGCCATCACTGGCGTGGTCGAGGGAGGGATGCTACGAGGGACCTGGGAGGAAAAGGGAGCGCGAGGAGGTTTTGTTTATACCTTGTCTGCCAAAGGGGATTCGTTCACCGGCAATTTCGGCAATGGCGAATACTGGAACGGAAAACGGGTCGATGAATTGCTCCCCGACTACCCGACCCTTTCGGAGGAGGATACGCCGCGGGAAGCGTTAAGGACGCTGTTGATTCTGGGCACCGCCGCAGAACGTGGAGATGTTTCCGCCATTCTCCTGATTGATCGCTACGTAGCATTTGAGGATGCAGAACAGAGCGTGCGAGAAAGTCGCGAGAGTCTTGCCAGGTATTTCACTCTGCTTCGCATGAGCACGGTCCGCATCAGCCGAATTCCCGATGAGGGAGAATCCGGTCGCGCTTCGTACCGGGCTTATGTTGCTGGGACAGATTGGTTCCATGACGTCGAATTTGTGCAATTAGAGGAAGGTAACTGGGTCATCCTTATTCCGAAGGATGCGACCACGGATGTCTTAATCAGTGAGGCTCTGGAGGCATCCGGCAGCACCAGTATGGAGGAATACTTCCTTTCTCGACGAAACAGCCCGCGTGGAGCAATGCGTGCCTTCCTGCAAGGTACAAAGACCTGGAAGCAGGGAGGAAGAGCGAGAGCTCTGGCGACGATGAATCTCTCACAGATTCCTCCCCGGATCCGCACCACCCAGGCGAACCTGAACGCCGACTACCTGAGACATATCCTGGATAAAACCGGTTACATGATCTATGAAGAGATTCCCAACAACCCCCACCAACTAACGCCCTATGTCCATTTCCGGCATGCTGAGGGGAATATTGCCATCGGAGCGGTACGCGGCGAGGATGGGACAACCGTCTGGCAGTTTACGCCGGAGACGTTGGCGGCGCTCCCGCAGATCTACCGGAGTATGCTGAGCATGCCGGTTCCCGAATGGGGTTTTCAGGAAGCCCTGAGTGGTTTCTTCCATCTCCGTAATTTTTTCCTCCAGTATTTCCCCGGACTCCTCAGTCCTTTTTTCCAACTGGAAATATGGCAATGGCTGGTCCTCCTTTTCACGCTGGTTGTTGCATTTCTTGTCAGCTACTTCATGGGATGGTTCTTCACAACACTGCTGGCCCTGACCCGGCTGGATCAAGTCTTGCGCGACCAGATCAAAACACGCTATATGCCATCGTTTCGTATTCTCGTGGGTTCTCTGTATATTCTTTGGGCCACGAATGATGTGGGTCTTCCTCCGTGGTTTCTCTCAATGACCACAATTCCCGTTCAACTGCTGGTGGCTATCGGTCTGATGACGATCGCTTACCGTGTGACTGGTGACATTGGTCGTCATTTCTACAGGAAGGCAGAACAAACCAGCAGCACTGTGGACGAAATCGTTACATCGCTGACTACCGGACTGGCGAAGACGGGGATTATCCTGGCATCGATCCTTGTCAGTGCTGATTTGCTGGGGCTTCCCTACGAAGGGGTGATTGCCGGACTGGGTGTGGGTGGACTTGCGCTGGCCATTGCTTCCCGGGATACGGTGGCCAACTTCATCGGTGCCGCCCACCTCGTGGCAGATCGTCCCTTCAAAAAGGGAGACTTGATCGAAGTGGAAGGTCAGCTGGCAGTTGTCGAGGAAGTATGCCTCCGTCTGTCCAAGCTTCGCCGCCTGGATGATTCTCTTGTCACTATCCCCAACTCGCGCCTTTCAGACAGCGTGGTGGTGAACCTTGGAAAGCGACGGAAGCGTCTTATTCTGCTGGAACTTGGTCTTCTTTACCAGACCCCGAGGGAGAAGCTGGACGAGTTTGTCGACGAGTTGAAGGAGTTGACCACCAGCATCGAGGATATGGACAACGAACATTTCATTGGCCTGAAGGGCTTCGGCAGTTCCTCTATCGATATTGAATGCCGTATTTTCGTCTGGGCTCAGACATATGGTGTTTACATTGATCGAAAGCATTTCATTATCGGCGAAATTATCAACCTGGCGAACCGTGTCGGGGTGGAATTCGCCTTCCCGACGAGGACACTTTATCTCTCCAAAGAGGAATCCGGCAAACATGTCCGGTGAGTTCGCGCTTCTGGCTGCCTCGATACAAGTGCAGAGGTGAATGGAGCGGGTGACGGGGCTCGAACCCGCGACATTCAGCTTGGGAAGCTGACACTCTACCAGCTGAGTTACACCCGCTCAATGGTTCTTCAGGAGTGTTGGACAGGCGCTGTTGGTCAAGAGGAAAGGAAAAAAGGCGACTTGTCACCGGTCGGCAAGGTGTGTTCCTGCCGACCGGAGATCTGTCAGTTCTTTGATGCGGCAAGTTCCGCGGCGGCTTCCGGGAGCATGGCTCCGTGCTCCTTGAGGTTCTGATGCAGTTCGAAGGCGCGCGCGAGATTGTGGCGGATATGGCCGGGACCGCAGGAGGCGAGGTAGTCATGCAACCAGGGACGATAAGCGGGGTGAGCGCAGTTATCTATGATAGCACAGGCTCGTTCATCAGGTGAGAGTCCGCGGAGATCCGCGAGGCCCTGATCGGTCACGATAACCTGAATGCTGTGCTCGTTGTGATCGACGTGGGAACAGAAGGGAACCACGGTGGAAATTTTACCGTCTTTTGCGATGGAAGGACACATGAAGATGGACAGGTAGGCGTTCCGAGTGAAGTCACCGCTGCCGCCGATGCCGTTCATCATGGTCGTGCCTGAGACATGGGTGCTGTTGGCGTGGCCGTAGATGTCGACTTCGAGGGCGGTATTCATTGCAATGACTCCCAGACGACGGATAACGCCGGGATTGTTACTGAGTTCCTGCGGTCGCAGAACGAGGCGGTCGACGTACTCATCGATGTTTGCGTAGAGTGATTCCAGCGCCGGCGGGGAAAGCGTCAGACTACAGGTTGATGCGCCCAGAAGTTTGCCCTGTTGCATGAGCGGCATGAGAGCGTCCTGGAACACTTCCGTGTACATGTGAAAGGGCGGTATGTCAGGGTTGTCACCGAGACCTTTCATCACGGCATTGGCAATGTTACCCACACCGCTCTGGAGAGGCAGGAATTCCGGCGGAATACGCCCCGCCCTGAGTTCCTCCAGCAGAAACTGAACGACGTTGTCCGCAATTTTGACACAAGCTTCGTTGGGTGGTGCGAAGGAGCCTACCCCGTCGGGCTCGTTGGTTTCCACAATTCCAACAATTTTCTTGGGGTCGACAACCGCATAGGGCCAGCCAATACGCTCGAGAGGGTGGTAAATCGGGATAGGACTCCTGTGAGGCGGGGGCGGCATCAATCGAATGTCCGCGAGCTCGCTCACCCTTGGTGAGTGGTAGCGGTTGATTTCAATGATAACCTTTTCCGCCTGCTGCAGATAGGTGGGTGCGGCGCCGACAGAACTCGTCAGGAACACTCTGCCGTCCGGCATGACATCGGTTGCCTCGATAACCGCGTAGTCCATGGTTCCAAGGAAACCCTCGTAGAGGACCTGGGCCACATGAGAGAGATGCATGTCAACGAACTGGCATTTGCCTGTGTTAATGAGTTTGCCGAGGGTTCTGCTGGATTGATAGGGTGCGCGCCATTTGACGGCATCCGCCTGGGCGAGTTCCTCATCCAGCACTCCTGTGGACGCTCCCGTTATAATGCGAATCTGGTAGGGCTCGCCGGCATCGTGCTGCTTTCGGGCCTTTTCGGCAATGGCACGGGGAACCGCTTTTGCCGCTCCGGCGGGGGTGAAACCACTGAAGCCCACCATGGCTCCATTATTAATCAGTGCGGCCGCTTCCTCGGCGGCAAGAGTGGGGAATGCGTACTTCGGTGACATGAATTCCTGATCCTTCCGGGTTGTTATCACTTAGTGGTTCGCGGGTTCACACAATTCCGTCAGAACACCGTTGCTGCTCTTCGGATGAACAAAGGCGATGTCCATGCCATGAGCGCCCTTTCGGGGCGTTTCATCAATCATGCGAAGCCCCTTCTCCTTTAGTTCCGCGATGCGTGAGGGCAGTTCCTCCACGGTGTAGGCCACGTGATGCATTCCCTCGCCTCGTTTTTCGATAAATTTCGCGACGGTGCTCTCCTCTGTTGTCGGCTCAAGAAGCTCAAGCCGCACATCTCCGATTTTGAAAAAGCCCACACGGACTTTTTGATCGGGAACCTCCTCGGTTCCCTCGAATTCAGCGCCAAGAACGGTTTCGTAGAATGAACGGTGATCCTCGATGGACTTCACCGCGATTCCAATGTGATTGAGTGCCTTTGCCGTGCTCATGGAAATCTCCCTGGTGGATTTCATGGTGTTTCGCGTTTTCGGTTAAGGAAGCCGCGAACAAGTTCGCGGGCCGCGCTGAATGGCAGGATCTTTCGATCATGAACAAGTCCTCGAAGACGCTCATGTTCTCTCGCTGTGTCCGAGTCTTTCCGGAACTCACTCTCGAGCATCTGGACAATCGCCTGCTCCATCCACCGAACGGCCTGTCCGCGCCGACGCTGCTCGATGGATCCGTTGGCTCGCAATGTGCGCACGCGGGATTCGATTGTTTGCCACACCGCATCAATGTTCGCTTTTGTGACGGCAGAGCAGGTGAGCACCGGCACATCGGTGGTTTCCGTCTGTGACCGCAATAGCCTGAGAGCTGCAACAAGTTGGGACTTCGCAACCTCCGCCTTTTTCACATTATCGCCGTCGGCTTTGTTTATAGCGACGCAATCGGCCAGTTCCAGGACTCCCCGCTTGATCCCCTGCAGATCGTCGCCCGTGCCCGTTACAGTCAGAAGCAAAAAGAAATCCGTCATCCATGCCACATCGGTTTCAGCCTGACCAACGCCAACGGTTTCAACCAGTACGACATCAAAGCCCGCCGCCTCCGTCACCAGAATGGATTCACGGGTGGCTCTTGCCACACCTCCGGGGACCATTCCGTTGGGAGACGGACGAACGATGGCGGACTCGCTGGAAGCGAGGATTTCCATTCGCGTCTTGTCGCCCAGAATGCTGCCGCCGGAAAGCTCGCTCGTGGGATCAATGGCCAGAACCGCAACCCGATGTCCTTTTTCCACAAGCCATGTTCCAAGAGCCTCGATAAAGGTGCTTTTGCCGGCACCGGGAACTCCACTGATGCCGACCCGGATTGAGTTTCCCGTGTAGGGAAGAAGGCCTTCAAGAAGTTGATCGGCGAACTGTCGATGCTCCGGATTCATGCTCTCGACAAGAGTAAATGCCCGGCCAAGCATTGCACGATTGGAGGCAAGAACGCCTTCAATCAACTCACCGACAGAGGTCTCTTTGCGGCGCAAAGGCAAACGGATGCTTCGTTCCCTGTTGGCTTGAATTCCAGGGACCTCACGCAATGCGGATTCAAGGGGGGCGTCATCAGACATTCAGGGAATCATCCTCATGCCGTTTGTCCACTTTGTTCCAGAAGGAGCTTGAGGATTCCCGCGGCCGCCTCGGGAATGACCGTCCCAGGCCCGAAAACACCCACACACCCCGATTCATAGAGAAAGTCATAATCCTGCGCAGGGATGACTCCGCCGGTAATAACGAGGATATCGCCACGGTCCAGCTTCTTCAATTCATTGACGAGCTCCGGTACCAGTGTCTTGTGACCGGCAGCGAGCGATGAAACTCCTACCACATGGACGTCGTTTTCCACGGCTTGACGGGCAACCTCCTGTGGGGTTGAAAAAAGCGGCCCGATATCGACGTCGAAGCCAATGTCCGCAAACGCCGTTGCAATAACTTTTGCGCCGCGGTCATGGCCGTCCTGTCCCAGCTTCGCGACCAGAATACGGGGGCGCCGGCCCTCTTTCTCCAGGAAGTTGTTTGCGAGCTTGATGCTTTCTTCCATCTTTGTCATTTCCCGCGCCTCGCTGCGATACACGCCCGTGATCTGGTGAATTTGAGGCCGGTAGCGGCCGAACACCTTCTCCATCGCATCAGAGATCTCGCCAACGGTCGCACGAAGCCGCGCGGCTTTGACGGCGGCGTCCAGGAGGTTACCCGTGTCCCCTGCGGCGTTTGTGATCGCATCGAGTGCTGATTCGACGGCTGCGTTGTCCCGGTTTTCGCGAATCTCCTGCAGTCGATGAACCTGGGATTCAAGTACCGCTCGATTATCGATATCGAGAATGTCCAGCGGATCTTCCTTTGCAAGCCGATAGCGGTTGAGGCCGACAATGATTTCCCGGCCACTGTCGATACGAGCCTGCTTGCGTGCCGCTGCCTCTTCGATACGCATTTTGGGAATACCGGTCTCGATGGCTTTGGCCATTCCACCAAGTTCTTCAATCTCCTGAATGACCCCCCATGCTTTTTCCATCAGTCCCTTTGTCAGGGATTCGACATAGTAAGAACCGGCCCAGGGGTCGACAACTTTGCAAATATTCGTTTCCTCCTGCAGAATCAGCTGCGTGTTACGGGCGATGCGGGCGGAGAAGGCGGTGGGAAGAGCGACAGCCTCATCCAGTGAATTGGTGTGCAGAGACTGCGTGTGTCCAAGAGATGCGGCAAGTGCCTCTACCGCCGTTCGTGTAATGTTGTTGTAAGGGTCCTGTTCCGTCAGGGACCAGCCGCTTGTCTGCGAGTGAGTTCGAAGGGCCATGGACTTGGGATTCTTCGGTCCGAAGGGCTTGACCAGTCTTGCCCAGAGAACCCGCGCCGCACGCATCTTTGCCACTTCCATGAAATAGTTCATTCCGATGGCCCAGAAGAACGAGAAGCGTGGAACGAAACTGTCAATATCAAGACCAGCCTTAAGGCCGGCGCGAATGTACTCCACGCCGTCCGCAAGCGTATAACCAACCTCAAGGTCAGCCGTCGCGCCCGCTTCCTGCATATGATAGCCGGAAATCGAAATCGAGTTGAATCGAGGCATCTTCGCTGACGTATACGCGAAGATGTCGGAAATAATGCGCATCGAAGGGGACGGAGGATAGATGAACGTGTTGCGAACCATGAACTCTTTCAGAATATCGTTCTGAATGGTTCCTGTCAGTTGCTCCGGTTTCACGCCCTGCTCTTCCGCGGCGACAATGTACATGGCGAGGACAGGGATCACCGCACCATTCATCGTCATGGAAACCGATATCTTGTCCAGCGGAATACCGTTAAAGAGGATCTTCATGTCTTCGACTGAATCGATTGCGACACCCGCTTTTCCCACATCACCAGGGACTCGAGGGTGATCGCTGTCATATCCGCGATGTGTGGGGAGGTCGAATGCCACTGACAGACCGCGCTGGCCCATTGCCAGATTGCGGCGATAAAAGGCGTTTGATTCCTCTGCCGTGGAGAAACCCGCATATTGCCGAATCGTCCACGGCCTCATGGCATACATCGTTGTATACGGTCCGCGAAGATAGGGTGCCATTCCCGACAGATAGTCGAGGTGTTCCATGGACTCAAGGTCATGCGAATCATACAGTGGCTTGACCGCGATGCCTTCCGGAGTTTCCCAGACTGGTGGTATGTTGTCAGGAGGGGCGGGTGGCTCATCTCCGAACACGGTTTCGCTCCAGGGCGTTGTAACAAATGTGGCAGTCATTGCGAAGCGCCTTTAATCAAAGTGGGATGCAAGATGGTTCTGGAGGGAGCTAAGTTCTTCCAGTGCATTTGCCTTGATGTGAATAAAGCCATCTGCCCCCTGCTCACGAAGCCGATCAACAATGTCGGCAGGGTAGCCTGCGACATAGACAAGAGACTCGGGCTTCCTCTGCTTGAGGGCGGGTGCGATCTTTTTGACAAGTTCGGGATAGGAGGCGTCGTCGCTGCAAAGGACAGAGAGAAACGCATCGATACCGGTGGCCTTTTCAATCGCCTCTTCCGATGATGTGAGTCCCCCGAAGTCGACAATTTCAAAACCCGCGGCCGCGAGGAATCCGAAACAGAAATCCGCACGGGCACGGCGCATTGTGATCGGGCCGATCGGAAGCAGTGCGACCTTTGGCGTCGTTCCTTTTTCCTCGGCCCAGCGCCGGCTGAAACCGCGGAGGACTTCAAACGGCAGGGATGCACGGCGTGGACGAAGTTCCGCGACGCGAATTGGCGTCCCTGTATCGCCTGCCATGAGAGCAGTCGTGATCTCCCCCAGAGTCGCTCCCTGCTCCGCGGCGGCAATAACCGCCGGCATCAGTTCTTCCGGTTTTGCGATGGTGGAAGTCAGACCGACCAGGGCGCGATGCACGGCGCTCTGACTACGGACCGCTTTCAAGCGGGAAAGTTTCTTGCGGCGCTCCGCGAGGAACTCCTCGCGAGCGATGTGAGTGCGTATGACCGGTTTTTCCTGCGGATCGGCGTAGTTGCTGACACCCACAATCGACATGCGTCTACGGGCGATCAGGTCGTGCTTTCGATCGCTTACAGCCTTTACTTCAGACTGAAACGTACCGGCGGAAAGAGAATCGAGCAATCCGCCGTTTGATTCAAGGCTTGTAAAGAGCTTCCATGACTCGGCAATGATGGAATCCGTCAGGTGCTCGACATAGTAGCTTCCTCCTGCAGGATCCGCGACTCGCCCGAGATGCGCCTCGAGTTGCAGAACAAGTTGCTGGTTGCGGGCGATGCGTGAGCTGAAGGGGTCGGCGCGTCCGATGGTTTCGTCGAAGGGAGCGAGATACATCGAATCACATCCACCAACAGCGGCGGCAAAACCCTCGATCGAAGTCCGGATGATGTTGTTGTATGGGTCGTCGGACGTTTTCGTCCAGGTACTGGTGCGAACATGGCAGAACATCCGTTCCGCGAAACCGTCTGTTACACCAAGCGCCCGCATCATTCTGGTCCACATCACACGGGTCGCGCGAAGCTTGCCGATTTCCATGAAAAGGTTGGTGGAAACGGAAACGCTCACCGATATCGCAAGAGCCGCCTCATTTGCACTCAAACCGACAGCCATCAACGCGCGCATGTATTCCGCCCCGGAAGCGAGCACATAAGCGGCTTCCTGCACCGCCGAGGCACCGGCTGCATGAACCGGGTGGCTGTTTACCATAACGGGGCGAATCCCCGGAGCGTAATTCCGGCACCAGTGTGCCATTGCAAACAGCTCTGCATATCGAAGATCCGGCGATCCCCGCATAAAACCGTTTTTGATCAACTCGCGAATCGGGTCTCCTTCGACCGCACCGGTCAGGAGTCCCGGGTCAATGTCCTGCTCCCGAGCGAGCGCCACCAGCATGCCGAGGACCGGAAGGGCCGACGTGCCGGTACGAATCGTGATGGGTACCCGAGAGAGATCGATTTCGGCGAGGGCGACTCTCAGTCCGTTGATCGAGCTGATCGTACAGCCGCCACGGCCTGCCAGCCCCGCCGCTCGGGGATCATCGCCGTCGATGCCCTGGCGGGCGGCATTGTCGAGCCGAATTCCAATGGCATTCTGTCCGCGTGCCAGACCGTCTCGCAGAGCGCCATTGAGTTCTTCCGGCGATGCGAGCAGGCAGTCCTGACGAACCTGCCAGGGTTCCGCTCCGCGTGTGGGTGGCGTGGTTCCTCTTCGGTAGGGGGCAGCTCCCGGAGGCGCTTCCCGGGGCATTGAATCCGTTCGATCAGCGACTGTATAAATCGGCTGAATGGAAAACCCTTCGTGTGTTCGCCAGACGAGTTTTTTTCCATAGTCGGCGCCTTTCAAGTCTTTCTCCACCAATTGGCGCCAGGCTTGCAGATCGCTGGGCGCGAAGTCGTCTCTCAAGCGCAGTTCAGGTTCGGCCTGGGTCGCGCCCGCGCCGTTATCAGGGGGATGGTTCATCATGAACAGTGATCCGTGAGAGATTGAACGGGCCGCCGCCGCGTTCGCCGGGTGTGTAAGTGAGAAGAATGGCCGGGATCAAGACAAATTGGATAACTAGTGTCCAATAAATTTTGGTGAGGTGTCGATACTGGAACACGAAGGGCTCCGGAGTGAAGACCGCCGGAGCCCCTTGAGGAGTCGTCTTTAGCGCTGAGCTACCCGATTTTCATCCAGACGCTCTTCACCTGGGTGTAGTTGTCGAGGGCGTACTTGCCCATTTCCCGTCCGTAGCCGGACTGCTTGTAGCCGCCAAACGGAGAGGCCGCGTCGAACATGTTGTAACAGTTAACCCAAACCGTTCCGGCTCTCAGCGCCTCCGCTGTGCGATGTGCCTTTCCCACGTCTGAAGTGAACACTCCGGCAGCGAGACCGTAGTGTGTGTCGTTTGCATGGTGTTCCATTTCACCGACTTCCGAAAAGGGAAGTGCGGCTACAACGGGGCCGAAAATTTCCTCCCGGACCATTGTCATTTTGTTGTGGGTCTTTTTGAAGACGGTCGGCTTGCAGAAGTAGCCTTTCCCGGCCTTTTGTGTTTCACCGCCGGCAATGGGTTCCGCTCCTTCGTCGATGCCTGATTGAATGTAGCCAAGCACCCGTTCGAGCTGTTCCTCTGAAACAAGAGGTCCCATGTTGGTGTCGGGAGCCATGCCTGGACCAACCTTGATGTCCTTTGCGATGTCTGCAACGCGGTCAACCACCTCATCGTAGACTTTTTCTTCGATGAACATACGGGAACCGGCGCAACAGCACTGACCGTGATTGAAAAAGATTGCTGAGGCGGCCGCAGCGGAAGCCGCTTCAATGTCGGCGTCTGCGAAAATCACGTTGGGAGACTTTCCACCGAGTTCCAGAGTCACACGTTTCAGGTTCCCGGCGGAAGCTCCAACGATCTTCTTGCCGACCTCGGTGCTTCCTGTAAATGCAACCTTGTCCACATCGGGATGGCTTGCGAGTGCAGCTCCGGCGTCTCCGAACCCTGTCACGATATTGACAACGCCGTCGGGGAAGCCCGCTTCGCAAATCAACTCGCCAAGCCGCAACGCGCTCAGCGGAGTTTGCTCAGCCGGCTTGAGAATCAGGCTGTTGCCAGTTGCCAGGGCGGCTCCAAGTTTCCATGCAGCCATGAGGAGCGGGAAGTTCCACGGAATAATCTGACCAACAACACCGACAGGTTCATGCAGGGTATAGTTCAAGTAGCGGCCGTTCGGGTCGTAGGGCGGAGCGACCGGAATAGTCTCGCCGGTGATTTTATCCGCCCAGCCGGCATAGTACCTGAAATGCTCAACGACAAGCGGCAGGTCGGCGGCTTTTGCAACAGAGTAAGGTTTGCCGTTGTCGAGTGATTCCAACTGTGCCAGTTCATCAAGGTGGGTCTCAATCAGGTCCGAGAGTTTAAACAAAAGTTTCGAGCGCTCATGAACGCTCATTCGACGATACGCGCCTTCCTCGAAAGATCGCCGGGCCGCCTTGACTGCACGCTCGATGTCCGCGGCCCCGCCCTGCTGAACGGAGGCAAGCACGGATTCGTCCGCTGGATTGAGGACCTCGAAGGTTCCGCCTTCGAGTGCTTCGACCCACTGGCCGCCAATGAGTATCTTTTTCGGTGTGCCGTTTAGAAATGATCTGACTTCGGCTTTCGGTTCCACTGCTTCGACAGCCATATCAACTACTCCTGTAATTCGACGGAATTGTGGCGATCCGACCAGGATTCGCCGCCCCGCCCCGCGGGCAGAGAGTCCGAAACCGGACCGATACAATTGAGCGTATCGTGCCCGTTGTCAATCACTCCCTCGGAAGGAGGTGAGAGTTTACATGCCAGCGGACCGGAAACAGGCGGAAAGCAAGAAAAAACATTTATTGAGATAATGCGGATAAATAAACTCTGTTTTCTATTGCACTCTGCTTGAGTGATTCGCTACGTCGCGCTCGCACTCGCGGACGGATGGCAAATCAGCGGGTGTTTCAACAACCCGGAGACGACCATGATTGAGGACCGGATTCTGAAACTGCGTGCGGAGCGCGAGCAGGCTCAACTCGGCGGCGGCCAGAAAAGGATCGATTCGCAGCACAAGAAGGGGCGCTACACAGCCCGTGAGCGAATCGATATGCTGCTCGACGAGGGGAGCTTCGAGGAGTTTGACATCTTCGTGAAGCATCGCTGCGCGGATTTCGGAATGGAGAAGCAGCGATTCGCCGCCGACGGCGTGGTTTGTGGCTACGGAACGATCGACAGCCGTCAGGTGTTTGTTTTTTCCCAGGACTTTACGGTTTTCGGCGGGTCCCTTTCAGAGACATTTGCAAAGAAAATCTGCAAGGTGATGGACGCGGCAATGAAAGTCGGTGCTCCCGTCATCGGTCTGAACGATTCCGGCGGTGCGCGTATTCAGGAAGGTGTACTGTCACTTGCAGGCTATGCGGATATCTTTCTCCGTAACGTTCTTGCGTCCGGCGTGGTTCCCCAGATTTCCGCAATTCTGGGTCCCTGTGCAGGCGGGGCAGTCTATTCACCCGCCATTACTGACTTCACCATCATGTCGCAAGGTGCCTATATGTTCATTACGGGCCCCAAGGTGGTCAAGGCCGTGACCGGAGAAGACGTTGGAGTTGATGACCTCGGCGGAGCAACCGTGCATGCGAGCAAGAGCGGCTGCGCGCACTTCAGCGCGGACACGGAAGAGGAGGCCATAGATCTGATCAAAGTGCTCCTCAGTTACCTGCCTCAGAACAACCTCGGCGAGGCTCCGATCCTGGAATGCTCCGACCCGATAAATCGTGCGGATTCGGAACTGAACGAAATCGTTCCGGACGACCCCAACAAGCCGTATGACATGAGAACGCTGATCGGGTTGGTGATGGATGACCATCGCCTGTTGGAGATTCAGCCCAGATACGCACAGAACATCATCACAGCCTTTGCCCGTTTGAACGGCCGCTCTGTTGGAATCGTGGCGAATCAGCCCAAGTATCTTGCCGGCGTTCTGGATATCAACGCATCGCGGAAAGCCGCCCGGTTTGTACGGTTCTGCGACTGCTTCAACATCCCGATCATCACGTTCGAGGATGTGCCTGGATTTCTGCCGGGAACGTCGCAGGAGCATGGTGGAATTATCATCCACGGCGCGAAACTTCTGTTCGCATATGCTGAAGCAACCGTCCCGAAGCTGACAGTCATTACACGGAAAGCGTATGGCGGCGCCTATTGCGTCATGAGTTCCAAGCACCTGCGAGGTGACATCAACTATGCGTGGCCGCAGGCTGAAATCGCTGTGATGGGAGCCAAGGGTGCGGTTGAAGTTCTCAATCACAAGGAAATTTCCGGAGCGGAAAATCCCGAGGCAAAACTTGCCGAGCTCACCAGCGAGTACGAAGACAATTTCATGAATCCGTATCGCGCGGCGGAGCATGGCTACATCGATGACATCATTGAGCCTGACAAGACCCGTTTCCGTCTGATTCGAGCACTTGAGATGCTCAGCACCAAACGCGACAGCAATCCTCCCAAGAAGCATGCGAGTATTCCGCTATGAAGACCCGATTTTGCATCGTTTGTATTCTTGCAGCTCCCTGCATTTCTTTCGCTCAGGATGGAACCGGTGAACGGACCGCGGCTGAGATCATCTCCTTCGGGAGTCAGGTGGCGCTTGTTGGTATGCTTGCGGTTTTCCTCGGTTTGATTACCATTTTCACTGCGCTGAAGTTCCTTGCGCGATTTACGTCCGGAAGAACCGTCAGAGCAAGGTCGGAGAGAGAAGCGGGTGATCCGCCCGTCCCGGAAGTGACCGCCGAAGTCGTTCATGCCATCGCCCTGGCATTGTACCTGGATCTTCGCACCTTCGAAGAAGCGCCCCCGGGAGCCGTGACGATTCGCAAGGTCACACGCCCATACAGTGGCTGGTGGAATTCAGGAAAAACACACATGATGATCGACAAATGGACCTTCCCAACGAGGAAAGGCTGACCCGTATGAAGAAGTTTAAGTTCACGATTGCAGGAAACAGGTACGACGTCTCGATTGATCGAATGGAAGGGAGCGACGCTGATGTCACTGTCAACGGTGTGACGTACACCGTTGAGGTTGAACGCGCGAAGGCTCCAACCGTTCATATTGAACGTCCAAAAGCCGTGACGGGCGCGGGTCCTCAACCTGCGCGCATGAAGCCGCAGGGATCCCTCGGTTCCGTTCGCTCACCCCTTCCAGGAGTTATCAAGTCCGTTGCCGTCAGGGAAGGCGATGAAGTGAAGGACGGGCAGATCGTTTTGATTCTTGAAGCGATGAAGATGGAAAACGAAGTGTATGCGTCGCGAAGCGGCAAGGTGGCAAAGCTCCACGTTGCGGCGGAACAATCGGTGCTCGAGGGCGACGCACTTCTCGATATCGAATAGCCAACGTCTTCCGGACTTGAGGAGTCATTCCGTGCTGGAATTCATTCAGACTTTTGCTGCCAACAGCGGTTTTGGAAATTTCCATGTCACCAATCTGATCATGATTGTGATCGGTTGTGTTTTCATCTATCTTGCCGTTACAAAAGACTACGAACCTCTTCTTCTTGTACCTATTGGTTTTGGCATGCTGGTGGGTAACATTCCTTTCACTGAAGGAATGGGAATTGGTTACCGGGAGGAACACTCCGTTCTCAACATTCTTTACCACGGCGTTCGCTATGGATGGTTCCCGCCACTGGTCTTTCTCGGTATCGGAGCCATGACGGATTTTTCCGCGCTTTTGTCGAATCCGAAGCTGTTGTTTCTGGGGGCGGCGGCACAGGCGGGTATTTTCCTCACATTGCTGGGAGCTCTTTTTCTCGGCTTCAGTCCCGGACAATCGGGAGCCATCGGTATCATTGGCGGCGCCGACGGCCCCACCGCGATCTTCCTGTCATCCAAACTTGCGCCGGAACTGCTTGGAGCCATTGCGGTGTCCGCTTACTCTTATATGGCTCTCGTTCCGGTCATTCAGCCGCCCATCATGCGGTTACTGACCACGAAAGAGGAGAGGCTCATCCGCATGAAGCCGCCTCGTCAGGTGACGAAACGGGAGAAGATTCTTTTTCCGATTATCGGCTTCATCGCAGCGGCGTTTATCGTTCCGGGCGCTCTCAACCTGCTTGGCATGCTTTTCTTCGGAAATCTGCTGAAGGAGTCGGGTGTGACGGAGCGTCTTGCCAATACGGCACGCACCGCTCTCATTGACACCGTGACGATTCTCCTGGGTTTCAGTGTCGGAGTCAGCACCGAGGCGCAGAGTTTTCTCAAGGGTGAATCCATCAAGATTTTCGCCCTCGGTGCGTTTTCCTTCATGATTGCGACAGCTTCAGGGTTGCTCTTTGCCAAATTCATGAACCTGTTCCTGAAAGGGGAAAACCGGTTGAATCCGTTGATTGGTGCGGCCGGTGTCTCAGCCGTTCCGGACTCTGCTCGTGTTGTTCATCAGGTTGGCCAGGAATACGACAAGAGTAACTTCCTGCTCATGCACGCCATGGGACCGAATGTTTCAGGTGTGATCGGCTCGGCGATTGCCGCCGGTGTGTTGTGGTCAGTTTTGGCGAACTAGCGCCGCCTCGAGTGCCGTGGCAAATCTTGACTGAAGCGTGTCGTAGGGCTCTGTTCCCACGCTCACTCTGACAAGCCATCGTGACACGCCCTGATTCTCCGCCCACTCCAGTTCATGGTAGTGGGCGATCATCGTGTACGGACAGACAAGAGTAAAATCCGTACCAAGACTTGGTCCCTTCGGGACATCGAGTGTGTCGTAGAAAACTCTGGCGGTGCGCGAGGGCTCCTTCAGGAGCACTGACATCAGAGCTCCCCATCCACCGTTGTCACGTCGTACGGTTTCGAATTTCTCCGGTGAGCGGTACCTTGGATAGTACACTCTTTCCACGGCGGGATGTTGGCTTAGAAATTCCGCGAGACGCTCGGCGTTCCCGTTCATGACAGCCTGCCGTTCGACGAAACCGCGCGAGTTTTCATCAAGCGCAATGGCATCCTCCGGCCAAAGGTCGACATCCTGCAAGTCAATCAGTGTGCTCCGGTGTTTTTTGGCAATCTCAGAGTGAGGAGAAATCACGAGACTTCCGGACATGACATCTCCCGCCCCTGAAAAAGACTTGGTGAGACTTGTGACCTGGTAGTCGCAGAACGGCAGTGGATCGGCGTTGAGAAACGTGGCGATCGTGTCGTCCACAACGAGTGGAATTCCGTTTTTCGACGTGATATCGTGAAGCCGCCGGATGTCGACACAGTCGAGAAGCGGATTGGTTGGAAGCTCGGTAAAGACCCCTCCCAGCGAACCGGTTTTCGCCAGTTTCTCCAGCTCAACGTAGTCAGTCTCCCTGCAATGAGGAAACGAGTGAAGGCCCGTGCCGAACCATTCCTGGATTTTCACGGTGTCCAGATAAGCAAATCCGAACTGTGCGGTCGCTTTGCCCGGGTGGAGGCGGCACAAGAGGCGATGGATATGGAAGATAGCCGCCATCCCGCTGGGGTAGAGGAGGATGTTCTTCGCCGGCGCTTTGGTAAAGGCGGCTATTCGTTCCACCAGGTTGCTGCGTGCTTCTCTGTCATCCGCGACTCTCCGTCCGGCAAGCGCCGACTGTGCGAGGCGGGAGGAAACAATTTCTCCTGAGTGTTGCCAGTATTTCTTCACTGTTGCAAAACAGTCAGATGGAAATGTCACCGCCTGGAGGCCTTCATAACCAGCGTTGTCGATAACAGCCTTACAGCCTTTCTCGCGCTTGAGAAACTCCAGACAGCGCATTGCCGAGGCTTCGGACGGAAAGACGAAGGTTTGCTCTCCTTCCGCGGCAAACCGCCGAGCGCATGCGTCGAACAGCTCGCGGACCCGGGGCGGGATGAGGAATCGCGGATATCCCGCTCTTAACTGGTGCAGCGTTTCTGGCCGACCTTCCTCATAATCGATCACATCCTGCCAGGCGGGCATGGAAACCGAGCAGGCGTGCTCCCGATCGGGAAGAGGTGTTCCAAGAGGCCGGGAGTGAAGGTTTTCGGAGGCTTGAGTCGTCATGGGAGCTTGCCTGGGTTCCTGGCGGTGCGCTATGACGAAGGGAGATGGTACTCTGCGGCAAGGCGAAACCCATGGGGTTTGCGAGGCGATGGGTACAAAAAGTGCGGGCTCCAGACAGAGCCCGCACCGAAGAATTTGTTGATGATGTAGACCGTCTCAGCTTCCCACTTCCTCCAGTTGTTTCTTCAGCCCTTTGACAAACGAATTCCCCTCGAACGTTCCACGGACATCCTCGAAATCAGCGACGCGGTCCGCTCCGGTCCCATTGCCATCGAGGCCGAAACCAAGCTGGGTTCCCTCATCGAACTCCTTTTCCGCATCGGCAAGAAGCTTCTTCATGAACGTGCCCGTCATCTTGTTGTGAGCGGCACGAATGGCGTCGATATCCTCCTTCGTCAGATCGTCGACGCTCTTGCCGTGTCTTTCTTCATAAACGTCCCGTATCCATGCCCACGCATCCGCTTCGTAGGCGTCAGAGGCTTGCACGAGTGCTCTCTGAAGATCTGCCGCCGTGCCAAGTTTGCCCTGCTCCACGTCCTTCAGAATCTCAGCCAGCCGGTCTTTGCTGATGAGCAGTCCGCCAACGTCCACCCATTCGCGACATACCTTTCCTTGTGAAGCCGCAGCGAGTGAGTCGGTGTCGGCATGCTTCAGAATTTCACCAAACAGGTATCGGTCAATACCTCCCGCGTAGTTTTTTGCACCGGTCCGAAGAAGCAGTCGTTTGATGGTAATGCCATTGTGGCGAACCACCTTCACGGATTTCTCCGTGGAGGCGGCGAGTTCAGTCAAAGTCTTTTCGCCTTTCAGCATGCGGCCGACGGTGTAGGGGCTGAAAACCTCGAAACGAACCAGGTCGCGCTTCTCCGTCGCTTTCCGCCTGTCGCGGGCGGGCCATTTCTCCCCGTCGCGGGTTGTTCCGACGGTGAACATATTCATACCGGGAGTCAGCATGCTGCCATCCGACTCGGCCGAGATATAGGAAAAGGGAAAGTCACTTGTGTCAAAGTTGGCCATGTTCTTTCCCATGACGACAGTGAAGGGGCCGACCACGCAGGGCCACAGCATGTAGGAGCCGGATGCCGTTTTGCTTCCACGCTCAAGTCGCCCCTGATGGACGGGGCCGAGTTTGTACATGTGGTTACTGGCGTTCGTCGCGCTTCCGGCATTATAGAAAGAGTATGCACCGGCAATCAACAATGTGCTGCGATGATGTGTTACGGTGTACGGACCGGCGAAGATGGCCACTGCTTCGCTGTGGAATCCTTCGCAATTGCAGAAGAACAGAGAGTTTTCCGATGAAAACGTTTTGCCGAGTTTGACGGCCTGTCCCACGAAAGTCTTGTCGATGATGGCACCGGAATCGACCTTTGCACCTTCCGCGACAATAAAGGCGTCGGCGACGACATTCGAACCGACAAATGCGGGAGCCGTCTTCTCGCTCAGGACGGTACCGTTTTCGAGCCTTGCCGCTCCCAGAATCCTTGCATAAGGGCCGACGCGCACATCCTCGATTTGCGGGACGTTTTCAATACGGGCGTTTTGTCCAATGGTCCCCCTGTCTGACTTGATGCTCTTGATGTGAGCGTCGATCATGGCATCCAGTTGCTTTTGCAATTTGCCGCGATAGCGATACATGGCCTGCAGATAAGCAGTCTGGCTGGAAAGGCCGTCATAGAGGCGAACAATACGGCCTCCGCCCTCATTTACCGCTTCGACTTCAACACCATTGCCGAACGTCGCTCCCGCGTTTGTAACCAACGAGCCCACGCCAATGATCGTTGCTCCGTCCTCAATGGTGTAGCTGGAAATTCGCCCGTCGATATTGCGAATCGTAACGTCTCTTCCGATGTCACAGTCTTCGATCGTGGCGTTGTCGATCTGTGAAGAGCCGGAAACGGAAACCTTGCCGAGAAATCGGACGTTTCGAATCGCCGATACATTGAATTCGTCGCTCACCCGGACCCCGGACCAGTCGCTGGCGGAGCAGCCGGCCTTCTCAAGTGCGACGACCTCGTCAGATGTGAGTTCGCGCTGATTCGCCATGATAACCTCCATAGGGGCGTGGCCCTTTTGTTAAAAAATGATGAAAGAATTTCAGCCCAATTCCAGTTGGAATTGATTCCTCATATCGGGGCTGAGTTGGCTCGTCGAGGGTAATTTTTCTCGCATACCTCTTAGATCATTGATATTACTTGTTCTGGATAAATCAGATAGTGGTTGGTGTTTTTGCCTTTACACACCCTTGAGACCATGGTTGACAGTAAAGCGTTTCCAGGCCAACTTCTGTCAAAAGCCGTAAAAGGAAACCAATTTTTCCCACCACCAGGAGGCTCTTTATGGCTGGGGCTGTAAAAGTTAAAGTCTGTAAGGAAGCAAAGGAAGTCGCCGAGCAGGCTGCACAGATGATCGCGAAGGCCATCAAGGCGAATCCAAGAATGGTTCTTGGACTCGCCACCGGTTCCACACCGGAAGGCACTTACGCTGAACTCGCAAAGATGCACAAAGCAAAAGAGGTCAGCTTTGCGGGGATTACAACGTTCAATCTTGACGAATATTGGGGTCTCGACGGCGATCACGATCAGAGCTATCGTTACTTTATGAACACGCGGCTTTTTGAGAAGGTCGATGTTCGTCCATGGAACACGAACGTGCTGAACGGCGCCGCCACGAATCCGATGCTGGAATGTCAGGCCTTTGAAACAAAGATTCTTGCTTCCGGCGGAGTCGATCTGTGGTTGCTCGGTATTGGCGGAAACGGGCACATCGCGTTCAATGAACCTGGCAGCAGTGTGGACAGCCGTACCCGTCTTGTCAGCCTGACTCAGTCGACGATCGACGCAAACAGTGACGGCCGCTTCTTCAAGAAGGCGTCAGACGTTCCGCGCTGTGCGCTTTCAACCGGTATTGGCACTATTCGGGAAGCCCGCAGCATCGTGTTGCTTGCGACGGGTGAAAAGAAAGCTCAGGCGGTTGCCGATGCCGTTAACGGGGCGTTCTCGCCCGATTGTCCGGCCAGCCTGCTTCAGGACCACCCCGCATGTACTTTCGTCGTGGACGAAGCGGCGGCATCTCTCCTCAAGAAATGATCCGACGACCAATCCCCGGAAAGGAAGAGCCCCATGGATCGCAATGAAGTTGTCACTCGTGTGACGAAGGTGGTGTCCGAAGTGCTCAATGTTCCCGAGGCGAACATCAAGGAGGAGCACTCCTTCACGAACGACCTTGGAGCCGAGTCGATCCAGTCAGTTGAACTCGTGGCCGGTTTTGAGGAAGAGTTCGACATCGAGATGGAGGAAGACAAGGCACTGAAGGTTCAAACTGTCGGCGATGCGGTTGAATTCATTTCCGGCTATCTTTCCTAGTGAGCCACGGGCCGCCGTGGAAAGAAAGCGGTGGCCCTTTTATCCCGTCCGGTGAGGAGCCACCCCATGGATGCGCAAAGAGTCTTTGAAGAGTTGCACACTTTGGAAAAACCGGTGCCCCGGCCTCTGCCGCTTCCCACAGAACAGCAGATTGCGCAGGCGGAGTCGCGCCTGGGAGTAACATTCCCTCCCTCCTTTCGTGTTTTTGAATTGGAGCACTCCAACATTAATGCAGGCGATATTGAGCCACTTGTTGTGACGGCCCACGGGCCGATCAATATCGTCGAGGCGGTGGAGTCCGCCTGGAATGAATGCGGGGTGCCACGCACACTGCTTCCTTTTGCGGCGGGAGACGGTGGTTACTTTTGCTTCGATCTCGGTTCGAAGGGGGAGGAGAAGAGCGTTGTTCAGTGGACTCACGAGTCTGCTGGCATTACGGACCGATGGGATGACTTCGCAACGTGGATCAAGTCATACTGGATTGGCGAGCTCAGCTACTAGGGCACAGCTTATTTTCGGAGGCTATCGAGGATCATGAGTCTGAATGAACAGTTCATCGAGCGTGCAAAAGCCAAGCCTCGCCGAATCGTTTTGCCGGAAGCGGACGATCAGCGCATGGTGGAGGCGGCGGCGAGACTCGCTGACGAGGGAATAGCAATACCGATTTTGGTGGGAGATCCGGCGATATCAGCTCCCGCCGGTGTGGAAGTTGTCTCACCTGCTTCGGATGAGAGAGCGGCCGCCTATGCCGCCCTGTATGCACAGCAGCGGGGCGTGAAGGAGGGCATCGCGAAACGTCTGGTGAAGAAACCGCTCATGTTCGGCGCCATGATGGTGAGTGCCGGCGATGCCGACGGTATGGTGGCGGGTGTTGCCAATCCAACTGCGCAGGTTATTTCCGCCGCGGGACTTGGAGTTGGTTACGCCAAAGGTGTCAGTCAGGCATCCAGCTATTTCGTGATGGTGGTTCCCGGAGATCCTGATCGTGTCCTTGTGTTTGCGGATTGTGCTGTTGTTGTGGATCCGAACGCTCAGGAACTGGCAGAGATCGCTGTCATTACGGCACGCAACGCACGGAAGCTGCTGGACGTGGAGCCAAAGGTGGCAATGTTGTCTTTTTCAACTCATGGCAGCGCATCTCACGAGCACGTCGACAAAGTTCGAAAGGCGACGGAACTGGCCCGCGCCATGGCGCCGGATCTCGCAATCGACGGAGACTTGCAGGTGGATGCTGCCATTGTGGAGAGCGTTGCCAGGAAGAAATGTCCTGAGTCGCCTCTGGCGGGGCAGGCCAACGTCCTTGTGTTTCCGGATCTCAATGCAGGAAACATGGGTTACAAGCTGGTCCAGCGTCTGGCGAAGGCAGCAGCTATCGGGCCTGTCATGCAGGGCTTTTCCAGGCCCGTTAACGATTTGTCGAGAGGCGCGTCCGTTGACGACATCGTCGCGGTTTCCGCCATTGCGGCATTGCAATGCGAGTAGACTCCAACTCCCCCCTTTGGAGATGATTCATGAAAGTTCTGGTTCTTAACTGTGGAAGTTCATCCATCAAGTACAGGATGTTCGAAACGGAAACTGAGGCGCCAATCGTCAAGGGTTCCGTTGAGCGCATCGGGGAGTCATCCCCCACGCTCACCCATTCATGGAATACCGGAGAGGATTCGCGCGCTATTGAGGCACCGGATCACCTGCAGGCCATGGATGCCATTCATGATGTTGTGATGGATCCCGCGAAAGGGGGAGTGGCCGAGGCCTCCGAGATTACCGCTGTTGGTCACAGGGTTGTGCATGGTGGAGAGAAGTTTTTCTCGTCCGCCATCATCGACGCCGGTGTTGAAAAAGTGATCGAGGACTGCTCCGTCCTCGCGCCTCTGCACAATCCACCGAACCTTGTTGGTATTCGTGCCGCGATGAAGGCATTCCCCGATATTCCCCACGTCGCGGTTTTCGATACGGCATTTCATCAAACGATGCCACGTGAAGCATGGTCCTATGCGCTGCCCTGGGAATGGTACCAGGAGGATGGTGTTCGCCGTTACGGTTTCCATGGAACATCGCATCGCTACGTGGCGATGAGGGCTGCCGAGCTTCTCGGTATCGAAACGGACGAGTTTACCGGTATCACACTGCACCTCGGTAACGGCTGTTCCTGCGCGGCAATTCAAAACGGGAAGTCCGTCGACACCTCCATGGGGCTTACACCTTTGGAGGGCCTTGTCATGGGAACGCGCTGCGGTGACATTGATCCTGCGATCATTTTTCACATTGCCGGTCGCAGGGACCTTTCGATCAAGGATCTCGACAAGGCGCTCAACAAGCAGAGCGGGCTTAAAGGGCTGTCCGGTCTGACGAACGACGTTCGTGAATTGGAGGAGGCCACCGACGGAGGCCATGACCGAGCCGCTCTTTCACTCGAGGTGTACGCTCGCCGAGTTCGCAAGTACATTGGCGCCTATCTGGCGGTTCTTGAGAAGCCGCAGGCGATCATCTTTACCGGCGGAGTGGGGGAGCGGGGTGCCCGGATGCGTCACCGCATCGCGGCCGGTCTCGACCACCTTGGCCTGGTCCTCGACGAATCGGAAAATCGGACACATGACGGTGAAGGAGATATTGCGACAGGTTCGTCACCTCTCCGGATCCTCGTCATCCCGACCCGGGAAGAACTGATGATTGCCCGGGAAACGAGCGCCCTCGTGGGTGAAGGCGCACCAGCGGTCTGAAAACTTCAGTCTTTCTGGCGGGCAACTGGAGTTGTCCGCCGAAAGAATCAGGAAAACCGTTGAATTGAGGCGACTCGGCCTGAGACACACGTTTCAGCAGCCGAATGCGATTTCGTCTTGAGCCTCTTGGTTGCTTGCGGCGATTGCCTGCTGCGCACGCAGGAGACTACCATTGCTGAACTTGCGAAAGCTTAATGTCCCGCTATGGGGCTTTTCCATCGCTCTCTCGTGGACGTGGGGCCTGGGCCTCTTTTTCTCCGTCCAGATGGCCATTCAGTTTGGCCTCGGAGGTTTGCTGGCCTTTGCGATTCCCAACGCTATCGGATTGGCCGGGTTTGGCTGGATGGCGCAGTCCATCGCTGGGCGTTTCGAATCCGGCCTGGAATTCGAAAAGCACTTCCTCCGCACCGTGGGGAGCCTCCGCTGGATTTTTCTGCTCTATCAGGTCGTTGCCATCTCTCTCACGTTTTTTGCCCTCTTCAAGTACGTTTTCATCCCTCTGGGCGTTGATCGTTACATGGTCGCACTCATTGTTTTGGGCGCAGGGCTTCTTCTTGGCGAGCAGTTCAGGATTGGTCAGCTCAAGTGGTCACACTTCGCCATGGCTGTCGTCATTATCGCGTCCGTGCTGCTGATCGGTTGGGGCGGCGGATCATACTTTCACGCATCGAATCGAATTCCGAAGCCTTTCCACGGGGCGGAGAGCGCTCTGTCATGGAGTTTCAGCGGCTATTTTATTCCTATCATAGTCGGTTTTCTTCTTGGACCATGGCTTGACATACAACAGTGGCAGCGCGCCATCCAGATCAAACGCGAGAAGACAAACGTTCGTGGGGCGTATCTGTTCGGTGGCACGTTTTTTTTCCTGGTGCTCCTGTTTCACGGGACCCTGGCTCTTTCCCTGTGGAGCGAAGCTCGCGATCTCGGAGTCGCGGCATCTCTACTGCAACAGTCGTCAGACGGTCTGTTCCACGTTAAGGATTTTGTTGTCCGATTCCTCTTTTTGAGCGGACTCGAAACGCCGCTTCTTTTTCGTGTGATGTACGTCATTTTCCTTTGTCTCTGCATTATCTCGACACTCGACAGCGGTTATGTGGCTCTGAAGTGGTTCCAAACCGATGCTCTGAAGAAGTCGGACTCCGTGCTTGTCACGCTGGTTCCAAAGAGTTTTCTCGAATCGCCAATTCCACCGTTCACCCTGGCTGCCATTGTGGGTCTGCTGGCCATACCCATGGGTCTGGAACTTGAGTACTTCATGGCCTTTTATGGGTCATTTTCGGTGGGATACGCTCTTGTCTATCTCTTCCGCTCCTTCTTCGAACCCCGCTTTACAGCCTTTACGCAAACAACATTGGTCTCGCTCGCGGCTTTCTCCCTGGGTGTGTTCGGAATCGGCTATTTCCAGGAGTTGCCTCTTTTGATGATGCTTGGCGCCATTATTCCGGTTGCTCATGCATCGGTCTGTATCGCGACGCGAAAGGCTGTTGAGGAAGTCAAGAAGGCAGGGATCGTCGAGCGGCTTGCGGAACGTGACATTGCAGGTGCTGTATCGTCGATTCGCGGCATGTCAGAGGGAAAAGCCGAAGAAGCAGCGGGCCACTCATCTGATACCGCGCTTGTAAAGGAAAGCAGTGAAGGCCGCGAAGAACTCCTTGAAAGCGAAACCGATCTGTCACCTCAGGTGTCAGCAGTGTCCGGGGGGGCTTCCAGCTGGATCGAGGGCAAGTGGTTCGTTCACAAATTAACGCCGACTTACCAGGACACTAATTCCGTTGGAAATGTCTACTTTGGCCAATACATCCTTTGGGTCGGCAAAACCCGTGAGCTTTTTTTTCGACACGCGATTCCCTCTTTCGACCTTAAGACAACTTCATGGTATATCCTGACTCGATCGATCGAGCACAAATTTCTACAGGAATCGCATGAGTTTGAGGAAATTGAAGTTCGTCTGCGGGTCGGCGGATTCAATCGCAAGTTTGTTACGCTGGAGCATCAGATCTACAACGGGGCGCGAACGATGTTGGGCAAGGGCAAACAGGTTATCCTGTTCGTCTCCTCAAAAGACTACAATATCATCGATCTTCCACCGGAGCTGCATCGCGCTTTTCTGCCCTACCTTTGATCTGAGTCCGGACTCACACACACCACCAGGCAGTCAGAGGTCCTCTGTTCCAGTCATCTTCACCTGTTACATTCCAGCCAGCGTTTGACCTCGCGAGCGACTACCAGTTCCTCATTTGTTTGAATCACAAAAACCTTAACTCTTGAATCAGACGCACTGATTTCCATATCACCCCTGGCGGATTCGTTGAGTTCTTCATCCAGTTTCAAGCCAATGTAATCGAGGTTTCGGCACACTTTCCGCCGGACGTCCGGATCATTTTCTCCTATTCCTCCCGCAAAAACCAACACATCAAGGCCGTTCAGTTCGAGAGTATAGCTTCCGATGTAGCGCCGCGTTTCGGAGACCAGGAAATTCAGTGCCAATTGCGCGTCGCTGTTTCCATCTTTCGATTCGACACGGAGATCGCGAACGTCGTTCGCGCCGCCGGAAAGCCCCTTGAGCCCTGATTCGGTCGCGAGAATTCGTTCAACCTGATCCAGTGTCATGCCCTGAGTCCGCATCATATAGGGAATTGCCATGGAATCAAGATCGCCTACACGATTATTGTGAGGAAGGCCGGACTGTGGACTCATTCCCAGACTGTTTCCAATGGCAATTCCACTTCGCGCCCCTGTGACGGATGCGCTGCCACCCAAGTGACAGGATACAAGCCTGAGTGGTTCGGCGGGGTCTGCTCCGGGGCCGTCCACATACAACCGCCGGACTCGTTCCGCCACATCACATCGGCCTGCGAGTTCCGCTGATCGTTCAGCAACGTACTTGTGACTCGCTCCATGAAACCCCCAGCGACGAACACCCAGGCGGTGCCATTCCTGAGGCACGGCGAACCGCTTTGCTGTTTCTGGCATCCACTGATAATATGCTGTTTCAAAAAGTCCCACCATGAAAGTGCCCGGCATGACACTCCGGAATTGTCGGACAGCACGAATGTACGCCGGATTATGAGCCGGTGCGACACCTGACATCGATTCCATTGCGTTGAGAATCGAATCGGTCAGCTCAACGCACCCTGTAACGTCTCTCGCAATGATCGTTTTGAAACCAACGGCATCCGGTGATTCGTGCCGAGCGAGTGCGCCTTTGGATCGAAGCGACTCTAGCGCATCCTCGATAGCGCTGGAGTAGTCTGAAACCCTTTCATATGCGCCCGCAGCAAGCGCCTTCGCTTTGCCTGTGGCGAAATCGAACAGTCGATACTTAAGGGAGGTTGAGCCGATGTTGGCACCCAGAACCTTCAATTCAGTCCCCTTGGATGAAGTCGGAAAAACAGTACGATTCACGCCGCACACGGCGTCATTGTGGCGCGTGGCACAAGCTGAATATCCGCATGATGCCACATTTTGAAAGATTGATGTCGTCCAAGAATGTCCTGGTATGTAGCGAGTATGCAGAAGTGATTATAAGTTATTTGTTTTCAGTCATTTAAAATCAGAAAGGAATGAGCTGCTGAATGGATTGATGCCATGTCGAAGCAAAGAATCGGCTTGGCCACTTGACTTCCAGGCGGGAGATCAGCTCGAATCGGTCCGTCAATGTTGGAATTTGTGGATTGTGTGGATGCTGGCTGAAGAACGACATCGTCGAATTATTGAGTACGTCGAGCGTGACGGCAGCGCCCGCGTCCGCGACCTTGCTGAGCTGCTGAACGTTACTGACGAGACGATTCGGCGGGACCTTGAAAAACTTGAGAAAAGCAACCGCATCCTGCGCCGTCACGGTGGAGCTCTGCCGATCAATCCCACCCCCTGGGACAAATCCTTCGCACAGCGCGAAGTGATGAACCCGCAAGAAAAAGAGGCAATTGCACGTCATGCTCTTCGACATGTGGAAAAAGGTGATATCATTTTTCTCGATGCGAGTACGACGTCACTGAACATAGCGCGATTGCTTCCCGACGAGGAGTACGTTGTGCTCTCCTATTCTTTTCAGGTTCTTCTTGAGCTCATATCGAAAGAAAACGTTCGTGTGATTGCGATTGGAGGAACTCTCGATCGCGGCACAAGATCGTTTGTTGGTCCATCTGCGGAGCATGTTCTGGGAACATATCATGTCACAAAGGCGTTTAGCTCTTGTACGGCATTTCATGACGAGCGGGGCGCGACGGATTCCAATGAATTCCACGCGAGCCTTAAAACCGTGATGATGAAGAATGCCAGGGAGCGTTTTCTTCTCGCGGATCATAGCAAGTACGGTGGAACGTCGCTCTCTTTTTTCGCCCACCTTGAGGAATTTGACACTCTGATTTCAGACGCAAAACTTGAGACAAGTGCAGTGTCGGCGCTGGAAGGCCACGGGCTGAAAGTAGAGCTCGCACACGTTTGAGTGAACAGGGAGTTGGAACCCATGGAAAAAAGTCTGGATGTCAAGATTGCCCGTATCCGTGAGGGGCGAGCCACGTCGAAAGATTTCATTCTCGCCGATGCGAAGGACGCTGACATGGCGTTCGGTATGGCCTCGCCGGGTCAGTCTCCGGAGTACTATGGTCAGGAGGGAAACTTCCGGACTCTTTCCGAGTATCGTGAACTGATTCGCTCCGTCGTGCGTCAGGGCCTTGTGGATATCATGCTGATGTCTGCCAGTAACAGCGAGGTTCTGGCCATCGATGAGCGTCTGTTCGAAAACAGTTCAATGACTCCTGCCGCGCGTGCAAATGACACCACGGATATTCATGTGATTCGCGGTGGTCACTACACTTCCGATCCATCCCTTCCATTTCGTTCGGCGACAATCGACCAGATTCAGTGCGGCAAGGTAACATGTGAACCGAAGGAAAGAACGCTTGGAGCAAATCTGGGCCTGTATTCCTGTACCTTCAACAATGACACGGCTCTTGATCGTGCCACTCTCGAGGAGTATCGCCGTTTTCGTATCGAGGCGGAGTCGAAAGGATTTCGCCACTTCCTTGAGGTTTTTGACCCCAATCTGCCGGACCGGGTTGAATCCGGCAAACTGGGTCATTTCATCAATGACCAGATTGGCAGACTCCTCGCAGGAGTTCCCCGGGCAGGACGACCGCTTTTTCTGAAAATCGTTTACCATGGTCCGAAGTTTATGGAGGAGCTTGCGGGCTATGATCCGAATCTGGTGCCTGGCATTCTTGGTGGTGCCTCCGGAACGACCTATGATGCTTTTAAACTTCTCTCGGAGGCAAAGAAGTATGGCGCCAGGGCTGCCTTGTTCGGCCGTAAAATCAACAACTCGGAGCATCAACTTGCCTTTGTTGAAATGCTTCGCCGGATTGCGGACGACGAAATCACGGCGGAAGAGGCTGTTCGTGCTTACCACGGTGTTTTGCAACAATTGGGCATCACACCCTATCGTCCGCTCGAAGAGGACATAAAGCTTACAAATGTTGCCGTCAGTTACGGGGGAGATGGCGGCGGCGGACTTTCCATTCGGGAATCCGTTTCCGTCAAGCTTGCGAACAGAACGGGAGGTGACGTGCCGGCGGAAGGTGAGGACTATCCAAGGAAGGCGGATGGTTCCCCGGATTTTCGCAGTTTCACCTCAGAGCAGCGGCTGCGCTATAATCAGGAGCACCGTGATCGAGTATTTGGATAGGGGCCTCTGAAGTCTGCACGCAAGTGTGTGTTTTATAAGCTTTTTTCGTTTGATAAAAATTTGATAAACCCTGCTTCTCAACGCTCCAATTCGGCGTTGCCGTGGGAGCAAAGAGGACCCATTGTCGCGGGGTTAGGCTTTTGGAGTTCTCTCCTATGGTTCTCGATCAGCGCACAGCCGGAATTCTGCTACACCCGACTTCCCTGCCCGGTCCTTTCGGCATAGGGGACCTGGGTCCTCAGGCGATTCGCTTTCTTGATTGGGCAAGAGACGCGGGTTTTTTTCTCTGGCAGGTTTTGCCCCTCGGTCCCACCGGCTACGGCGATTCACCATACCAGTGTTTCTCAGCTTTTGCAGGCAACCCCTATCTCATCAGCCCCGAGTTGCTCTTGAAGGAAGGTCTTGTTGAAGAGAGCGACCTTGAAGGTGTTGGCTTCAAGAGCGATCAGGTCGATTATGGGCATGTCATTCCATGGAAGCTGAATTTGCTTCGCAAGGCATACGGGCGCTTTGAGGATGGCGGTTTTTCCTCCATGCGCAAAAGAATGGCGGCATTTCAGCGCCGCAAGACCGTGCAACCGTGGCTGAAGGACTATGCGTTGTTTATGGCATTGAAGGATGCCAACGGCGGGCGCTGCTGGCTCGAGTGGCCGATGGAGTTCAGGGCAAGGGATGGAGCCGCGTTGCGCAGGGCACGGCGGCAGTATGCTTCTGAAATCCGTTTCCATGTTTTTGTTCAGTATCTTTTTGCATCACAGTGGGGTTGCGTGCGGGAGGCTGCCCATCAACGGGGAATCCGGATCGTTGGTGACCTGCCTATCTACGTGGCGCTCGACAGCGCGGATACCTGGGCAAATCAGGAGTTGTTTCAGCTGGATTGCACGGGAATGCCGACCCATGTGGCGGGAGTTCCTCCTGATTACTTCTCGGAAGACGGACAGCTTTGGGGAAATCCGCTCTACCGCTGGGACAAAATGCGCGAGGAAGGCTTTGCCTGGTGGATTGATCGCTTCCGCACACTGCTGGACACGTTCGATATCGTAAGACTCGATCACTTCATCGGATTCCGCAATTACTGGAGTGTGAAGTGGGGTGAGAAGACCGCCCGTCACGGCAAGTGGATTATGGCTCCAGGTGAGGAGTTGTTCGACACACTCCGGAGTGAATTCGGTCCTTTGCCTGTTATCGCAGAGGATCTCGGTGTTATTACAAAGGCGGTCGAGGAGCTGCGTGAGCGCTATAACTTTCCGGGAATGGAGCCTTTGCAGTTTGTCTGGGGGACGAAGAAGACGATTCCACCCACTCGACGCGGCTCAAGTCTTCCGGTCGAGATCAAGCCGAATACCGTCGTGTATACCGGTACCCATGACAATCCCACGACTCGCGAGTGGTATGAAGAACATGCCACAGACGAAGAACACATCCGCATTCTTCAATACCTTGGACAGATCGGTGAACGACCCGAAAAGGGAATCATGACAGCCGGTTTTGCGAGCGCGGCAAACACGGTTATTGTGCCGGTTCAGGATGTTCTTGGAGTGGGAACGAAGGGAAGAATGAATACCCCTGGAACCCAGCGAGGCAACTGGCAATGGAGATTCGAAGAGGGCTCACTTGATGAGCAGCGGGCGCGAACCATGCGTGATCAGCTGATTGCTTTCCAGCGTTTCAATGGTTCCATGAGCAATGGGAACGGCACTCATCGCAAGGAAGTGCCGACGGCACGCGGGCATTTGGCCGGCAAGCGTTAAGGAGCACTGTGTGAACAGAATTTTGATGAAGTCAAGGGTCCGCGATCTGATTCTTGCAGCCCTCTGCACGACTATTGGCTCCGCGATACCGGCGCAAAACACGCGGCCCAAGGTTACCTGGCACTGGCATTTGCACCAGCCCATATATTGGAACGATCAGTCAAGAGTGACGGCAACGGATCGCTATGAATTCGCCTGGGAATCGATTACAGAGAAGGACGGCGGCTCGCAGTTTCCTGAAAACAACCTTCGCGATATCTTTGGTAAAGATGATCGCAAGGCCGTCTACCAGGGAAGGACTCGTGATGCCCTTGGAAACATTGGCGAAAATCATCCTGACTCCGGAGCTTCCGTATCGTATTCCGGTGCATTGATGGAGAATGTCGAGGACCTCGCCAACGCGGGTCAGATTGGCTATGGCGGGACCGAGTGGAAAGACTCTCTCAAGCAGGGGCACGGTTGGAAGACTTCAACGGGTGCCCCGCGACTGGATCTCGTCAATTTTTCCTTTCACCATGGATTGCTCGCCCTTCTCGATTCGGAAATTGTGGATATGGAGCTCAAAACTTTCCAGGAAAAGGTACGCGTCGAGCTTGGCTCTCAATATATCTCGAAGGGTTTCTTTCCCACCGAAATGGCGTTTTCCGTTCGGCTGATTCCCGTTCTTGAAGCCAATGGCATCGAGTGGTCGATTGTCTCCGGTCACAAGGTCGCTCGAGCTTGTCCCGACTATCCATATGTACGGGGCACTGGCGGTGACATTTGCAACGCACCGAATATGGCGGACGCACGCAACCCCGCCGCGAGAAACTACATTGCCCGATCAGCTCCCGATAGTCGCGGTACTCCCAGACATGCCAATCCACTTTCCTATCAGCCTTCGTGGATTGAATATATCGACCCGAACACGGGAGAGGTTTCAAAGGTCATTGGCGTTCCCTCTGATCAGGCAATGAGCTATGCTGACGGGTTCGGCCCTTTGGGGGCATCCTTTCTGACGGATCTGGAGGCGGCAAACGATCCCGCTCAACCCTCTCTTGTTGTTCTCGCCCATGACGGCGACAACGCGTTTGGAGGAGGTTTTTCGTACTACTTCGAGAATGTTCCAAATCTTGCCAACGCGGCTGCAGGGTTGGGGAATGAGACAACAAGCATCCAGCACTATCTCAATCAGTTCCCTCCCGCGGAGAGCCGTGTTTTCCACGTGGAAGACGGCGGCTGGATCAATCCTGACAACGACTTTGGCAGCCCCACGTTCAACCAGTGGAACTATCCGCTTATCACTCAAAACGGTTTCGATCCGATTAACGGGTGGCACAACAAGGCCCGTGAAATGGCGGTTTTTCATGCCGCTTTGAATCGGCTGCTCACGGCGGAGCAAGTCAGTGGTCTGTCTCGTAACGTTAACAGGATCGTGTTTCCCGACACTTCAACAAACGCAACGGAACGCGGCTGGCACTACCTGCTGGGCGCTTTGGATTCGGGAAATGTCTACTTTGGTGCAGCTCTGGATCAGGAAAACAAGGGTGCTTTGGGCTGCAACGAGATGGCGGAGCATGTTGATCCGCTTCTTGCCGGCATTGCGAATTCCGCCATGGATATGACGCCACCCACGGTCTGGCTGCCGCAGCGCTATCCGTACAACCCCGGTAGTTTCAATTCCGGACCGGCCCACAACTACGCCGAGGTTTTTAACAACGGCGATTTTGCAATCTGGACATTCGTCTACGATGTCAGTGACATCGAGAGCGTGACCTTGAAGTATCGCATGGACGATGACGGAGCCATCGGCCTGGATGATACGGCCAACCATCTGTATACCGGTGGTGCAGGTGTTGGAGAATGGGTCGACCTCCCAATGGAGGGACGTCCCTTTTCAAAGGACGAGCCGTTCGATTTTGGCGACGTGGATTATTTTGAACTCCCATTGCACATCAGCGATCATTATTCGGTTGAAGTTGTGGACTTGCGTGAAGTGTTGATCGACTACTATGTGGAAGCTGTGGATTTGCGTGGTAACGTTACTCGTTCGCCTATTCAGCATGTCTGGATAGGCGATGGAGCGGGAAGCAACGGGGGTGGGGGAGGAACGGATGTCGTCACTATCGATCCGGCCCCGCCGGTTCGCGGGCAGCAGGTAACTGTAACCTACGATTCCACGGGGCGAAGTCTGGCCGGAGCCTCTCAGGTTTATTTACACTACGGAATCAACGATTGGGAGACAGTGTTCTCACCGGATGGCGAGATGATTGACGCCGGGGACGGGTTGTGGACCTATACTTTTACGGTCGATGACTGTGCCGCCCAGATCGACTTCGCTTTCAATGACGGGATGGCGACGTGGGACAGCAACAACGGCTCGGACTGGCATTTTACCGCAACAGGACCGCCATTTCCGAACGAATGCGGTGAGCAGCCCACTCAAACAGTTATAACGGTACCATCACCCCCCGTTCGTGGCGAGGATGTCATGATTACATACCACTCGACCGGGCGGAATCTCGAGGGCGCTTCGGACGTTCGTATCCACTATGGCACGAACAACTGGACCCCAACCGCCATCACCGATCCGCAGAATGCCGCCGTGATGATGGAAACGACGGACGACGTGTGGGAGTTCGTTTTTGAAGTTCCGCAGGGTGCCGTACAGATCGACATGGTCTTCAACAACGGTGCTCCTCCCACAGTGTGGGACAACAACGACGGTAATGACTGGCATTTCCCGACTGTTGAGCTTATCAATCCTGAATTCGAGGGCTGGATGTTCCGGTGAGTCTCAGGCTTTCGGAAAGGTTTCGTTGTGAGAGAAACGTTTGCAGGGATAGTGGGTCAGGCCATTGCCATCGCAGCCTTGCTGATACCTGCTGGCAGCGCTCAGGGAGATGTCATTCTCCAGTGGTTTGAATCTGATTGGCAAACCATTGAACGCCGTCTTCCAGACGCCTTCGTTGCAGGCTATGATTGTCTTTGGGTTCCTCCTCCAGGCAAAGCCGACAGTGGCGGATTTTCCGTTGGCTATGACGTGTTCGATCGATTCAACCTGGGTTCTCCCTTTGATCGGACACTCTATGGTACGGAACAGGACTTCCTTCGCATGTCCTCCGAGATGGATCGTGCCGATGTCCTTCTGTATATCGACACAATCCTGAACCATAATGGATTTCGAGACTCGAGTTCGCCAGGATTTGAGGATGCCGGGGGGTACCCGGGCTTTGTGACGACTCTGCCGGAAGATGCGGATGGTGACTTTCACGGTGCATTTGAGGGAGGCGACTTAAACGGTCGTCTCGCCGGACTCATTGACATTGCTCAGGACAAGAACCATCAGTTCATTCGTCATCCGGTTCCCGGGTTTCAGAATTTGATTCCGAATGAGACGCCTCGCGAGGAAAACCGTCAGTATTATCCTGATCAGGATCTTCCCGAGGAGTTTGGCCGTCATCCTTTTAGCCTCATGGATCCCATGGCTGGAGATCCGACGGAAGAGAACGCAACAGGATTGCTGCTGCGTTATGTGCAATGGATGGTGGAAACAAAAGGAGTGGATGGTTTTCGCCTCGACGCTGTCAAACACGTCCCGACGTTTTTTTGGAACGACTTCTACGACGCCGCTCTTTTCAATGCCGGACGGAACCCTCGCAGCAACGATCCATTCACGCCTTTCAGTTTCGGCGAAACCTTCACCGGAGATTTTGGCCAGCTCTCAGCGTATACTCGCAAGGACGGGTTCGGCAATCGCGACAATCTGGATTTCCCGCTCTTTTTTGCAATGCGGAGTGTTTTTGATGCAGGCGGATTTGGAGATATGCGCTCCATTGTAAACGCTTCCTTCGATGGCTCCGACGGGAACGCGAATGATGGAACACGTGGAGTCATGTTTGCGGGAAGTCACGACGAATTCGGTCCTGGTTTTTTCCAAGGTTACAACAGCGTTGCTCTTGCCCACATTTTGACACGCCCGGGATTCCCCGTTGTATACTACAATGCACTTGTCTTCGGTGACGGCCGTGATTTCCCAAAAGGCGGCCGTGATGACGCTCTTGGTAATGCGGTCGGCTACGGGGCAGTCGACAGCACCATTATTCTCGATCTTCTGCGTATCAACGACACTCATGTTCGGGGAGCCTATGCCAATCGGTGGGAAGATGCTGATGTCTATGTTTATGAGCGTCAAAATGCCTGCCTTGTCGGGTTGAATGACCGGGGAGACGCTGGTTTCGACGAGCGCACGGTTCAGACCGCATTTGCTCCCGGAACCGTTCTTGTTGAATTGACGGGCAATGCGGCCGATCCGGTCGTGGATCCCCTCGACGCCGATATCTTCAACTCGGTCACTGTGGATGGAGGCGGGCAGGTCACCATTCGCATTCCGCGAAATTCGAGCAGCGAGAATTTTCACGGGAAGGGCTATATTATTTATGGTCCTGAAGTTCCACAGACTGAGCTCAGTATCGCGAATTCCGTCCAGTCTCTTCCTGCCGACCCGGCTGACGGCAGGCCGGAAGGCGTTCGGCGCCTTGTGCCGATTGATGTTGTAACCGCGGATACTATTGAAGTCACTCTACAGTCCATGGGCGGTGGGATCGATGACAATGCTTTGGTGAAACTCGACCATGGACTGGATCTTGACAGTGACATGGCTGTGACAGCCGATGGCGACTTCGCCGGTTTTGAATCGTTTCCAAGTGCCAGTTCCACTTCCGGAGGAGGTTCAGGAACATACTCTGTCAGTATTGATGCGACGGTACTCCCTGAGGGTAATCACTACCTCGAATCGATTGCCTTTTTGGAAAGAGATGACGGCCCCGCACTTTTCGACGTTCAGCGAAAGGTCGTTTATGTCGATCGCGTTCCACCGGAGGTTGAATTACTGTTTCCGGGCCGGACCGGTGACAGCGATATTACTTCCAGATCCTATGAGTTTGTTGTTGGATCTGACGCCACGGCCAACAGCGTTCATATCATTATCGATCCACCGCCAGCCGATATCGATGTTCTGGCTCTTGTCGATAGCGGCAACAGTGCGAGACAGCACGATCGTCTTGAATGGCGGAGCGTCGTCGATAATATCACAGACGGACTGCACGAGGTCGCCGTTGTGGCCTTCGAGCAGACCGGAAACGTTTCCGTCACACGTTTCGATAACATCGATGCCGAGCTTTCTTTTCCTGAAATCGAAATCGGAGTGGATACGAATCCGGATCCCGGTGTGTCGGATTTTCAACCGTTTCCGGCACAGATTCTTGATTCCGTCTATCCCAACGATATTGTGGTACGCGTGAATACACAATCTACACCGGGGGGCGCGATTTCCTTTGGTGATGGAGATTTCGCGGTCCTGCTTTCCGTCGATGGAGGTAATCCCGTTCCTGCCGTTCCATTCGATGAGGCACTTCTCCCTCCGGTTGGTATTCTTGTTCAGAATGACCAGAATCTTGGAGATGACTGGGACGAATTCCGTTTTGTATGGCGGGGGTATTCACGGGGTGACCATCTCCTTGAGGCAACAACCGAGCTTGCGGACACGTCTCGTCCGCCCACAACCGCCATCGCTTCCACCACTGTTCCAGAATCCGTGAATGGCCCGACCATCACCATTACAAATCCAATGCCGCCAGGGGATACGGTAGACAACCCGACTGAGATTGTTGTCGCAGGCGTTTTTGGCGATGATCCGGAATATGCCCGTGTGTTTCTCGATACACCTGACGGGTCGGAAATTCTCGGAACATTGAGTAACCCGACGACAGGAGTCTTTGAAGTCACACGTGTCGTTGGCAGCTACAATCTCACTGATGTACTGCCCCCGAATGCCATTGTCACTGAGAACGGCGACTTCGTTGTCCGTGTGGTCGCATCGACCGGTCCGAACGGAACCGGAATTGTATCGGAAGCGAGCTCCATTCTGACCATTACAGGCCAGATCTCTCCCGAGCCACTTGCTCAGCTTCTGCCCGATGGCGATGCATCCGAAATGCTTGCATTACCGGTTCTGGCCGTTTCCGCAGCAGACGGTCCGGGTGAGGGTCCGCCGGCTGATTTTGGCGAGGACGGGACACTCACAGAACTTCATGCAGGTATCCGGGACAATGTTCTTGGAGTTGCATTGCGGGGCGACATGTTTGGAGCTGAGGAGAATAGCTTCGACAATGCCTCGTTTCTGTATATTGATATCAATGCAGGTTCCACAGAAGGAGCGACCGATATAGCGACTGATCTCAACGACGAATCCGATGGACTTCGGGGAGACATCAGCCGTGCCGCATTCGCTCTGGATCCAATGATTGCCAACAATGGATTCGATCTTGTTGTCGGCATGACGGAACCGGGCATTGCCTTTGGCTATTCGCTTGGGACAGATGGGCTTGGTGGAGGGTTCGATCTTTTTGAGTTCCGGCCGGAATTCTCAGTCAGCTATGATTCAGACACAGGCGGTCTGCCGGTTTCGCCGGGCACATCCATCGCCGGACCCAATGCTTTCGAAATCCGTGTTCCTCTCTCCGCTCTTGGAGATCCGAATCCCGGTGCTCTTCGTTTTGCCGCCGTAACCGCCAGCGATGTAGGTTTTCCCAGCCCCAATACGCTTCCCGAGAACATGTCAGACGAATTCACTTCGGAGCAGACGATCGAGGAGCTTGCTTTCTTTCCGGAAACTCCGGAAGTGCTGATAAATGAAATTCTCATCGGTGATATCGATGTTATTGAACTCTTCAATCCCGGGTCGGCTGCAGTGGAAATCTCCGGTTGGGCATTACGTATGAACGATGCGGCGGGAGTCTCGCGGGATTTTGTGTTTTCCGAGTCGACCGTTGTCGGCGCGGGCGGATATCTCCTGGTTTCTGATGAGGGAGGAGTGGTTTCACCCGCACCCGTTCCTGACACCAACTTCGCGGGCTTCAACATCCCCTGGGACTTGTCACGTGGTGCATCCATCGGACTTGTGGATGAGTACGGTGTCGGGAAGGATTATGTCGATTGGGCAGACTTGAATTCCACACAGGGCAATACTGTTAGCCGAATAGTGCCTGCAGGCACGTTCTTTAGTGGAGATCTCATCGCACCTGATGCAACCGTTCCCCACTCGCTGGCCAGAGATCAGAACGGTTCCGACACTGACACGGCCGACGACTGGGAGGTGACCAGTGGTGTTGATGCAAACGCACCGACTCCCGGTGCCCGCAATCTCACCACACCCGGCTTTGACACAGATGTCTGGATGATGCGGTAGGGTGGAACCTAGTCCCCGTCGGCGCTGATTGCTTCGTTGATTTTGTCAAAGATGACGGATTGTGTTTGCGCGTCCATTTTCTGGAGCATGGAATCGGGTGGCTGCCTGCCCTGCAATAGAAGATCAATTTCCGGATTGTAGATGTTGCTTTCCAGGATACCATAAAGAGGTATCTGTGGAATGCGAAGAGACATTTTCAACTGGTCCATGAATTTCGTCATGAACGGGAACTTGCTTGTATCAAGGTCGACCCAGGCGGAGCGACGTACGGGAATTTGACCGAGACTGCTTGCCCAGCGCCGTTGAACAGACTCGCTGGTGAAGTAGTCGATAAACGCAAACGCGGCTTCCTTGTTTTCACTGGAACGCATAATGACTCCGCTTTGACCGCCTACGTTACTCGACGACCATGCCTGAATTCCAAGGCGTTCAACGTCTTTTGGAGATTTCGGCTGCAATCCAAGCCGATCAATTTCACTTTGCGGGGGAGCAGGAATTAACGAGATATCAAAATCAAGACCAGCGTTGGAAAATGCCTCAACCTGCCAGGGGCCGGTCAGGATCATTGCATAGCGGCGATTGATGAAACCCGCATCGGGGCTCAGTGCACTGCGACGCCAGGCACCCCCCTCAACTCCACTGTCGGCAAGAGTGAGGAGCCGTTCAAGCGCCGCCTTTCCGTTTGGGCTGTCAAAGCGTGCGTGGGCCCGTCCGACCTCATCGTACTCCACAAACTGAACATCATACATATTGTAGATCGGAAAATTGAACCAGAGTGAACCGGACATCCCGAATCCGTACACACCCTGTTCCGCATTGGTCAGGATGCGGCCGTACGCGATCAGCTCGTCCCAGTCGCGAGGTGCCCGATTTGGGTCCAGACCGGCGTTGCGTAGTGAATCGGCGTGTAGCCGAAACATCTCTCGGTTCCAGAAGAGAGAGACCGTCGTGGTTTGGACGGGGAGGGCATAGAGATTGACTTCCCCCAACCTGTTCACCAGCCCCGCATCAAACGAGGCTGAAACAAACTCCGCGCGAGCCGATGAAATATCACCGTATTTTTCCCTGAATCCGTTTAGTGTTGTCAGGTTGGTCAAAGCCTGTCCGAATGCAAGGTCCGTAACCTTAATTGCGTCGACGAAGGCGACGTCCGGAGTCATATTGCCCAATGCTGCTGTTCTTAACTTGGTGAACATATCTCCATAGGAGACATACTTGACAGTGACGTTGAGGGATTCGCCGGTCTCCTCCAGATACGCTTTCCTGTAGTCATTGACGATTTCCTGAAAGACAATGGTTTCCTCTGGCGTGAATGCATGCCAAACCTCGAGGGAGTCATCTCCAATAGCAGGCGAGTTGGAACAGGAGGTGAGCAGGCCCACGGCTCCGATGCACGTGAGCAGCCAGAGACGGAGCATGCGGTTCATTCCTTGACTGCTCCCGCGGTCAAACCGCTCAGAAAATATTTTTGCAATGACAGGAAGAGCACTGCGATTGGAAGGATCGAAAAGCATGCACCTGCCATGATCAGCTCCCAGTCGTTTGCGTTCTGTCCCTTGAACTGCTGGAGGCCGACAGGCAGTGTCATTGTCGCCTGATCGCCTGTATTCACGATCAGCTGCCATAAAAAATTAGACCATTGTCCTACGAACACCAGCAGGAAGAGAGTCACCATAATGGGAAGACACACCGGTGTGACAATATTCGTGAACACCCGAAAGTCTCCCGCGCCATCGATCTCCGCGGCATTGAAAAGATCTTTTGGAATCTGTGCTATATATTGCTTGAGAAGGAATAGTCCAAAGACATTCGCGAGGTGGGGAATAACCATCCCATGGAAACTGTTCAACCAGCCAAGCCGGACGGTGATGCTAAACTGGGGAACCATGAAAATCATTCCAGGGACCAGCATTGAAGCCAGTAAAAGACCAAACAACGGATCCCGAAAATAGAAGCGTTTTTGAGCAAAAGCGAATCCCGCCATCGTTGTCAGCAACACTGTCAGAAAAGCGGCGGCCGTTGCCACGATCAGTGAGTTCATGAAGTATCTGGCAAAATTGAAATCCTCGCTGAAGAGAATCGTTCTGAAGTTTCGCCACGTGTAGAGATCGCCCATGGATTCCAGAAAACCACGCTTGTGAACAAGGCGGAAACCAACTGCATCGGTATTTTGAATTTCAAAGCTCCCTGATTCCGGGATGCGGAAATCTCCGGTGCCATCAAGACGGATGAACAAGGGGTCGCGATCGGACCTGATGTGGCCCACGATGTTGCTGCCGGTACGGTAAGCGATCAGTCGTGCATTCCGCCTCAGTTCGGCAGGAGGGAGGCCGCTCGTCGTGCTCCACCCTTCATGGTTGGGTTCCGCTGTCGTGTCCGGCTGCAGGTTGGCACCGTTTACCTCGAACTGGTAAGTGAGCTCCTTCTCGATCGGGCCAACTGTCGCGATCCACAGGCCGTTCGTGACGAGGTGCATTGGCCAGCTCTCGTTGCCTGATTGAGAAACGATAGCCACACTCGTTGCCTGCGGATTTTCAAGTTCCAGGTGAACGTAGGACCCATCGGGATCGAGGAGTGGGAGCTCATACGCGCTTTGCTCCGAAGGAGGGAATACCAGCTCTGTTTCCGGGACAAACTGCAGGCGGAACGCCGTGCCACGCGTTCGAAAGGCTGTCACGATCATCCAGAACAGTGGAAGGAGAACAAAGGCCAGAAGAAGAATCAGAACCATCCAGACCGCAGTCATTCTCAGCATCGGCAGAAGCTGATCCTGTTCTCTGTAGGCGGGGCGCTCTGGTGAAGTATTCGTCATTCTAGTCTCGCGGATTCAGGACGCGGAAGTTGATCCAGGCGATAACGATTGCGATAGCCAGCAGAACGAAGCTGATCGCCGCCGCTTCGCCATACATGGACTCGTTGAAAACCTTGAAAAGATGATACCCGCTGACGTTTGCGCTGCGAAGCGTTGTGTCTCCGATTTCAAGGCTCGTTCCACCCGTATCGTCCGTCAGTGCATAAATCTCGGCGAATGCATTCAGAGCGCCCACCAGGCCCGTTATGGACAAAAAGAGAATCGTGGGGCGCAGCATGGGAATTGTGATATGAACGAGTTTTTGCCAGCCGCTGGCACCGTCAACATCGGCAGCCTCGAAGATCGATTCGGAAATGTTGTTCAGACTCGTTAAGAACAGGATCATTCCAAAGCCGGCGTTCTTGAGCACCATGACGAGAGCGATTGCCGGAAGCGTCAGCCATGCATTGTTCAATACGCCGTTTGAAGCAAGGCTCTCGAATCCAAAGAAGCCAAGGATGGGAGATACGATACCTCCCCTCGGATTGTAAATCATCAACCAGATAACACCGACGACATAGATATCGAAGACATTGGGGAGGAAAAAACCGCTTCGCATGAAGGCTGCCGAGCGTGATTTTCGATTCAGCATCAGAGCGAGCGTTAGAGAGAGTGCAATTCCCGGACCTATGATCAGGAGGGCGTACACAAGCGTCAGAAGTATCGAAAAGAGGAAAACCGGTTCTGTCAGAATCTTGCGATAATTTCCGAAACCAACATACTGCATGGTTCCGAAGACATTATAAAAATCCGAAAAAATCGTGGCTTTGTGGAAGCTGAGAAAGAGACTGTAAAACAGCGGATAACCGATAAACAGAGCGAAAACCACGAGGAAAGGCAGAATGAATGGAATCGCCGCCAGGTTCTCGCGAAGTGAAATGCGCTCCCTGAACATCCGCTACCGCCTGCCGATCCTGAATACACCCCCTGCCACTGGGGGGAGAGTGAAATGCAATACACCGCCATCCTGTTCGATCCTGAACTCGACCTCGCCAAACAGTCGAACGGTATCTCGAAGACGATGGCGTCCATCACTGGAAAGGAGAAGTTCCTGGGCTTCCGCGTTGTTGTTAAGAAGGACAAGAATGCTCTCTGCCGAGTCATCTCTGGTGCGCCAGTAGCCATATACATCCTGATCGTCGATGACGACGGCACGAACGAAGTCACCTGTCCGTAGAAGTTCGTTGGTGTTTCGGAGCATAAAGAGGTTCCGGAAGTAGTCACGCAGACTGTCCATGATGACATAGTCCGGATTGTCATAGGGATTCAGATCCTCCCACCACATTGGCATCCGGCACATGGGGTCGTCCGCTCCAAACATTCCAACCTCGGTGCCATACCAGATCATCGGCGCACCAACGTACGTTGCCTGGAAAAGGGCCATGAGTTTCAATCGACTGAAGTCTGTCGTCGAAGGACGTTCATCAACGTAGTCCGTCGCTCCGTCCTGGATCCGGTTACCGCTGTCATACTCCATATCCGGATTGGCGATTCGTGACACCCAGCGATCCGTATCGTGGCTGTCGAACAAATTCTGGAGAACATATGTCACGTTGCGCGGATATCTGATCCGGAGTCGGCCCAGCAAACGGTCAAATTCTGACGCGGTGATCTTTCTCTCGCTATTCGAAAACCAGCGGAACGCGATCTTCGGAACCTGGTAATTCATCACGGCATCGAACGTTTGGCCGTCGAGCCAGTCTTCCGCCGGATCCCAGACTTCGCCGACGATGTAGGCCTCTGGATTGATGGAGCGAACATAGTCACACCAGTCCTCCCAGAATGGCATCGGAATCTCACCCGGGACATCCAGACGCCATCCGTCTATTCCGTCGCTGGGATCGCCATCGCCGTTTGGGTCCATCCACCGGCGTGTTACGCTCTTGATGTGCGCGACAACTTCCTCACTCGCAAGTCCGGTCTCTGATTTACGGAATGCCGGAAGCCCGTCGAACCCTGCCCACCCCGCATACTCGAACGGATCCCAGTTCGTGACGTCAAACCAGTCCGCATAGCGCGATTTTCGGCCGCTTTCTCTTACATCGAGGAATGCGGGATGGTCGTCTCCCACATGGTTCCAGACACCGTCGAGAATCACTCGCAGGCCACGCTTGTGAGCTTCCTCGATGAGTCTCAACAGCTTCTTGTCGGAGTCGTTAAAGACCCACGTCGATGCATCCCGATAATCCTCCAGCGGAGCCACCCGATCATGTTCACCCGGGGTGCCGTACATGTCGTCCGCATGAACGTAGTTGCGGGCGTTGTATTTGTGAGAGTTTGATGCCTGGAATACCGGATTGAAATAGATGGCCGTAATCCCAAGATTACTCAGATAGTCGAGTTTGTCAATGACGCCCTGGAAATCACCTCCATAGAGCCGATCATACATCGCCCATTTCCAGAAAGTGCGCCCTTCCGCGTCACGCTCCCATGATTTCTCGTCGTACCACGAACTGGTCCATGGATGTGTAATTTGCGACGTACGGTTGTCAGCATGATGGGGCGGATCATTGGATGAATCGCCGTTGCGGAAGCGGTCCACCATGATTTGATACCAGATTGCATGCCTGGCCCATTCGGGTGTGTGAACGACTCGTTCGGTATCGAGTGATAATGTCCATGATTCGCTGTTCCAGGTTGCGTTTCCATCGGACAGTTCAAACGAGTATTCCGTCGCTTCCGTTGGATAACCGCAATAGTGATATTCGTAGTAATCGAAGACCGCATCTCCTCCCGCAAAAGTCATCATGCGCCTTGCGGATCCCGGTTTGTTTTTGGAAAGAAGATGAACACTCTCCACATCGTCCCGAAGAACACGGGCTCTCAGAATCACTTCCTTCTCGTCAACCTGGTCGAAATAAAGATACTGATTCGGAATGTGGGCGAAGCCGCGAGTCTCGATTTCACCATCTCCAACAGATGCGTTCACCCCATCAATGAGCGCATAAAAACCGAGGCGCAGATCTGAATTTCCACCCAAACCCTCGGAAGGCACGTTCAGGGGGTCTGTATGCCAGCCGTCGACACCATCGACAAACTTGTATTCGTATTCGCCGGCAGAAAGTCGGGCTGTCACCTTGTAAGACCCGGTTGAATCAGGCCCCTCCAACGGCAAATCAACCCTGCTCCAGCTATTAAAGGTACCAGCAACCGCTGGGCGGTCCACTGC
>JANQSL010000058.1 GCA_028284075.1 Candidatus Sumerlaeia bacterium | reverse complement strand
GCAGTGGCGTGCGATCCGTCGAGAGGGAGACACGCTCGCCGTTTTCAGATACCGCGGAGGAAAAGGGCGGTGTGAGCAATAACAAACGGCCGCGTCCATCGAACAGGAAATATTCCTGAGGATGGGCAATCCAGTCGGTAACAATGAGACGACCCGCTTTGTCGTAAGACCAGACGAGCTCGATGACGGAAAACCCTTTTGCGATGCCGTCGAGAAGGGCGCGGAGGAATTCGTCGAAGCGGGGAAACGCCTCGAGAGCTTCGCGCACGATGCCGCCTGTTTCCGTGTCGGCCCCCGGCAGGCATCGAGGCAGACCGAGAAGGCCGTTGAGGCGGGTTTGCAGAACAGAGTAGAGATGGCCGTCCTTCTCCTCCATTTCAGCGAAGAGTTCGTAGACGCTGCGTTGCCAGCGGCCACCGGCGGCTTCCGTTTCAAGAAGTGCGCGGGGGCTGCGGGCTTCGATGAGATCAAGCCCGGCGCGGGCGGGTGCGGTGGGATCGAGAAGGTGCCGTGTCAGGTGGCGGGTTTGCATGTGGTTGAGCTCCGTCGTCGTGACTAACGAGGAGCATTGAACCACAGGCCGGTTTCGATTTCAGGAATCCGTGGGAAGAATGGGAAGAATGGGAGACTTTAACGAGAAAGACGATTTTGGGAGAAATGGGAGATTTGGACAGAATGGAAGATATGGGAGAAATGGACGAAATGGAAGAACCGCCAGAGCTCCCGGCGAACCTGCACGTATGGATTACGAGTTGCGGGCAGCCGGATGAAGCTCAGGGGTTGCGGCGGTAAGTGAAGTGGTGAGAGATGGATATCTATGGGCATGTATAATGAAAAACCAGTATCTCGCCGATATTAACGACTACCGCAAGTACGGACTGCTGCGTGCTTTAGCCGGGCACCGCGACGTTCCAGTATTTGTGGCCTGGATGTTGACGGCGAACGATGACGGCAACGATGGCCGAAAGAGGGCATACCTGGATCAGCCTCACGCATATCGGCATCGCGATCCGGAGTTGTTCGACGAGCTTCGCAGGCTCCAGGAAAAAAAGAACCGTGCCGTCGAAGATATTGCTGCCCAAAACGTTATTCCAGGTGCCCTGTATCATCCGGCCATTCTGACAGATGACCTTTCACGGCGAGATTCATGGTTTCGTGAATTGTGGATCAAGACCTCGGATGGTTCCTGTGTTTTCTTCGATCCGGACAACGGCCTGGAGGTGAAATCCGTCAAAAAGGGGAGGCGGAATTCGTGCAAGTATCTCTATTGGGACGAGTTCGCGGATGCGTGGCGGCGCGGGCATTCAGTGCTTGTTTATCAACATTACCCGAGAGTGCAGCGTGCACCGTATCTCACGGCACTTTGCGAGAGAATGAATCGAGAGGCGCCGGGTTCTCGCATTGCAGCGGTAACAACGTCGAACGTCCTGTTTTTGCTGGCCATGCAGAGAGCGCATCAACGAACTTTGGAAGATGGGCTCAAACGTTACTCTGAACAATGGAGAGATGATGTGGAGATCGTGTTGTAGGCGACGACGAAACGTATTAATCGGCCGCCAGGGAACTCCACCTTGTCGTGCGCCTACATCTTCCCGCCGAGGATTTCCTTGATCTGAATCTCGGCGAGATCCTCTTCGGTTCGTTCCTGCTTTTCCCGCAGATCGTTGAGTTCGTCGCGGAGGCGCTCTTTTTTGGCGGCCGCACGGCGATCGAGCTCGTCGGGATCAATGCGGGCGGAAGTGTCGCCGGCGAGAGCTCCGCCACCAGGAAGGGGCAGCGGGGCGTAGGAACGCCAGACATAACCTGCCGCGAGGCCGGTCATGAGCAAGAGGCCGTGGACGAGCCACAGGGTGCTTCGGGTGGAGGGCGTGGATTTGCGTTTGCGACGTGCCATGGTTCGTGACCTCCGCGGGCGGAGACTCCGGAACGAGGCGGCAGCGAGGGGGCGAACAATGTCAAGTAGTGTGCTGAGTTACGGGTGACAAGAGGGTGAGAAACGATCAAAGCCGCTTCCACACGCTTCCCTTCCTCTCCGCTTCTTCGCCTATTCCGCTTCCACTCGTCTCCGGCTCCGCGCTAGATCACCGGTCATGGTCCTGAATGAAGCCTCGATCGCACCGTTGGTTGTCGGAGGACTCCTGCTCCTGTTCGGAAGTCTGCTGTATCGTGTCATGTTGACTCTGGCGGGCGCGGTGCTGGGTGGCGCGGCGGGGCTCGGGCTGGGAGTGTTGCTGGAAAACGCCTTTGGCGTATCGGGGGGTGGAGCCCTGGCGTTACAGGCGGGCGGCGCTGTGGCGGGAATCATTGCCGGAGTGGCGGCATTCCGTCTGGCAAACGCGATGGGGTTCTTTTTGTTCGGTGCCGCGCTGGGAGGGTGGGCGTTTGTGGAGGTGTTCGGCCTTGTGAATTCGGAACGGCTGGGAACGGACCCGGATCTGGTGTTTGCATTCGGGTTGCCGATCACTGCCATTATCTGCGGCCTGGTGATGGCGGCTCTGAACAAGTACATGATCGCGCTGGCAAGCGCGCTGGTGGGGACACTGCTGGTGATGGCAGGCCTCGACTGGCCGCTCGGCGGATGGCCGGCACCTCTTCTCTTCGTTGTGGGACTGGCGATTCAAATGCGGTTTCTGCGCAGGGACGACGACGAGGAGGACGAGTGAACGAGGACCGCCCGACACGCCCGGCGTTTTCGGCGCTCGAGCGGCGTCTCGATCCGTCGCTGGATGCGGTGGAAACGAACCCGCTCTATGACGCCTTCCGGCGGCGGCGCACTCTGCACGGCGGCGGGCCGTTTGACTGGCAGGGTATCTGGCGGTCCCTCAAGTCGCTGATCGACTGGCGCCAGGCGGGACCGCGGGTTCTTCCCGTTGTCGTCGGGATCATGGCTGCAGTCGCGATTTCGAATTTCACGGGATGGGAGTTCTCGATTGTTTTCGTTATCGCCATCGCATGGGCCATCAGTGCGGCACTGTCGGGCTCAGGAAAAGACGGGAGTGTTGGTGTCGTGCGATTGCCGAACCGCCTGGGTGGTATTTTCAGCGTAAACCGGACAAAGGGCCGTGGTGAAACAGACGTGTGGATGACGGGGGCGAGTGGAGAGGATGTGCTCGAGGCGTTATATCTTGAGGGGCGCGAAGGGAACTTTGCGATCAGTATCGTGCTGTTTTTTGGCATCGGCGGCGCAGCCTGCCTGATTTATTTCCTTGTGCTGAGGGAGTTACGGGTCGGGGGCGTACTGATGTCAGGAGCGATTCTCTTTCTGTCATGGCGGCTTGCACTGTGGTCGTTTCTGGGAATGGGAGGAATGCGCTGGCAGGCGATGGCGCGGTTAAGCGAATTCTGGCGCAGCGCTGCACAGAAGACAACGTTGCTGATATTATGGTGGAAACTCCAGCGATTTTGGAACGCCCTGGTGCGCTTAACGGCGTGCGCTGCGTTTTGGCAGCGAGTGGGGGTGAAATTCATACGGGGTCTGTTTCAGGCTTTGAGAGCGATGGTGGTCGTGGGCTTGATTTGCGCCTTTGTGGGACTGCTGGTTCTCAGCGCGGCAGACCGGTCGGCAGCAACCGGGCGTTTTTTACCGGCGGGAGCACACCTTGTCATCAATGCCGTGGGTTATGAAACGCTGATTGCGGTGGCACTGATGGTGGTCGCCCTGGCAATTCCGCACGGTTTCGATTCGACACGTGGAGCGGCGCAAAAAATGCGCGGGAAAACGCTGCTGACGGCGAACCGGCATTACAACCTCTACATGGCGATGGTCATCATGCAGGATGAGGACGGGCTGATCTGGGTCGATGACGTTTATCCGCAGGACCGGCGGGCAACGCTGACGGGAAGGATGGAATTGTTTCTGGAGAGAGCGAACAATGCCGACGATGCAAGCCGCGGGTAAGCTCCTGCAACGGCTGCTGCCGGTGTGGGAACCGGAGTATCCGCCGGGAGCGCTGGCGCTGGAGGAGGCGTTTGAGACATTGCAGAACTATCACTCGAGGGCTTCGTGGAAATCCTGCGCAGCATGGACGTTGGCAGTTCTCCTGCTGGCATGTTTTGTTTTCTTACAGAACGCTCCTCCACTTCGCCTTGTCCTGACTTTTGTATCAATTATCGTATTCGGTTATACGTTCTGTGCGATCTGGCCATGGCAGTCCGCCGTACCTCATTTTCATTACACCCCGCGAATGCCCAGGGATGTGGTATCGATCTACTTTCACCGAGGTAGCCGAGGAATCATGGTTCGACCCGCGATCGATGTTTGGCTGACGGGAGTAACGGTTTCAGACGTTTGCTATTGCTTTTTGCGCCAAATGTTGACGAGGAAAGTAAAGATCAGTGCAGCGATTCTTTCCGCCTGTCTCTTTGGTTTCGTCACCTTCCAGCTACTCATATGGGAATTTCGTCCGGGCTGGCTTCTTTCAGGACTTTTACTTGTCGTTCCACAGGGCATTATCTGTTATCGTTTTCTTCTCGGTTTTCGCACGTTTCTGTTTACGTGGGGTCCTGTCGATGAATTAGGCTGGGCATGGAAAGCTCTTGCCAAAGGCACTCCAAAGGGAAGGTGGATCATGCGGCTTCTCGTATGGACGATTGCAGTGGCAGTTGTCGCGGTGCCGGTGATACCCTTGTCCATTCAAGGGATCGCATCGTTGCTCAGGCAGTTAGTTGCTTCAAGCTTTGCATATCTGCTTCCCTACTCGCTCGTCCTCTCTATCACGATGGTTCTTTTTGCCTTTCTTTTTCACAGAGCATCAAAATACCGCTATAAAAAGAGCTATGCTGTCTGCGAGCGATACTATGACGACGCACATCGTGCACTTGCGGAGGGACTTCCCACCGGCGGAGTGAAGGAGTAAGCACCGTGAGCAATTCTGACATCATCCGAATTCAGCAGGCGCCGCTCAGCCTCGACGTTCTTGTACGTGAGCTGGGGCACGCTTCGGCGGAGAGCGACGGGCCGGGAAGCGATCCGGAGGCGGGTGCCCTGGTGACGTTTTCCGGAATCGTGCGGGAGACCGAAGGTGAAAATAAAATCCCGCGGCTGGATTACGAGCACTATGCTGGAATGGCGGAAAAGGAAATGGAGAAGCTGGTGCGAGAGGCGCGGGAACGATGGCCACTGCGAAGAGCGGCGCTGGCGCACCGGGTGGGGCCGGTTGTGGTCGGCGAGCCGTCCGTTATCGTGGCGGTCAGCGCCGGACACAGGGCTGAGGCGTTCGAGGCGGCGCGGTTTTTGATCGATGAACTGAAAAAGAGCGTGCCGATCTGGAAGGCGACTCCGGATTCCGGCGAAAGTCTGTGAATTTGGCGTGGCCTTCGGGAGTAGGGCTGACAGAGTGTTTGTCCATCTCCCAGGGAAGTGACCCCATGCGTATTGTGTTCCGAGTTTTCTGTGCTTTCAGTTTGATGATGTTCGTTACCACGGCGAAGGCCCGGGAGGATGTCACACCGGATCCTTTTGGCGGCCCTCAAAAAGCTGTCGTGATTACTTTGGACGGGCCGGTGGTGGAACAGCCGAATCCCCTTGCGATGTTCGGACCGGGGGAAACGACGCTGCGGGACATGACAGAGGCAATTGACCGCGCGGCGGAGGACCGGCGCGTGGGTGGTCTTGTGTTATGGATGATCCGTCCCGCGATGGGCTGGGCACAAACGGCCGAATTGCGAGAACATGTCGCGGCATTCCGCGAGACCGGCAAACCGGTGATTGCACTGATGGACGCGGCACTGCTGGGAGACTACGTGCTGGCTTCCGCAGCGGACCACATTGTGATGACGCCGGTGGGGGGCCTCGGAATTTACGGAATGTCGGCGGACATGTATTTTTTCAAGGACTTGCTGGGAAAGCTGGGGATGGAGGCTCAGGCGGTCAACACAGGCAGGTTCAAGACGGCCATGGAACCCTTTACTCACAGTGAAATGAGCGAGGGCACACGCATTCAAATGCAGGCGCTCGTGGACAGCTACGAAGACTACATCGTGTCCACAGTGGCGGACGCGAGAGGTATGGATGCGGATGCGGCGCGGGACGCGTTGTGGAACGGACCGTATTCGAGTGAGGGGGCAAAGGAAGCCGGACTGATTACGGATGTCGTGTATGTGGAGGCGTTCCTGGACAACTGGCTGGTGGAACAGGGGTTGGAAGCGGATTACGATTATGACGCGGAGCCCTCAAGAGCACCAAAGGCGCCAAGCCTGTTCACTCTTTTCAGCGGCTTGTCGGCGGGTTCGTCGGCGGCAACGCGATCAACGGACGGAAAGATTGTCGTGCTCTATGCTCAGGGCCCGATCGTCGACGGCCACGCCGATGAGAATCCGTTCAACACGGAGCAGGTCATTGCGGCGGAGGATTTTCTGGACCTGATCGAGGAGGTTCTGGAGGACGGAACACCGGCGGCGATCGTGTTGCGAGTGGACAGCCCCGGAGGCAGTGCCATCGCAAGCGACAGAATCTGGAATCGGCTCGAGAAACTTCAGGAAGACGATGTTCCCGTTGTTGTCAGCATGGGCAATGTTGCCGCCAGCGGCGGTTACTATATCAGCATGGGCGCTGATCATATCGTGGCGGAGCCGACGACAGTCACGGGAAGCATCGGTGTGATTGGCGGCCGATTGATCATTGGTGAAACGTACGGCAAGGTCGGCGTCAACAAGCAGTCGATTCGCAAGGGCCCGAACGCGGGAATCGTGGATGAAACGCGTGCATGGAATGCCGAGGAAGAGGCGATCATTCTCGGGCTGCTGGAAGACGTATACGACGTGTTTACATCGAAGGCGGCGGACGGCCGTGGCATGACACAGGACGACTTGAAGGAACTGGCGGGAGGTCGCGTGTGGACAGGGGCGGATGCGCTGAAAAACGGCCTGGTGGATGACCTGGGCGGGTTGACAACGGCTGTGGAGAAGGCCCGGGAACTGGCGAAAGCTCCGGAGGCCGGTGTTGTCACATACCCGCGGGAAAAGGAGTTCTTCGAGCTGATCGAGGAAATGTTGAGCGGAAACCTCGCAGTCAGTGCTCCAAACCCCTTGCTGGCCATTGCGGAAGGAACGATTCCGGCACGGCATCTGTCCATGCTGCAAACGATGATGGTGCTGTTGCAATCGACGGAGCCGCGGATTCTCGCGATCCATCCGATGGTATTCGACATCCATTGATGCGTGTTCTTCGAGTCATACCGTCACTGGACGTTGGTGGTGTGCAGCGTCAGATGCTTCTGGCTTTTCGTGGTTTGCGAGAGCGAGGCCTGACATGCGAAGTTTGCTGCATCGACCAGCGTGGTGAACTCGCGGAAGCCTTCGAGCAAAACGGTTTTACGGTTCACCACATTCCCTTTTCCTCGCGATTGTGCCCGGTGGGGATGCCGCGCCTGCATTTCCTCGGACGCGGCTTCGATATTGTTCACGGACACATGTACGCGGCGAACGTGGCGGTGAACTTCGCGTTTCCATTCACCGGCGGACCAAAAGTCCTGAATGGATACCACAATCAAATCATTACAAAAAATCCGAAGCAGGCCCGCAGAATCACGCGGATGCGGGACAAACCGGCAGGTTATGTGGCGGTTGGCGATTCAGTCAAACATTCGCTGATGGACCTGATGATTCCGGAAGATTACATTACCGTCCTTCGCAACGGTGTGATCGGACCGGAGAATCCGCCGCCGCTTCCGGATCGCGGGAATGGCGACGCGTTGCGGCTGATCTGGATGGGCCGCTACGTCACTCAGAAACGTGTGGATTTCCTGGTGGATGTCGTGAAGGCGTGTCGCGAAAAAAACGTACCGGTGCATCTGACGTTGCTGGGAAAAGGTCCGAAGTTCAAGGCAACACGCCGCCGAATCGATGAATCGGGACTCAACGAATCAATCGCGACCCCTGGTGTCAGTCGTGACGTCTTCGGAGAACTGGCAAAGGCGGATGTCTATGCATCCGCGAGTTTTCGGGAAGGCTTTCCCAACGCACTGCTGGAAGCCTGTGCGGCGCGGCGTCCTTTTATTGTCAGCGATATCGATCCGCACCGCGAGGTGCTCGATGAGCACGATGCGGGAAGGGTGCTGCCAATGGATCCGGATGTCTGGGCAAATGCAATCGCGGAACTGGCCGGGGATCGCGCGAAACTTTCACACATGGCGGACGAGGCACTGGCGATTGGCCGCAAATGCAGCATGAACGCAACGTGCGACAGGACCGTCGAACTGTATGAACGGCTGTTGAAGTAGATCGCTCAGGGATTTCGTTTCACATAATCGGAAATTTCACCGGCGTCGAGCGTGCAACCACCCGCTTCCCGATAGGCGCTGGTGTAGGCCTGAACGTCTTCGAGCTGCATTGAGCCTTTCGTGAATGAACGGAAGAACTCGACGCAGGCCTCGCGGGCGAGAGACTCCCTCACCGGCTTGCCAACAAAGGCGCCATCGAGATCGATCATGCCGAACCGTTTCAAAACGGGTTCAGATTCGGACGTGTCGATTTGATAGATGTGGTTGTTGCGAAAGTCGTGGTGATAGACCGGCAGTGTATGCAGAGCGGCCGCGTAGGATGCGATCTGGGCAATGTGCCTGCGGCGTGTTTCGAAGGATTCATCACGAATCCAGGCTTTCGCGGTTTGCCACGACGACGGAACGGAACGTGTCACGAGAAAGGACTGAGTTGCATCTCGCGCCCAGAGAACGGGCTCGGGCACGAGAAGACCGTGCTCAAGAAACGTATGTCCGACGTTCCACTCCCGGAGGGTCTTGGGTCCGAGAAGAGCGGCGGAAATTCGGCGCTGCCAGTTCTCGTAGGTCTCCCGCTTGAAGTAGAACGTCTCCTCCTTCACCTCGGTGGCAATGACCCAACGAGACCTCGATCGTTTGGCGAGTCGAAATCCCTCCGGCAGCGGTTTTTTGAAACGGGCCTCCTCCCAGGGGAGAGAGGCCGGATCGAGAGCCTCGCAGCCCGCGAGAACTTCGCCCTTCAGTTTGCCTTTGGTCCACGGTCGAATTCCGGTCATTTCCTCGTGCCTGTGGACAAAGCGTCCCACGTCCGTCCGGCGGGGCAAGTCCGCCTCGACACTTTCAGACGAAGTGCGGGACGTTCCCGGGACTGACTAACGGGAGCTGACGGTGAAGCAGGCGCTGACATGGACCGCATCGCAACGGGCCGCCATCGAGGCGGAGGGCACAAACATTCTCGCAAGTGCCGGCGCCGGCGCGGGAAAAACGGCGGCTTTGATCGAGCGCGTGTTCCGGCTGATCAGTCATCCGGATTCCTCATCCTCGCTGGAAACGCTGTTGATCGTGACGTTCACACGGGCGGCGGCGGCCGAGATGCGAGAGCGGCTCGCGCAGCGGTTGCGGGACGAATTGACGGGGTTAACGCCGGACACAAGCGAGCGAATGCGGCGTCACTTGCAAACGCAACTGGCGGTCCTGCCGCGGGCACAAATTTCGACACTGCACAGCTTCTGCATGACATTGTTGCGGGAGTATTCGGACCGGGTGGGTCTGCCACCGGATTTCGATTTGATGGACGAGGAGGAGGCGCTTCTCCTGCGCCGCGAGGCCATCGAAGAGGAAATCGAAACGATCTTCGATGACGAAAGCGACGGCACAACACTGCGAGACATGTTGAATCAGTTGTCACCCATGGCGGGAACCGCCATGCTCGCGGACCTGGTTAGACGACTCCATTCATTTCTCGAATCGCTGGCGGATCCGGACCGGTGGATCGAAAACGTTTTGGCCGACTACCGGAGTGCGGCGGATGAAGGCATGGCCTTCGACGACAAAGTGCTTGGGCACCGAGTACGCCTGTTAACGGAAGAACCGGTGCGGGACGCACTGGAGGGGTTCAAACGCATTATCGAAGGAGTTCCCCGATCGGCGCTGAAGAACAAGGCCTCCGTTACACTTTACGACAAAACACAGGAGTCCATCGCGGCGATTCAGGAGATACTGGATCATCTGAAACCGGAAGAGGTGTTCCCGGACTTTCAGGAACTGTTGAAAGTGGCACGGAAACCGTCAGGAAAGAATCTGGAAGTAGCGGAGGAGAGCATTGCGAACCGGCAGGCCGTGCAAAAACCCGTCATAGATGCATGCCGCAAACGACTCGCGGATCTGCCGCAAGGCCGCACGCTTGCGTCAATCCTCCACGATGTCGCTTCAACCCGCCCCTTCATCGAGCTATTCCTGCAGCGTCTTGGCCTCCGTCTGATTGAATACCTTCGGGAAAAACATTTTGAACAGCGCCGGCTAACGTTCGGCCAGCTTGAACGGTTGTCGTCGCAGCTTTTGAGAGAACACGAGGACGTGCGCGACCATCTCCGGGCACGATTCACACACATTCTTGTGGACGAATATCAGGATGTAAACGAACTTCAGGCGGAATTGCTGGCGGCAGTGTCACGTCCGGCGCCGAACGGAAACGAGTTCGTCGTCGGAGACGTCAAGCAATCGATCTACGGATTTCGCCAGGCCGATCCGACACACTTCCTGAAACGGGCCCACGTGTGGCCGACGTATGACGCCTCAGATCCCGCCCAGCCGGGTGCAACGATTGTGCTTCGGGAGAACTTTCGAACGTCTCCCCCGCTTTTGCGAGAGTTGAATCGTTTCTTCGGGCATTTGTTCTCACCGGAGCTGGGTGGAGTCGTATACAATGACTCGCATGCCTTTGTCCCTGGACGCAACGAACCCCATGGAAATGAAGTACGGCTTTCGGTGCACTTCCTGGAAGGCAATCCGGATCAGAGCAACGATGACCTTGACGACGACGCGGCGGATTCAAACGAACGCGAAGCCCGCTACGTTGCCTCGCTCATCCGGAAAAGGGGGGAGCCATGGAGCGATACCGTGATTCTGTTGCGAAGTGCGTCCGGCACGGCATCCGTTCTGACGGCGGAGCTGCGGCGTGCAGGCATACCAACGCACACGCAGGAGTCACTCGGATTCCTTGAACAGCAGGAAGTGCTGGATGTGGTGGCGCTGTTGCGAACGGTTCAAAATCCCTACGACGAAGTGTCACTGGTGGGGTGTCTCAGGGGACCGGCAGGCGACTGGACGGAAAATGAACTGGCGTTGCTGCGGCTGGCAGACCGGAGAGCGAGACTGTTCGACACAATCAAGCGTCTCGCCGAGGCGGACGAAGAGACGCTGGGCATTAAGTGCCGCCGTTTTTCGGAACGGCTCCGTAAGTGGCAACATGCCGCCGCCCGTGAGCCAATGGCGCGGTTCCTGGCACGTATTGAAAACGATCTGCACCTGCGGGAACGGCTGTCGACACTCCCGAACGGAGACGGACGGGTTGGAAATCTCGAGTTTCTCGCCCGGCGTGCCATACAGTTCGATGCATTCCGCCGCAAGGGTGTCGGGCGATTCCTGAGCTTTCTGGAAGACCTGCTACAGAGGGACGAGGATCTGGGTCAGCCACCCGCCGTGACCGCCGACGACAATGTCGTGCGCATCATGACGATCCACAAAAGCAAGGGGCTGGAGTTCGACACGGTCATCGTGCCGTTTCTGGGGCGATCATTTAACTTCACGGACTCACGCGAGCCGATTGTGTGGGATCGCGACCATGGCATTGGAACGATGTTCCTCCCCGGATACAGATATGCGCAGAATCGTTTTCCCGCCTCCCGGCTGATGATGAAGGCTCCAATGGATGCTCGCACCCGGTCCGAGGAACTGCGCTTGCTTTACGTTGCAATGACACGCGCGCGGGAAAGGCTGATGCTCACGGCATCCCGCAAAAGCCTCGGGAAATATCTGGATGGCGTGCGGGAGCGGGATCCTGACAACGGCAAAACCTCCGGGGAAACAACGGCGTCCGCCAACACGTTCCTCGACTGGATCGTCGCGGCGGTGCATGATCGTCATGAGTTTCATGAATTCGGGCCTGACAGACCGACTTCAAACGTTGGTGGAGACGGCTTGCAGTTTCACTACGTGGAGCACGCGATCGGAGACCAGGAGCCGGAAGAAACGCCGGATGACGCGAAAATCGGTGCCCGACAGATGCAGCGTTGGCGGGATTCACTCGGCAGCGTGAATCAGATGGTCGATCGCGTCGCCCGTCTGTCCCGGCTCGAAAAAAGCAGCGACGTTCGCGTGAAAGTGTCCGCGACGGAAGCCAAACGCGTGTGGGAAGCACTCCACAACGAAATGAATCCCGCATGGGAACCCAACGAAACGGCGAAAACCGATGACGGTGAACCGGACTGGTGGCCGCCATCGTTGCTGCCGGAAGAATCGAAACAACAGGACCGCGGCCGCAGGCCTGGAACTCTGACGCATCGTTTCTGTGCCCTTGTGGATCTGGAAACGATCGCGAATGGGGGATTATGCGATACGGAGCTCCAGCGGCTGACAAAGGAGGGGTTCTTTACGGAAAACGAAGCCCGACTTGTTCGGGCGGCGGATGTTGACCGATTCTTCCGCGAGACTCCGGTTGGAGAACGGATTCTGCACACCCGCGCAACAGTGCGGCGGGAAGTGCCCTTCACGATCCGTGTGGATGCGGGAGAGTTGTTTTCCGATCACGCCGGCACGGTGGAGACACTGCTGTTTCAGGGCGTGGTGGATTTGATCTTCGACACCCCCGGTGGAGGCGTCGGATTACTGGATTTCAAGACGGACTGGTGGGACGGAACGACGGAACATTTCGAACGACTGGAAGCGGCGTACACCCCTCAACTGGCACTCTACCGGGCGGGGATCGAGCGATCGCTGGGCATGCCTGTGGAAGAAACATGGCTGCATTTCATGCGACCATGTCAGCCCGTCGCCGTTCCTCCGCCGGCATCGGCGGAGGACTGGCTCAGGTATTTAAGGGCTGCGTTTCGGACAGGCGGAAAGGTGGAGGTGTAATCAGCGCCGCGAGTTTTTTTCGATCACCTGGCGGCACTGAACGCAGAGCCTTGCAAAAGGCTTCGCGCGCAAACGACCGATGGGAATAAAAGGACATGTCTCGCACAGGTTCTGCGATTCATCCGCGCACATGTCACAAAGCCCGTAGGTCCCCTTGTCAATGCGCTCCAGAGCGTTGATAACCTGCTGCAAACGTTCTTCCTCATAGCGGCGCGTCACGAAGGTTGTCTCAAGTGCGGACGTGTCCGTTGCGGCATCGGCCTGATGACTGGAAAAACTGCGGCTCATGTTTTCTTCGCTGGAGGCGGCGAGTTCATTAATGGTGGCGAGGTCCTTCAACAGACGATCGCGCTCCGACTCAAGAATCTGGCGAAGCTCACGCAACTCCGGTTTGCGATAGGGCGCCTTGAGTTTGCGTTTCGGTTTTTTCTGGTCGGCGGTTTTCGTTTTCGCTTCGGCTTTCTTGAGCACGCGCCGCGTGGCGGCAATCTCCGCCGCCTTTGCAACGGAAGCGGGTAAATTCGAGGCTTCCGCCTTGCGAGCTGCCCGGGCGGCGGCTTTGGCAGTCCGCTTTGTATCTTCGGCGCGAAGAGCCAGGAGGCGCTTCAGCATCGCGCTCTTGTCGCTTTTTGCTGACGCCTTTTTCGCCGCGGACTTCTTCGCGGCCGGTTTTGCGGCTTTTGCTGCGGTGGACTTTGCCGCCTTCTTTTTTGACGCCGTCACTGCCCTGGGGGTGACCGGGCCACGCGTCCGTGAAGTCGCTTTTTTCTTTGTTCCGGAACCTGTCGAGGGACGTGAGGTCTTTTTCTTCGCCGCCGCTTTTGGTTGAACTTTCGATGTTGCAGGTCGGCTTGTCTTCTTTTTGGCCACAATCTTTTTTGCGGCGGTTTTCTTCGCCGCGGACTTGCCGGTTGTCGCTTTTTT
>JANQSL010000052.1 GCA_028284075.1 Candidatus Sumerlaeia bacterium | reverse complement strand
CCTGGCGCAGTGTGCCACTGAGCTCAAGCAGCCGATCTCGCTGTTCTCCACCAAGGCCTTTCGCCATGGGATCCAGGGCGCGCTTGAGAGAGGCACGGCGTTCCGGTTCAGGAACGGCGCTGTCACGGCCGTCGGCAAGTCCCTCGGCCAGATCAAGCACGATGAAATAGTTTTCGTCGTACTCATCCTCAAAAACCGTTTTGATGTAGAGCGGCCGCTGGTTTGCGAGCAGCGGGCAAAACACACCAACAGTTGCCACGAAGAAAACAACCGCGAGGCCCGTCATCGCCATGAAATTGGCGCGAAAGGCCCTGCCGACTCGTTCCCAATAGGAACGGGCTTCGCCGGAAAGAGGCTCAGTCATAGCTGATCCTCGGATCGATGATGGCATAAGACAGATCCGCCAGCAGAATTCCCAGCAGTGTCAGGGCGGCGGAAAAGAACAGGATCGCGTTAATGACGGGGTAGTCACGGTTCAAAATGGCCTCGAAGGCAAGCATGCCCATCCCGGGAATGTTGAAGATGGATTCGACAACAATGGAGCCCGCGATCAAGTCCGGCAACAGCCCGGCGGAGATCGTGATGATGGGAATCAGGGAATTGCGCAGCGCGTGACGCAAGATGGCGGCTGTCCCGCTCAGACCCTTTGCGTAAGCGGTTCTGATGTAGTCCTCATTAAGAGTTTCCAGCATGGCGCTGCGCATTTGCCGGGAAATAAAGGCAAGACTGCCATAGGTTATGCAGAAAGTGGGAAGGACCAGGTGCCAGAGGAGATCAACGATGGCTTCGGGATGACCCGTGGTCCAGTCGAGACCCTCGCTGTTGACGCCACGAGTTGGGAACAGTTCAGGCCACTCGTGTCCCGGCCATGGGGAAGGTCCGCCCGTCAGCGTGAGCAACAACATCTGCCCGACCCAGAAGGTTGGAAGCGAGTAGAGGATAAACAGCAGCAGCGTGATGATTTTGTCGTCGGGCCGATAGCGGCGAATGGCGGAAAGAATTCCAAGGGGAATACTGATCAAATAGGAGAAAAAGATGGAGAGGACCGAGAGCATGAAGGTAATGGGAAGTCGGTCAAGAATGAGCTCGTTGACAGAACGATTGTACTTGAAGGATTCACCAAAATCGAACCGCATGATTTGGCCGAACCAAATGCCAAACTGAGTGTTGCGGAATACATTCAGAAAATCGCCGACCGGTCCGTAGTCGAGAAAGCGTGCACGGTCGCGGTTGTAGAAGGATTTCCATCGCTGCAGCACGGTTGCACGTTCTTCAGCCCATGTCTCCGAACTGCCAAGATAAGAGAAGCCCGTGAGCGCGGACAGGGCGTTGTTTGCGCGGAGTTGCTGCCCGCCCCTGCCCTTGTGTATCACCTGCATGAGATAGGGAACCGCATAGCCGCCCTTCTGCAGGACACCATCGAGTTCAGAGCCTTCGTTGATGTAAGTCTCGACCGTGGCGCGAACCTCGTCATTGTGCCACCGGTCGCTATTGGTTTCGTACCATGATTTCCAGAAGGCGATTTTGCCGGAACGGTCAAGATCGTCAAGACTCTCCGGGCGCTCCTGTGCAAGTGAAGGGAGAAGTGCGACGATACGAGTGATGCAATCGTCAGGATCGATCACGCGGTTCGCATTCGTTGTGGGCTCCAGTGTGTGGTCGATGTCGCTTCCAGCAACAGCCAGGGCATCAAGGCGCTCAAGTGCGGGAGCGAAGGCTATGGTACTGGCCATGCGCAGATTTCGCTCGGCGCTTTTCTGCCAGAATAACGTGGGTCGACAGTAATCAGCAAGCGCCTGCCGGGCTTTCCAGTCACGGTCCTCGAAATTGAAATTGAACACCATTGGCCGGTCGAGGCCGAGATTGCGTCGGTTTTGCTCGAGCAGCGAGTCGTAACCACCCTGGTCGGAGTTGGCAGGTCTTTGTGAGACTGCAACAGGCTCACCGGGAGTCAAACGCGTGACGGCAAACGTGATGACTGTGATGCCGAAAAGCGTCACAATCATCAGTAACAGGCGTTTGACGACGTACTGCAACACGGCGGGGGCTAACCCGATTCGCCGGCGCGCTTCTTCGGGTCCGCCCACCACCATTCGTAATAACGAATGGGATACTGAGATGGTTTGAATGTTACACCACGAAGCCGGGCATCGTAAAAGACCGGCGCATAGAATCCTTCGAGAAAGATAACAGGTTGTTCGTCGGCGAGGATGCGGTGGATCTCGCGACCCATTTCCCAGCGTTTTGCGGGATCGAATTCCTCCCGGATTCCATCGATCAGTTCATCCGCGCGCACATTGGAGAAGGAGACAAAGTTGTCACCCTTGTTCGCGATCTGACGAGAATGCCAGATTTGCGCGAAGTCCGGATCAACCTGCTGTCCCCAGGCGAAACGAATCATGTCGAACTCCTTGTCCCGTGCCTTTTCAGCAAAGACATTGAACTCAAGTTTCCGGATGGTGAGTTTGATGCCGGCCTGTTCGATCTCCTCCTTGATAATATCCGCAATCTTTTGATGATAATCCCGCGCGGTGTGGATCAGATATTCGATCTCGAAGGGCACGACCTCACCGTTAATTTCCTTCTCGATAACACCGTCACCATCGCGATCAAGCCATCCCGCCCGTCGAAGCATTCGTTTTGCCGCGCGCGGATCGAACTCCATCTGCGGGACTGACTTGTCGTAGGAAGGGCCACGGGACCATGCGGGTCCGGTGATTGGAATACTCATGCCGTTCAGAATGTCGCGGTTGATGCGCTCGCGGGGAATGAGCATTGCCAGCGCGCGTCTGGTCTCGCGGTCCTGAAAGATCGGCCTTGCATTGTTAATGCCGATGTAAGTGTAAAGCATATGAAAGTACTTTGCCCGGACGAAACGTGACACGAAATCATCCGTATTCGTCTGTGCCAGATTGAACTGTGCGGGTTCAACGTCAGGGTCGACATCAACGGACCCTTTTTCCAGCTCCTTGAGAGAGACGCTCTTTTCGATGATGACTTCATAACTGATGCGATCCATGTAGGGCTGCTCCGGTCTCCAGAGGGGAACGGTGCCGGCGGGTCGTTTTGAGGCCCAGTAGTCATCATATCGTTCAACGATCGTACGTGTTCCCGGCTCCCATTTCGCGAACTTGTAGGGACCGGTTCCGATCGGTTTCCGGCTGAAGGGATGTTCGTTGAAGGCGTCTGCAAAAGCCTTGGTGTCGCCGCCGAACTTCTCAGGTTCGAAGACGTGCTTCGGGAGAGGAATAATAATGCCTGCCACCGCTTCGAACTGTTTGAAATACGGGCGCCTCGCACGAAAGTGCACAGTGCTTCCGTCGTTTTGCAGTTCCGCCATGGTGACGTCTTCAATGAAGCTGCGTAATCCCTGAGCTTCCACGTCGACGTTCATGAGTGTGTCATACGCGAACAGATAGTCCTCTCCGGTGAAAGGGTGCCCGTCGTGCCATGTCACGCCGGGACGGATATGAAACCACAGGGCGCATCCTTTCTTGATGAAAGGACGAAAGAATTCATCACTGCCCCGGCGATCCTTCCACGTGTCAAGATCGGCGATGGTGATTCGAAGAGCGTTCTCCTGAAGCACGGGATCATGGGCCGTGTTGACGCGGTAGACGTGATGGCCTTCTTCGATTTTTCCGGTATAGGTGTTCCCACCCCATTGCTCCCGAAGGGTGAGTGTTCCTTCGTCGACACTCAGTTCCTCAACGTCCGACTTGGTGAATGTGTGGACTCGTGCATTGGGGACGAAGACGACCGTGGAAGCGGGATCCTCCTCATTGCCATGCTCAAGGGCGATTCCCGCCTGGACTTCACCGTCCTTCAACTTGAGAAGATCCGCCGTTTCCCAGGACCACGCAAGGCTTGGATAGTATTCCTGCGTTTCGTCATCCATTGTGGCTACAGTCTCGAACATTGTCAGCGAGACCTCCCGGTCAAAAGCGGAATTCTGAAGGACGGGATTAAAGTCGCCAACGTCCGCAGGCGTGCGAACGCGCAACGTGCCACCGCGTTGCGGTTGCGCGTTTGTTCGTTCATCGTCCGAAACGCCGAGGTTGAATTCGTCCACCACGGCAGGCTCTATGTAGTCGGTAATGTCGCTTTGCGCCAGAGCCGCGGCTACCGGGAAAACCATGGCAAACACTGAGAAAATGCGGAAGTCGATTAGTTTCATAAAGCTGGCGAGGCCTCTCTTTTCAATCAGGTTCCGAAACTGTCCGGAGCAACAGAGGGACCACTCCGAGTGGCCCGCCCGCAACGTCAATGAGACCCGGCCCTAAGTCCCCCAATCCACACAAGGCGGGGCGGACGGCTGTTAGCCCTTGACGTGCCCTACGGCTGGTGGAGAACTCGAACCTTGGCGGACCGGGATGTGGAGACCATCACCTTTCCTTCAGGGGGAAATCATGAAACAAGGACGTTCTTCTGGTTTTACACTCATCGAACTGTTGATCGTTGTGGCGATTATCGCCATCCTCGCGGCAATTGCAGTCCCCAACTTCCTTGAGGCCCAGGTTCGCTCGAAAGTCTCGCGGGCCAGAGCCGACATGCGCTCTCAGGTCACCGCGATCGAGGCCTACGGTGTCGACTACAACAATTACCCGCCTGCCTGCGATGCCTTTATCACTCCGTGCACGGGGTTGAGCGATGCCGCCTTCCACGCTCGCATGCCCACCTACCTCACCACCCCGATCGCCTACATGACCAGCCTCCCTTTTGATCCGTTTGTGAAGTCTGATTCCACCTTCTCAAATTCCGTCTATCCGATTTCCAGCCGCGTTGGCGAACGTTATACCTGGTTCAACTGGAACTGGTATTTGTCTCCGGCCGCGGGTGGTTCCAATCCCAATGGCAGCGCGGATTTCTGGAATGGACCCATCGCATGGACGGGACAATGGCTGTCCTACGGATACGGACCTGACCAGACACCGTTCCACGGCTCAGGCGCCACCTTCCTGCCTTACGACCCGACAAATGGCACAGTGAGTGATGGCAATATCGTTCGTTGCCAGAAGAACACGGAAACAACGCCGGTTCACCCTGTTACCGGGACGTTCAACTTCTAATTGGAATCAAGATTCAAAGACCCTGTCATCAGATTCCCTGCCCGCCGGAGTAAACTCCGGCGGGTTCTTTTTATTCTCCTCCTTGGATTGTCGGGAATCGAGGCCCGATGCCAACTGTTCGACCTTGAGTGTGTTGTCGGGGACCTTTGTTCAGAGGCTCATGGCGGACGTTTGGCTGGAACGGACGGAGAGCGGACCGCAGCTGAGTACCTTGTCAGGCAGCTCAAGCGTCTTGGAGGGCGGCCGGCCTTCAAGGGTGAGTGGTTTCAATCCGTGCGTTTGCAGGAGCCGTTATCGGGCAAGGGACAGAACGTCGCGGGCTTGTTGCCGGGGAGCGCGGGAAGCGAGCAGCCGATTATCCTGCTGACCGCTCACTATGACCATCTTGGAGACGGCCGATTGTTAAGATCCTCGGCCGGGCTGGGAGAGATTGGCCAGGTTCATCCTGGCGCGGACGACAACGCCAGCGGCGTGGCAGTTTGTCTGCGGACGGCGGAACGGCTCCTCAGTCGTGAAGAGCGGTCGTTTGGCGTTCTTGTGATGTTCTTCACCGCTGAGGAGGCTGATTCGCAGGGAGTTCGCCACTTTGCACAGAGCTCGCCACCGGGCCTGGACCGAGTGGTTCTGGCCATCAACTTCGACCAGGTTGGAAGACTGGAACATGAGCTTTTTTATGAACTCTCAACTGTAGCGGAGCGGGACCGACTTGAACTTCGGCTTCAGGAGGTTGGCAACGCGATCGGACTGGCACTAAAACCCCTGCCGCGTCTGAGCGAGCGCACTGACGCCTCTGTTCTGGCAGCTGCCGGAATCACGACTCTTTCTCTCCACACGGGAGGGCATGAAGATATACATCGCCCAACCGATACCCCGGACAAACTGAACTATGCCGGTATGGAGCGCATCGCCGCCTTCGCCGCCAGTATGGCCAAAAGGTTTCCAGACCCTGGAGACCGCCCGTGAGAAAGGATGTCCTGCAGTATTAGTCTCGGTCGTCGCTTTGCGGCATTTCTCTCACCACGACGTGCATCGTAGCGGATATTATCAGTAATCACAACCCTTAGGGAAAACTCAAACCACCCGGATAACGAAGAACGTTTCCCTGGCTGACGGTTCCGTTCGTGGGGTCGTACCGGTTGTTGAGGTTGTAGCGGGAGTTCGAAGCGACGTTTCCGGCATCGTCAAACAGGCGAAAGTCGATGTCAGGGCCAAGGCTGTAAAGCACCCAGCGCACGGGTGTTGCCTCCGGGCTGGTGACGGGAGTGTCGGCTGCGGTACCGGTCAGGTTCAGGTACTCGCCGACGGCGTCGGAAGGAACCATGCTTGGCCGGTTGCGGTTTACCACAAGATTGCCACCCGCACTCTCCACAACAAAGCCTGCTCGCTCGTAATAAACGGGGGCCTTCACACGAATGCTGTTATTGATCGGATGCTCAAAGGGATCAATCGGCAGCGTGGTCAGATAGGAAATGGGAGAAGTCAGTCCACCCGCCCGAATGTCGCTTGTGGCGGGTCCGGCAGGGGGCAGCCAGGGTTGGCCAGGCAGCATGAGTGAATAGGGATACGTGTTGTTATCGACTGCGTAAGATTCCAGTCCGGTGGCCAGTGTTCTCAAGGCCGCCTTACCCGCAGAGACCTTTGATCGGGTCTGTGCTTCGAGAAAATTGGGAACCGCAATAGCGGCCAGAATAGCGATGATCGCCACAACAATAAGGAGTTCAATCAGAGTGAATGCTTTGGCCTTCTTCATACCGGGGGCTCCAGGCGTGCGGTCGATCAAGTTTCGCCGCACTGATGCTGAGGGGGCTTCTTTTCCCGCCCTTCAAGACTACGACCCTGGAATACAGGGACCTCGATTTCCATAGATAAATGATGATTTGCATTCGTTTGTCCGTCTTCGGACACCCCTGAAAATGGAAGCTCGAGTGTGTTTTTCCGTGCTTTGACTGGATTTGCAGCATTTTTTAAAGACCATTCAGATCGGTTATTCGACAAATCGAACAGAGCCGTGCTCTTGCCGGGGAAGCCGGTTATTCCAGAACAAGACCCGAGGAATGCATACGTCATATTATTGAGGTGGTTTGATGAACATCCATCATCAGGAGCTCGATGAAGATCGACGACTTTGTTATCGCGAGAGGCACCGAGATGGATCTCATGGTTTTGAAAGGCCATGTCCGCCTTGAGTCTTTGAGTCGGTATGCCGGCTGTTACGAACTCAATCCAGGTTACAGGTCGGAGAGTATGTCAGGCAGGAATTCAACGGGCAGTTGCCATCTGACAAAGCTTGAGAAGTTGTTCCGCCTGACGGTCCGTTAGCATGGAGAGCTGCTTTTCGTGCAACTCTCTTACCGGATCGTCCAGCCTGTCGACAAGCCGGCCACCGGGGAGTGTGAGACGGACGCGTACAACGCGTCGATCCGCCGCATCGCGGTGTCGTTCCACAAAACCCCGCTTTTCAAGTTTATCGAGGACCCGGGTCAGATCCGGCACAGGTGTAAGCATGCGTTGTGCAACCACACCACACGAAAGAGCTTCATTCTTTGCTCCGCGGAGGATGCGTAGAATGTTGTACTGAGGACCGGTGAGCTTCTCGGATGCCAGAAGGCGCTCCGTTTCGCACGCCATCAGTTCCGCCAGCTTCACGACAACGAGATAGGTGTCTCTTCGGAGATTGGGAGTTTGCAACGGCCACATTCCACCTCAAGGTTTGTTGTCCCAACAATAGATGAGTACTCTTGTATCAGTCAAGGTCTTCGACAGCCCGGCGGGGCGGATTAATGGTTGGGGAGTTTCTCGTTGCGCGAGGGACAGCAAGCGGTTACGTTTTCCGCTACCAAAGTTATCCAACTCAGGGGAGAAGGACGCACATTGATGATGAATCGATCCTGTTATGCCTTGGCCACAGGGCTGGCTCTTGCCTTCGCGGTGGCGAACGGCCAGCTCGATGATGCCAGTTCGCTTTATGGAATCCACTGGTACGGAGCGGCCGATGATACCTCGCTTTCGGTGAATCCCACGGACGCGGAAGACATGGCACCGGGCCGTGAAATGTGGGTGTTGGAAATCAACCATGTCGATGAGACATCACCTGCAGGCGCGTCCAATGTCTGGGACCGGCCGAGTTTCTATAACGGCTTCGGCAGCGGCGGCCACAACGCGAGAGTCACCGGAAGCGGCAAGGGGCACTCACTTGTCTACCGGCTTCATCCGAACTGGGGCCGGAATGTACCCTACAACGATGGAGCGGGCGGAAATCCGGACGATCCCTTTACACTGCAGGATTATGCGGCTGCGGCGCAAAGCGCGGCACAGGCGCATATCAACTGGTGTCGTGTCTGGCAAATCGGGAATGAAGCGAATCTGACAATAGAAAACAACCGGTGGAACGGAACGGATGGATACAACGTTCTGTGGTCACCGGATCCGTCTCTGTACGCGGCAACGTACCTTGAGGTACGTGACGCCATACATACGGTAACTCCCAACATGACGCCCGCTGAGCAGATTTGTCTGATGCAGCCCGTATCGCCGGGTGATGCGGGCAATCCGTCGATTCGATTCATGGACGGAGCCGAGTTCCTCTGGCGGCAGATCGAGGCTATTCCTGAGAATGATCGTGGCAGGATTGACGGGTTTGCGATTCACGGTTACGCGGAGCCCGGTGGCGCGAATGACGGACTGGATGGTTTCTTTGACTCGATTCGCGAACAAATCATGGTGATCGATCAGTTTGGTCTGCATGATCGGCCGGTTTTCATTACGGAGTTCAACAAACACATGCCGGACGTTGGTAACACGGCAATCGGCGCGCGATTCGCCCAAAAGGCCTTTGCAGCGATTAGCGACTGGAACGCCGGCACCGGCGATGCTTTTCCGGGTGTGGAGAATCACGATATTGTCAGTGCAATGTGGTTTGTTTTTTACAATGCCGGTGGCGGCTGGGGAGACTTCTCACTACAGGTGAAGAAATCGGCCACTGCAGGTACCAATCCGGATCAGAATCCCTGGTACGGATTTCAGGCTGCTGCGGCGAACGACTACGCGGCGGGTTCAATGTCGGGCGGAGGCGAAATCAGTTCTCACGGCATCTGGTTGAACGATACATTCGATTCGCTCGACACGAATCCGCCCTTGCCGGACTGGAAAGTTGAGACGACCGGTGGTGGTGCCGCCCTTGCCGCCGGGGACGGAACTGTGCGAATTACGGGTCATGGCAATGGAGGAGGGGCGACTTTGCGCAGCGCAGGATACGTTTATGGTGACTTCAGGATGGAGCTTGAATTCGAAATTACGGACTCTGCGATTGCGACAGGATCCCCAATCGCCAACGAAGCAAACTTCGACGTGCGTATTCGCGAAGGGTCACAAGGGTACTCGCTAACCTTCTTTACGGATGCATCAGACGTGACCCGGCGCAATCGCGTGATTTTGCGGCGTACGAATACATGGACTCAGATTGGATCCTTTAACGAGGAAATCGGTATCACCGGAGGTGATCGCTTTACGGTTGAAATCGAAGCGACTCCCACGGTGATCAATTACACGGTCTTCAAGAACGGTTCGACGGCTCCCGTTGTTTCCTGGGCAGTGAACGACAATGCTCAACGCGTGGGCTGGATACGTGTCGGGTCGTACAACCTCAGTGAGGCAAGGGTGGATCGCCTTACTCTCGGCGGGCCTTCGTGGGCCGGTTCATCGGCCGCGGTGGCAACATGGGAAGTCTACTAGATACCCGGCATGGCACCAGTTTCCGCGTGACTTCGCGAACCAGGCCGGTCCTTCTGTTGTCGAACCCTGCAGGAGATCCGCCATGGTTATGCGCCTGTCTCTGATCGCCATTGTCACCCTCACCGCCCTTTCCCTCTCGGGATGCAGCACGCTTTATTACAATGCGATGGAAAAACTGGGAAAGGAAAAGCGTGATATTCTGGTCAGCCGCATCAAGGATGCACGTGAGGATCAGGAAGAAGCCAAAGAGCAGTTTGTCAGTGCGCTTGATCAATTCCAGGCGGTAATTGGTTATGATGGCGGCAATCTGGAGAAGCAATACCGCAAGTTAAACGGAGAATATGAAGACTGCGAGTCGCGCGCAAAACGTGTTCGTGACCGAATCGAGTCTATTGAGAACGTTGCGGGAGCGTTGTTCAAGGAATGGGAAAATGAGCTGGATCAATACCAGAACGCCTCGCTGCGTCAATCGAGCGAACAGTCTCTGCGAGAAACAAAGCGTCGATACAACGACATGATCGCTGCGATGCAACGCGCCTCTGACAAAATGGATCCCGTGTTGCGGGCTTTTCACGATCAGGTTCTTTTTCTGAAACATAACCTGAATGCTCAGGCGGTTGCGTCACTGGAAGGGGAGCTGGCTCTGATCGAAGACGACGTCGCCGTATTGATTGCTGACATGGAACAGTCGATCGCGGAAGCGGAAAGCTTTCTGGCGGACATGGAAGGCCGGAGCTAGATTCCTTCGACTCATGGTGGCCCGCCATTTTCCTTGTCGGGCGGTGGAAGCCTGATGTCCACTTGATGTGTCTGACTTTGCTTCCGAGACGTTTGACATGAGGTTTCGCCATCGAAATTGCCGAATTTTCCGGCACTACGGGTTAACCCCGACAGGTCTTGCCATTGCCGCGGGCCTGCTGGCAGGCAATCCGGTTCATTCACAATCGCTCACCAATCCTTTTGAACTTTCCTCACTCAGTGGTTCCGACGGCTTTCGTGTTGAGGGAAAAAACACTTCGGATTTTCTCGGAACGGACGTCGCCTACGCGGGAGACCTCAATGGCGACGGATTGGGGGATGTTGTATTCGGGGCCCCCTATGCGGATCCGGGGGGAATGACATCCGGCGAAGCGTACGTTGTCTTCGGATCGGCGGCGATGGGGACGGGAACCGGATCGGATCCGCTGGATGTCAATGGCGACCTCGACCTTACGACCCTGAACGGTACGAATGGGTTTTCGATCGCCGGACTTAATGCGGGAGATACGACAGGAATCGCTGTTGCAGGCAACGTTGATGTCAATGGAGACGGCCTCGACGACGTGCTGGTGGGCTCTGTCAATTACACACACAGCGGGAGAAAAAACGCAGGCCGAGTGAGCGTGATTTTCGGCAACACTGAGTTTGGTCTTGGTACCGGGGGCGATCCGCTTGGAGGACTCGCGGGCTTCGACCTTGCGACGCTCACAGGAGCGAATGGTTTCCACATTGATGGAGCCAACGCTTATGATCGAGCCGGTTTCGTGATTGATGGGGCTGGCGATATCAACGGCGACGGTGTGGACGATATTGTTGTCGGGAGCTTTTTCGCCGACACGTCGAATATTGACGCGGGTCGCGCCTGGGTTGTCTTCGGCACAACGGAGTTTGGTCAGGGCACGGCGGGAGATCCACTTGCGAGCGGACGTTTTGACCTTGCGAGCGTCAATGGAGACGACGGTTTTGTTATCGACGGTGTTGCCACTCTGGATGGCACGGGCTTTAGTGTGTCCCGTGCGGGAAACATCAACGGCGACGCATTCGACGATCTTTTGATCGGAAGCTACCTTGCGGATGGCGGCGGGAGTAATCGTGGCGAAGCTTATGTTGTTTTTGGCACCGACCAGTTCGGCGTTGGGTCACCCGGCGATCCGTTGGGCGGAGGGTCAACGTTTGCATTGTCCAGCCTGAATGGAACTCACGGGTTCGTTCTGGACGGGGTGAGCAACTCGGACGTGGCCGGGCGGAGTGTTTCGGGCATTGGCGACTTTAACGATGATGGCATCGATGATTTTGCTATCGGTGCGTCGGAAGCGGACAATGGCGGCGTCATTGGTCAGCGTGAAGGATACGGGTACGTCGTGTTCGGTGATGTGGATTTTGGAACCGGCGCGGTGGGAGACCCTTTATCCGCAGGACGATTCGGCCTTGTCTCACTGAATGGAATAAATGGTTTTGATGTCAGTGGAGTGAACCCTGTCGATCGTACTGGAGCGGCCGTTTCAGGGGGAGCGGACATCAACAACGACGGGATTCCGGAGTTTATTGTTGGCGCACCGAGTGCGGATCCCAACGGCACGTCCTCGGGCACATCCTATGTTGTGTACGGGACATCAACCGTTATTGGCGGAGGAACGCTGAGTCCTTCGGCGTTGAATGGAACAAACGGAGCCGAGCTGCGCGGCGAGAACGGGCACCCTTCCGGGGGAGACGAGTCCGGCGGTGCACTGTCAATGGGTGGCGATATTAACGGCGATGGAGCGCCGGACGTTATCATTGGCTCCCGTACCGCGAACATCGGCACGGGTCGCGAGGGAAGAGTGCATGTCTTGTTTGGACCCCCTCCTCCGGATCTGACGGCTCCTGGTCTGCTTCAGGTCACCACCGACAGTCCTGACGGCGGATACCGTGAAACGGATCAGATCGAAATACGTCTCGTTTATGACGAGTCGGTACTTGTCAATACGGGGAGCGGAACACCGACGCTGGACCTGAACACCGGCGGAACCGCCACGTGGTTTGCTGGATCGGGCAATACCGTGCAGCGGTTCCTGTATACGGTCTCGGCTCTTGAGAACACAACGGATCTGGATGTGACAGCGTTCAATCTCAATAGCGGAACCATGAAAGACCTTGCGGGAAATGACGCAACAACGACATTGCCAGGCGGTGTCGATTCTCTCGCGGGCGGCCACGACATCGTTATCGATACGGTAACACCTTCCGTTGTTCGCTTTGAGAGCGATACTGCTCCCGGAACCTACGGAGTCACCTCCATGATCGACGTGAAGATGATCTTCACGGAGGCAATGAGTTTTGATGAACTGACAGGCACTCCGTTTCTGACACTGAACAGCGGAGGAACAGCGACCTATTCGAGTGGTATCGGAACCGATACTCTCGTGTTTGCCTACGAGGTGATGCAGGGCGAGAGCTCCACAGACCTTGATGTTGTCTCCATTGGCGAGGACGGTACGATTATCGGAGACCTCGCGGACAATGCCGCGAATCTGACTCTGCCGACTTCGCCGGACACGCTTGCGGACAATGAGGACATTGCCGTCGACGGCATTGGGCCATCGATCGCATCGATTACCAGCAGTACGGCAGACGGTGCCTATAATCTTGGCGACTCCATCAGTGTCACCGTGGAGTTTGACGAGGATCTGGCCATCGACACTGCATTGGGATTCCCGCGTGTGAATCTTGATTCCGGCGGCCTGGCCACCACAACTTCGTTTCCGGATGTGCGCACAATTGAGTTTGTCTATTCGGTTCAGAACGGGCAAAACAGCACTGATCTGGATGCCACCGCATTTGCTTTCAATGGTTCTGTTATTGCCGATGCCTATGGCAACACGGCGTCAACGGCACTACCGCCGTTCGCCGATTCGCTTGCCGGAAACAAAGACATTGTTATCGACACCATCGCACCGGAAATCGCATCGATTACCAGTCCGAACTCGAATGGCAACTATGGCATTGGCGCATCTCTGAGCATCGATGTCTCGTTTACTGAAAACATTGTTTACGATACGGGGGGAGGTACGCCGAGGCTGAATCTTGATACGGGTGGAATTGCGGACTACTCCACCTCCCCTATGGCGGACGTTGGTCGCTATGTCTATACCGTTGGTGGCGGTGAGGTGTCTTCCGATCTTGATGTGACGGGATTTGTTTTGAACGGTGGAACGATCAGGGATCCGGCGGGAAACTCGCTCGTTGTATCGCTTCCGACCGGAATCAATTCTCTCGCCGGTTCAAAAGACATCGTGGTCGATGCCGGTTCTCCAAAGATATCGTCGTTTTCAAGCGGTACCCTGGACGGCTTCTACAAGGCGGGTGCAGGCATTCAGATTACCGCCGATTTCAACAAGACTGTAACGTGGTCAGGGAGTGCACCCTCTCTTTCTCTCGACAGCGGTGGAATGGCATCCTACTCAAGCGGGAACGGGACCGCTCAGTACATCTTTCTGTATAACGTACTGGCGGGTGAAGATTCAATGGATCTGTCAGTCGTTTCGTTCGACACGAATGGTGGAACGATTGTTGACGGCTCTGCAAATGCACTGGACACATCGCTTCCCGGTTCACCCGACCGGCTGGAAGACTCAAGCGATCTCGTCGTCGATACGACCGCTCCCCGGTTTACTTCAGCCACGACAACGACCGCCGACGGGAGCTACCCTGAGTCCACCATCGTGGATGTATCACTGAATATTAGCGAGGCTGTTGTTGTGAACACGGTTTCAGGAACACCTGGCATTGTTCTGAACAGTGGCGGTACCGGAACATGGAATGGCGCAGGCAGTCAGACATTGCTTTTCGACTATACGGTCATGGCAGGTGAGAACACATCGGATCTCGACCTTTCATCCTACAGCCAGGGCGCCACGACGGTGAGAGATCAGGCGGGGAACGATCTCAATACGACGTTACCGGGTTCGCCGGATACACTGGCGGATTTACACGATATCGAAATCGACACAGAAGCTCCCCGCATTTCATCATTCACGTCCATACCTGCAGCAGAGGACTACGGCCCGGGTGAATCACTGATAATCGAAGCCCGGTTTTCCGAGGCAACCGTTGCCAACATCATAACATCCCCGACGCTCAGTCTCGACAGTGGTGGAACGGCAACATGGACCGCCATAACAGCTTTGGACGAGGCGGAATTCAGCTACACCGTGGGTGCCGGACAGGATTCCGGTGACCTTTCAGTAACTGCCGTTTCCCTTTTTGATTCCGGCATCGAGGACGCGGCAGGCAATGCACTCGATGTGACATTACCCCTTGGTGCCGATTCACTGGCAGGCGGTCAGGATATTATTGTCGATACAACGAGACCCGCTCCGGTACTCTCTTCAGTTGATGTGACGAACGGAGGGACCATTGCCGGTCCGCCGGCACAGATCTTTTCCGCAACTTTTACCGACGCCACCTCAGTCGCGGGTTTTGATCCTCAGAATACCGGTGATCTGACCGTGACCAACGCAACCATCAGTAATTCCATACAGTCGGGCAACACGTGGACCTTTGATGTGACCCCTGTTGCGGACGGTGCGGTGCAACTTCAGGTTCTTGAAAACGCTGCCGTCGACAATGTTGGAAATCCAAGCTCCGCATCGACTGTGTTTGGATACACTTTCGATACAGCGACACCATCTTCGGTGGTTGTTTCCGGCGACGTTGCCAGTGGAGCCGTTACGGGTGCGGCGCCGCCGTTCAACTTTACCGCGAGATTCTTTTCAGCGTTGTCGATGAGCGGGTTTGACTCGCTCGACGTTACTGATCTGACACTCACGAATGCGACGGCGAGTGCTTCGGTCCAGAGTGCAAACGATTGGGACTTCACGATTACACCGGACAGCGAAGGAACCGTATCCCTGCAAATTCAGGCGGATGCCGCGGAAGACACTCTGATGCGGGGAAACACCGTTTCGCCTCTCTATTCCTTTGTGTACGACACGACCAGTCCAGGTGCATCTCTTGCCAGCACCGATGTGACAGACGGGTCGACAGTGAATTCACCCTCTTCGTTCTCGTTTACCGCGGAATTTACAGATGCCACGGCAGTGGATGGGTTCGACCCCGAGGACACGGGTGATCTCGCTGTCACCAATGCGACGGTATCAACGACTCGGAAAGGAGCGAGCAGTGTTGATTTTATGGTCACTCCAGTCTCGGATGGCGCTGTCTCTCTCCAGATTCTTGCCTCTGCCGCAACGGACCAGGGCGGAAACGCCAACACGGCATCGGCCGTGTTCGGGTTTACATATGATTCGACCCCGCCAACGGTTGGGTTAAGCAGTGTCGATGTGGCAAATGGCTCGGTTGTGGACTCGCCCGCCTCTTTCTCGTTTGAAGCGATCTTTAGTGATGCCTCAATGGTGAGCGGATTCGATCCGGAGAACGCCGGAGATCTGGCGGTGACAAACGCGGCCGTTTCAACGACCCGAAAGGGATCGGGCAGCATTGGTTTCACAGTGACACCGAACGCTGATGGTCCGATCTCTCTCCAGGTTCTCGCTGACGCCGCGAACGATGAAGCGGGAAACGGAAATACGGCCTCATCTGTTTATCAATTTGTGTACGACACGACAAATCCCGTCCCGTCGATTTCCTCCGGAGTTGTTTCTGACGGTGGAGCGACAAACACCGGATCTCCTATCGCGTTTACCGTTTCGTTCGCCGACGTGACAGACGTGACGGGATTCAACTCCGAGTTACCGTCGGAACTGACGCTTGCGAATGCAACGGGATCGGCTGCAACGCAGACAGGGAACGACTATGACTTCACGATTCAGCCCGTGGCGGACGGCAATGTCCTGCTTCAAGTGGTGGCTGGTGTTGCCATGGACGAGGCGGGAAACTCCAGCGATCAATCCGGTGTTTATAGTTTCGTCTACGATACAGAAGGCCCCTCCGCCGCCTTGACGTCCGTGGACGTCTCAAACGGAGGATTGTCAGGTCCTCCCGCTCCGCTCCGTTTTGTTGCGGAATTTACCGATCTTCTGACAGTGTCAGGATTTGATCCGACGGATCCGGCGGACCTGAACCTCGTCAATGCCAGCGTCTCAAACGTCGCCGTAGATGGCAATAATGTTGAATTTGACGTTACTCCGGTTAGTGACGGAAGTGTTTCGCTGGAAGTCCTTGCCGGCGCTGCGGTGGACAGTCTGGGTCAGGCATCGTCCGCCTCAGCCGTTTTCTCCTTCACATGGGTGGAAAACGCACCCTCCGCCATCCTGTCGTCGCTCGATGTGAGCGATGACGGCATTGTCAACACTCCTTCATCCTTCAACTTCACGGCTGCATTCGCGACGACCGGGACTGTTTCCGGGTTTGATCCACAGGATACCGGCGATCTCGCGGTTACAGGCGCAACCGTGGGTCCGGGAATGCAGACAGGAAACTCCTGGAGCTTTGGGCTTATTCCAACAGGCGATGGCCGCATCACTCTGCGGATTCTTTCCAGTGCGGTTACGGACAACCTTGCGAATCCAAACTCCGCTTCTGATTTGTTTGAGTTCGACTACGACACAACTTCTCCGGCTGTCGGCGTTATCGGACCCGTTGCCAGCGGCGGGTTTGTAAATTCTCTGGCACCGTCAACACTGACTGCCACGTTTGCAGACCTTTCCTCCGTCACGGGTTTTGACTCACAGGACAGTGCTGATATCAGCATTGCGAACGCCACTGCGGCAGCCGCGACTCAGGTGAATTTCAATGAGTTTGACTTTGATGTCACGCCGATTGCTGAGGGTGTTGTTTCCCTGCACGTCAAGGCCGGAGCGGTGACAGATGCTGCGGGAAATTCATCGCTGGTCTCGGAAGTTTATTCCTACACAGTCGATGTGACGGCGCCTGTGCCCTCTTTCTCGGCCATCGGCTTCAACGATGGCGATACCTGTCAATGTCCGTCTCCCATTGAGGTGGTTCTCGATGTGGTGGATCTGACGGCTGTTGCCGGTTCATTCGATCCGGCCATCGATGTCACACTCACCAACGCCACACTCGATTCCGCGGTGAGAAGCGGAAACGAGTGGGCGCTCCAGGTCATGCCGATTGGCGAAGGTCCGGTGAGTCTGTCTGTTGCGGCAGACGCATTGAGCGACAGCGCCGGAAACACTAATTCGTCTCCCGCATCGTTCATGTTCACATGGCTGGACCCGAATTCCGGCGTGTCCGACTGGACGCTGTACTAGCCGCCACGGGTTTCCCTTGCGGGAAAGGGCACGCAAATGGCTCCATCGGGTGTTGCTCGCTGGGTGTGGCCGCAACAACGGCCTGAGACGCGTCTTCCACTCTTGAGCGGATACGGCGCGAAAACCCCTGAACCTGATCCGGCTGACACCGGCGTAGGGAAGCGAGGTTCTCAAGCCTCTTCCCACACGCCAGACCAGTTGCGAGTGGCACAAATCGCCGGTGGGTGATTTGTGCGGGTTATGCAGCTGAAGAGTTTTGGTATCGACCACTGTACAAGGAGATACTTATGGCAATCATCGATGACAAGACGGCCAGAGATACTGGTGCTCTTGCCGCGGAGTTGATTACGCGGGAGCCGTTTCCCGCCTCGCGGAAGGCTTATGTGACTGGTAACGACTCATCCATTCGCGTACCGATGCGAGAAGTCACCCAATCACCAACAATGTCTCGTTCGAGTGAACAGCAGGATGTCGCCGACGCGAATCCGGCAATTCGCATCTACGACACGTCCGGCCCCTACACAGACCCTGATGTTGTGATCGACGTACACAAGGGACTTGAGCCGTTGAGGCTGGACTGGATTCACGCAAGGGGCGATATTGAAGAGCTGCCTCAACTGACAAGTGCCTACGGTCGCATGCGCGAGGGGGATACGGCGACGGAGAAAATACGCTTTCAACGAACACGGAAGCCTCTGCGGGCAAAGACCGGTGGACGAGTGACGCAGATGCACTATGCGAAAAAGGGCGTTGTCACTCCGGAGATGGAGTTTATCGCGATTCGCGAAAACATGAAGGCTGCAGAGGCACGGGATATTGCGGCACAGCATCCCGGCCAGTCATGGGGTGCGGCGATTCCGAAAGAAATCACCCCGGATTTCGTTCGCGAGGAAGTGGCCAGAGGGAGGGCCATTATTCCAGCGAATATTAACCACCCGGAACTCGAGCCAATGATTATCGGCCGCAACTTTCTTGTGAAGATCAATGCGAACATCGGTAACAGCGCCGTCACCTCCTCCATCGAGGAGGAGGTGGAGAAGATGGTCTGGGCGACCCGGTGGGGAGCTGACACCGTGATGGACCTTTCCACAGGAAAAAACATTCACGAGACGCGCGAATGGATTCTGAGGAACTCTCCGGTTCCCATCGGAACAGTGCCGATCTATCAGGCATTGGAGAAAGTCGGCGGCCGGCCCGAGGAGCTGACCTGGGATATCTTTCGTGACACACTTGTCGAGCAGGCGGAACAGGGAGTGGATTACTTCACGATCCATGCCGGCGTGCTGCTGCGTTACATTCCGCTTACGGCAAAGCGCCGCACGGGAATTGTCAGCCGGGGCGGATCCATCATGGCAAAGTGGTGTCTGGCTCATCATCAGGAAAGCTTTCTCTACACCCGCTGGGATGAAATCTGCGAAATCATGGCAGCCTATGACGTATCCTTCAGCATTGGCGACGGGCTCCGGCCCGGCAGTCTCGAGGATGCCAACGATGAGGCGCAGTTTGGAGAGCTCAAGACTCAGGGGGAGCTGACAAAGCGGGCGTGGGAGTTCGACGTGCAGGTGATGAACGAGGGTCCGGGGCATGTACCGATGCACATGATTCACGAGAACATGCACAAACAGCTGGAGTGGTGCGGCGAGGCTCCGTTCTACACTCTCGGTCCGCTGACGACTGACATTGCACCCGGTTATGATCACATTACGTCAGGTATTGGCGCGGCGATGATCGGCTGGTACGGCACGGCAATGTTGTGCTACGTCACTCCGAAAGAGCATCTGGGTCTGCCCAACAAAAAGGACGTCAAGGAAGGCGTGATTACTTACAAGATCGCGGCCCATGCCGCGGACCTCGCGAAGGGTCATCCCGGGGCGCAGATGCGTGATAACGCTCTGAGCAAGGCTCGCTTTGAATTTCGCTGGGAAGATCAGTTCAACCTGTCGCTGGATCCGGAAACGGCACGGGAATTTCATGACGAAACGCTGCCGGCGGAGGGTGCAAAGGTCGCACACTTCTGCTCCATGTGCGGTCCGAAGTTCTGCAGCATGGAAATCACACAGCAGATTCGCGATTACGCCGCCGAGCAGGGCATGACTGAACAGGAAGCGGTAAAGCAGGGTATGGCCGGCAAGGCGGGCGAGTTCAAGGAGAGCGGTGGAGAAATCTACCAAAGGGCGTAAGTTGCCATGTCACCGACAGCTCTTTACTCACTCATTGGAATCACTGTTTTCTTCGGCATGCTGGTGGCGGGAGCACTCGTTGCTTATCGCCACAATCCCAGGCTGCGCATGATTGCGATTCTTGGCATCTCCGCCATAGAATCCATCATGTTGGGGATTTGGGTGATACTATATATGATGGAAGTGATTTGACAGAGCGAGGCGTACATCAAATCAGGTGTACGCCTCGCCACTGGTCAGAGTTCTAGAACAGCTGCCATTCTCCGCCGACAGACGTTTGCTGAAGATCGAAGAAGCTGAGTGTTGCCTGTATAATGGCGGTACGATCAGCCGAGTCTGTAATGGTCTCAAAGGGGAACCCGAGAGAGATGATCTTTTCCGTCCCGCTGTAGGAGACCGCAGCGGTGGCCCCTCCCTGGTACTGTAGCGCCACCTGCGAGCCGTTCGAGGTACTCAGTACATCCGGAAACTCGGCGTCGTAGCGGGCGCCGGAAGCCGGCGAGAAGTTGATGGTTCCGATGGCGCCGAAGGGACCCCCCGCACCGGAGGCCGTATAGGTACCCGCATCATCGCTTGAGTAAGCGGTGCGGAGTACATTGTTATAGAACGCCAGGTCAGAAGCGCTGGAGGACCCGGCGCGTCCGAGGTCCCAACCGATTTCCGCGCCGGAGATGAACACGTTGCCGCCGCTTCCCAGGTATGTGCTCAGGCGTGTTTGTTCGGTCGCGTTGAGAGCATCGTCGTTTGTGGACTCTTCACCGCAGATCCAGAAGACGGCATCGTAATCCGCGAGGTTGACGGTTCCATCGGCGACCGACTCATTACAGGTGCTGCTGACGCGCACACCCTCCGGGGCGAGAGCGTCGGCGTGTTCGATAACATAGTTGAAGGCCTGGAACGTGGAGGGAACATGACGGCGCAGATTGGAACCCGCATTCGTAATGGTTTCAGTCGGAATCAGCGACCGTTGATTTCGGTCGAAACCGTTCACAAGCAGAACGTCGTTTGTTCCGTCCGAGGCGGCGAGAGTCTCCGTCGGAAACGATTGTCCTCCCGCATTGACCGCCGCGACGCGGAAATAGACCGGCTCGTTTGTCGGAATGCTGGAGACAACAGTCGACGTGCCGTTGACAACGGTTCCGTCGTCGAAACCGAAGCCATTGGAGCTGCGGAAGACTTTGTAACTCGTTGCCGCCGCGCCGTCAAAGCCGCCGGAAGGACCCGGGGACCAGCTCAGCTGCACATTTCCTCCGCCCAGAGAGAGGGCCCGGAAGCTCACCGGTGGCTCCGGCGGGTAGGGGAGAGACGTGGTATCGCGGGTATTGAAGTAATCGATGATGCTCTGCGTGATGGCTCGTGCCACAATATAACGGAACTCCGGCTCATTGTAGGCCTCGGAATCCGTCTGGTTGTCGTGGAACAGCCCTTCCAGAAGAATTCCCGGGAGGTTCGCACCAAGATTGTTCTGGTTCGCTTCGCCGAACGACTGGACGTTTTTGCTGCGGACCTGCCATGTTTCACCAGTGAACCAGAGCGTATTGATCGCGTCGTAAAGTCTGTCATGCATTGCATCCTGCAGATCCGCCGACGCGCTCGAAGCATTGGTGTGCCGGAAACTGGAAAGCCCACGGGCGTTGCCGTTAAATGCATTCGTATGCCAGGCGAAGTAAACGGCATCCTCAACCTCGCCATCCTTGATGCTGTGTTCCCAGCGAGCATACTGCGGCCGATCAGCCCATCCACCCGCTTCATCATCACTGCCGGTGTAATGCAGACCGCTGCGTCCCATGCCATTGTACTGCAGGTAAAGAACGGCTTCCTCCTCCCAGCGCGGGCGTCCGCTGACACCGTTCGTGTGACGTGCAACGTCACCCATTCCGCCTCCCCAGCGGACGGCGTCCGCGGAAACGTTCGTGGCACCCACATCATTGCTGTGATTGGTCAGGACGACCTGGCGCTCATCCTCCGGCGCACTCGATTCGAAGTACCAGTTCCCCAGCAGAAACCAGGTATATCCGTCGATGGTCTGATCCACCAGGATTTCACTGACGCCACCACTGTGATGAACAAGGTATTGAGCATCCTGGGCACGTCCACTGAAGGGTGCCCAGCTGGCATAAACGTTATAGTAGCCGTCTTCCGGAATGTTGGCTGTCCATGTGGCTGTTGCCGTCGGGGCTCCTGTTGTCAGACCCGGCGCCAGGCGGTTTTCGCCTGATCCCTGATCGAAGGGATTGATGGTCACACCATTCCATGACGCGCCGGCCTTGTGGACGAAGCCATCGACACTGGAGTTGGCCCACGCGCCGGTTTCGACGTAGCGACCGTTCGGCAGTCCGGCACCTGTGTCGTCATTATCGACGATCACCATGTTTGTCTGCAGATCCGGTTCGCGGACAGTCATGACCTTGGCGCCGGCATTGCGCAGCATGGGCAGGACGTAGACATTGATGAACTCAGGGCTGTCGAAGTCCTCAAGCGTTCCGTGTGAATCCCCGCGCTGAACACGGTAACGGTTGCCGACCCATGTGAAATCATCGAACCAGCCGTGGGCCTGGTTGATGAAAACCGTCCGGTTGCTGAGTGATCCCTGTGGTTGCCCGGGATTAATGACGGGCAGGCGCTTGTTGCGCAAATCGCGGGCTGCCGGTTTGCCGAGCTTGTTTGCCATCTCGACCGTCGCATGGTCGATCTTCGGCGTGTACGCGATTGGTTCTTCCGGGGGGATGATCTCGTCTGATTCCAGCCACTCGCCGGTTTCCGGATCGAGGACATAAAGAAAATAGCCTGAAACACCTTCTTCCTGGAGGGCGTGAACGAATTCACCGCCGATTTGATTCAACCGGAAGGCGGTAAATTCATCACTTTCGATGAATTGCTCCGGAAGTTCCAGAAAAAAACCGACGTGTTCCACATCGCCGGACTCGTTTGTCGTGAGAAACTCCACACGATTCAGAACCGTCCCCTCGGGAAGAGACGAAACGGGCAATCCGGCTGCCGTCTTTTCGCTCGCTCGTGCAACAACAGCATGACAGAGCGCCTTGACTTTGTCATTACGGGTCTTGAAAGAGGCATCTTTCTGAATTCCCTCGTAGACACAGGCAAAATCCTTACCTAGTCCCCCCCAGCAAGCTTGCACGGGCTGCGCTGCAGCCAGGATTCCCAATCCCACAAGTGCCGACCCAGCTAGCTTCAAACTGGTCCTCATCTTGTACCTCCGACATTTAAAGTAACCTCGCT
>JANQSL010000049.1 GCA_028284075.1 Candidatus Sumerlaeia bacterium | reverse complement strand
CAGCCACAATGTCGTGCGCAACACCTTCGAACCTCTCGTGCGAATGGACAGCGACGGGTCGCCTCTTCCCGGTGTCGCGAAGTCCTGGGACCATGACGGATCCTACACGGTCTGGACGTTCGACCTGAATCCCGACGCGAAGTGGAGTAACGGTGATCCGTTGGTCGCCGCTGACTTTGTCTACGCCGTGGAACGCATCCTGACGCCGGATACCGGCGCTGCCATGGGCATGATGGTTTACACCTTCCTGAAGGGCGGCAAAGACTACTTTACCGGCACGGATCGCAACGCGGACCTGCTTGGTATTCGGGCTGTCGACGATCACACGCTGGAAATCACCCTCAGTAATCCGACAAGTTACTTCCCCAGCCTGCTCTCCCACCCTGCCTGGTATCCCCTTCACCGCGATACAATCGAAGAGCACGGAGACGACTGGGTGGAAAACCCCGAAACGTTCGTGGTTAACGGACCGTTCATGCCGAAGGAAATCCTTCCCAAGAGCCGTTTGATCGCTGTTCGCAATCCTCACTACCATTCCCCCGATGAAATTTTCTGGGAGACGGTGGAGTTTCACTACATCGAGCAGACACCGACAGAGCTCGCCGCGTATGAAGCGGGTGACATCGACATGACCAGCACCGTTCCCAATCGCGAAGCCGCCGAAATGATGAAGCGTCCTGATTTTGGCAACTCGCCGATGCTTGGTATCTACTTCATCACCTTCAATCTGCAAAAGGGGCCCTTTGCGGACATCGCTTTACGCAAGGCCTTCAGTCAGGCCATCAACCGCAAGTTGATCGCGGAACGAATCGTTCGGCGCGGTGAACTTCCCGCAACAGGATACATTCCTCATGGAATGCTCATGGGAGACGGAAAGGACTACCGCGATATCGCCCCCGCCTACTTCAATCCGGAGGAATACGAAGAGGATCTCGAGAAAGCCAAAGAGGTTCTGGCGGACGCCGGCTATGGCGACGACAAGCCGATTCCGCGAGTGACCTATATGGTGAACAGCGACTCGATCAACATCGACATCGCGGAAACCGCTCAGACGTTCTGGAACATGCAACTCGGTGCGGACGTACAGATTCAGAACGTGGAATGGGGCGAGCTTCTCAAGGCGATTCGCTCCCACAACTTTGAGTTCGCCCGTTCCTCCTGGATTGGCGACTATCTCGATCCTCTGACATTCCTTGAGATTTTTGAAACCGGGCATGAGAAAAACGGCGCAGGCTATTCCAGTCAGGAATACGACGGTCTGCTGGCGAAGATTCGCACCGAAGCCGATCCGGAGAAGCGTCTTGAGTACATCATCGAGGCGGAACGTCTTATCCTCGAGGAAGACTGTATCATTGCTCCCATCTGGGAGTACAATACGCCGGTTCTGCTGCGCACCGACATCAAGGGAATCGTCGAGACACCGCTGGCAGGCGTCGATGTGACACGGGGTTATCGGGAATAGCGAAGTGTGGGATAAAAAACGGCAGCGGCCGGGGTATTGCCGGTCCTTGCCGTTTTTATATAGGATCGCGATGGACTACACGCTGAATCGGAAGTGCATCACGTCGCCGTCCTGCACGACATACTCTTTCCCTTCGATGCGCAGTTTGCCCGCTTCCTTCGCGCCGGACTCGCCGTTGCAGGCCACGTAGTCATCGTAGGCGATCGTTTCAGCACGAATATAGCCGCGCTCGAAATCCGTGTGAATCACGCCAGCCGCTTCCGGTCCCTTTGCGCCTCGCCGCACGGTCCAGGCGCGCACTTCCTTCTCACCGGCGGTGAAATAGCTCATCAGGCCCAGCGCGGCGTAGCCTTTGTGAATAACCTGCTCGAGACCGCTCTCCGTGATGCCCATTTCCGTCAAAAATTCAGCCCGTTCCTCATCACTGAGACCCGCCATTTCCTCCTCAACCTTGGCGCAAAGGACGACCACTTCGTCGCCACGCTGTGAAGCCAGCTCGCGAATCCGTTTCACATAATCGTTCTCTTCCAGTAATCCGTCTTCATCGACGTTGGCGGCGAAAATCACTGTCTTTGCAGTGAGAAAATTCATCTCTCCCGCAAGCTGTCGAAAGGTGTCATCGTCCTTCTCAGGCCAGGCACTGACAGCGTTTCCCTCGCCAAGATGATCGAGCACTTTTTTCGCCAAATCATGCAACGGCACTGCCTTTTTGTCGCCGCGGGCCTGCTTGGCGAGTTTGTCCATGCGTTTTTCAAGGGCCTGATAGTCGGCAAGAATCAGTTCCGTTTCGATGATCTCAATGTCCGCCTTCGGATCCGGCGCGCCGTTCACATGAACGACGTTTTCATCGTCAAAACAGCGCACAACGTGCACGATGGCAGCCGTTTCACGAATGTTGGCAAGGAACTGGTTGCCGAGTCCCTCTCCCTTGCTGGCACCCTCAACGAGACCCGCAATATCGACAAACTCAATGGTGGCGGGAAGAACCTGCTGCGGTTTGACAATGTCCGCCAGTTTCTGCAGCCGCTCGTCCGGAACCGCAACAATGGCCTTGTTGGGCTCGATGGTGCAGAAGGGATAGTTCGCCGCCTCGGCGTTTTGCTGTTTCGTCAGGGCGTTGAACGTCGTGCTTTTACCGACGTTGGGAAGACCGACGATTCCGATACTCAGTGCCATAATGAAGAGGGAGTTCAGAGGGGATGAAAGTTGAAAACGGTCCGTTCGGGACCGGCGGCAGGGGTAGGGGGGCGGGTGAGCCGTGCCAATGGTTTTCCGTTCGCCGCCCGCTATCGAGCGGCGGGCAGCTCATCGATTGCCGCCAGCAACCGCTCCGTTGCCGCACGTTGAGTATACTCACGAAGTGCCTTTTCGCGGCCGGCCTTGCCCATGGTGTGTGCACGGCCGGGGTTGTCCGTCAGGTCAGCAATGAGGCGCGCAAGTTCCTCGGAGTCCGAGGCCAGCAAGCCGTCCTCTCCTTCGTGGATCAGCGAAGCCGCGGGCCCGCAGGCCCGGTTTGCGATGACCGGTTTGCCGCGCATCCAGGCCTCCGCCAGCACCATCCCGAAGGACTCAGTCTCTGACATCAGCACAAACACATCGCAATTGCGGTATGCCGCTTCCAGTTCCTCGTCGTTGACGCGGCCGGGATAAATGACATGATCCGGCAAGGGACGCCGGTCGCCATCGGGTCCGATGAGAACCATTCGCACATGCTTTCCCTTCTTGCGCAGTTCGCCAATCGCGTCGACGATCAGATCGTAGCGTTTCTCCGGCGACTTGCGGCAAACACATAAGACAACCGCTTCGTCTTCTGTTATTCCAAGAGAGTCTTTCCATATTTCACGCTCTTCATTTCGTGCATTGCTGACTTCGCCTCCCGGAGGGAGAACTCCAGGTCCGACAAACCGGGCGTGCACACCCATGGGTGTGTAGAACTGCTCCGCGGCGTAAGGTGTGTTGGCCATGACCAGCTTCGCCCGCCTGAGCGCATCGACATAGTCCTTCCAATAGTAGTAGTCGTCCTCGATATGCCACAGCGGCATGGCGAGCATGGGCAGCGGGCAATGCTTTGCCACCATGGGAATGATCGACCACGGGAGGTTTGCCGCGATGACGTAGTCGAAATCCTCAGGTAGTTTCGCGAGGGCTTTCCTCAGAGTGGAGGAACGTGGTCCACGAAGGAAGTCGAAGAGAATGCTCCATCGGTTTTCGATGCTGTCCATGGAATCAAGAAGGTATCTGCACCACTCTCTGCCCGCCAATCTGCCAAGTGCCCGATGATCGCGCCAGAGATCACATTCGAACTCCACATTGTCCGCCGTTCGCCAGAGAATCCTGTCTGCAAGGATTCCCAGTGTACGATGATCCCGTGCAGGGCGAAACGGTGTTCGAACGAAAACCGGAACTTCGACAATATTCGAATTTCCTGATACATGAGTGGAAATTTCAAAGTCGCCGGAGAGATGGAATTTCTCTTTGCCGACGGTCATGAATGTTTCGTGAGGAACACTTCCCCGGATGCACAATACACCATCGCCGCTTACACCGGCGACGAGAATTCGTGCATGCTGCATGGACCATCGTTGAACACTCTCGTTTGTAGTCTCAGGATGATGCCATCCATCGAAGAGGTAAACCCCTGGATTCAGGCCTTGTTTTGTCTGTTCGAGAATCGACTGTAGACCGGTATCCGCCTGGATTCGTTTTTCAGTTCGCCGCTGCAGAGCTTTTGAACCGAGAGCGAGAATTTGCCGCGGCAGCCGTTTCAGCGGGAAACGCCGCACGCGGATACCGTTCTCTTCACAAAGACCCGGTTCATACCCCTCGTGCCACTGCACGGCCCAGTGTGCGACGGGCTCGATGCCGCGCCCGGTTGTTGTCCAGACTTCGACATCGTGGCCAAGTTCGAGAAGGTCTTGTACCAGGCGCCGGTGATGAATCTCCGCGCCACCGGTCAGGTCTTCGCCCCAGCGATATGCCACAAAGAGAAAACGGTATTTACGTGTCACGTCACGAACGGCGTTTGCGAACGAATTTGAGAAACCCTGCCGCGTTCCAGCAGTTTGCCAGGCGGTCTTTTGTCACCCATCCCTTGCGCGCGATTCCGACACCGTAGCGGATGTGCTCAAGCATGCCGAGCGTGTGGGCGTCAGGGCTGAGGCACAGGTAACAGCCTTCCTCCAGCGCAAAGTGCAGGAGCCTCCAGTCGAGATCGAGGCGGGCCGGGTTGCTGTTGATTTCGATGATGACGCTTTCTTTTGCGCAGCGCCTGATGATTTCCTTCTGGTTAACCTGATAGCCGTCGCGCTTGAGCAGCAGGCGTCCGGTCATGTGACCAAGGATGGAGGTGTATGGGTTTTCAATCGCCGCGAGCATGCGGGCGGTCTGCTGTTCCTCCGAAAAGTTGAACTGACTGTGAATGCTTGCGACGATGAAGTCGAATTCCTTCAACAAATCCTCGTCATAATCGAGCGCTCCATCAGTCAGAATATCCGACTCGATGCCTTTGAGCAGCACGACGCCGCGATGCTTCCACTCTTTATTAACCCTGGCAATTTCCGCCCACTGTCTTCTGACGCGATCCGGTTGCAGGCCGCCGGCATACGCTGCCGTTTTACTGTGATCGCTGATGCCCATCCACTCGTAGCCGTTTTCCGCCGCCCACTTTGCGTAATCCTCAAGAGTCGGCTGCCCGTCGCTGTATTCAGTATGCATGTGAGGAAGGCCGACAAGGTCCTCGCTTGTTACAAGCAGAGGGAGTTGATCTTTCTGCGCGGCCTCAATTTCACCCGTGTCCTCGCGCATTTCCGGTTCGATGTACGCAAGGCCAAGATGTTTGTAGATGTCTTCTTCGGTTTCGGCCGGGAGAGAGGTTTCCTGTCCGTCGGGGAAGAGACCGTACTCGCTGCTCTTCATGCCCTTGTCCTTCGCGAGCCCACGCAACCTTGTGTTGTGCTCCTTCGATCCGGAAAAGTGTTGAAGCGTGAAGGGGTAATGTGCCGGGTCCACACAGCGCAGATCCGCGCCTATTCCTGAATCCAGAACGACACTGGATTTTGTCGAACCCTTTCCGGTGACAGTATCGACACTGGCGAGAGTGGTAAAGAATTCCATCACGTCATCGGGGTTTGCCGTCGCGCAGACGAAATCGAGATCCTTTGCGGTTTCACGCCAGCGCCGAAGACTTCCGGCAACTTCGACGCATTGTACGGACTTGTGATCGCGCAGGGCTTTCAAAATGGGTTGAGCCGATTCCCAGGCCACGTCGATGCGAAACCGGCCCGAGTGCTTTCGCATTTGTGCAATGCCCTGCACGATTTTTTCCGCCGACTTTCTGCCAAAACCCTTCAGTTCGGCCACGCGGCCGTCTTCGCATCCTCTCTCCAGCTCCTCGATCGTGGTCATGCCAAGTTCCTCGAAAACGAGGCGTGCCTTCTTTGCACCGAAGCCGGGGATTTCCGTCATCTCCACGAGGCCCGGCGGATATTTCGATGCCAGTTTCGACACCTCCTCAATGGACCCGTGCTTGATGTATTCCTCGATCTTCTCGGCGATCCCTTTGCCGACGCCGTCGATCTTTGTGAGGTTTCCGTCCGCCGCGGCCTTTTCAAGATCGATTGTTTCATCCCCAAGAGCGCGAATGGCTTTTGTATAAGCATTCACACGGAAGGAGTTCGCGCCGTCCAGTTCCATCAGGACAGCCATCCTGCGCAGTTGGTCGAGAAGTTTGCTTTTTATGGACACGGTAGGCGTTGCCTTCGCCGGAGAATTCGTAGAGCCTGATCGGGATGCAAGACTCTCACCGGACAGGTTGGCAACAGTGAACGCTCTGAAACGAACCTCTTTGATCTTCATTGGAGTGGCTTTGGCGACTGCCTGTGGCAGAACTCCGCGAACCTTTCCCGATCATCCCATGCCATCGCGCGTCGTGGCATCGCCTCATGCCGATGCTCTGGAGGACGAGCGGCCCTTCACGTTCGACATCGTCGTGAAGGTCACGGTGGAAGAGGTGCTTGAAGGCGAGGAGCTGCGGGCGGAAAACGAACGTCTTGGCATTCCACTGCATACTCCGCCGACGCTGATGGTGTGGTCCTCCAACATGCGGAATCATTTCGGCCAGCAGGGGATTCGTCTGACAGGTGTAGAGGAGCCGCCGACCCGCCGGGTTTTCGAGCCGGAAAACAACAATGAGGTTTTCCACTGGGACTTCAGCGAACGGGTTGCGAACGGTGAGTCCTTTACGATGGCACGAACCTATGAGGGGTCTTTGCACACCTATCTTCCGGTGTTTGATGCGGCCACGGTGCCGATCGAGTACGATACACTCGATCCGGTGTATTTGTTTTACACGAAGTCAGAGCCGTACGTGGAACTCACAAACGAAATTCGTGTGGCCGCGGCGGAAGCGCGAGGCCTGTCCGCCGTTCATCCCATTGAGCGTGCCGACTCAATTTTCAAATGGGTTCGCAATCACATGACGTACGTCTATCCACCGCCGGAGCGCGGATGTTTGTCGGCGCTCGCGACGGGCACGGGGGATTGCGGTCAGTATGCCGACTTGTTCGTGGCACTCTGCCGTGCCGATGGAATTCCCGCACGTTTCGTCGGAGGACTTGTTGCCCTGGATGCAAAGCCGGATGGTACCCATACGGTTGGTTCTCATGCATGGGCGGAAGTCATGATGCCGGACGGATCCTGGTGGCCGATGGATGCAACACATGAGCCGGAAAAGGGTTTCGCGAAGCTCAACACCAACAAGGCCATGGCGATGTCTGTCGGGCGCAACATTCCATTGCCGGGAGTTCCGGAGTGGGCGCGTTACGAATTCAGTGAGGTCCAGGGTGGGCGGACCGACTTCATGCAGACGTATACGCTTCTGGCAACGGGTCTGAAGATAAAGACAAAGACGACGAGAAAATTCAGGAGCCTTGATTAAGGCCTGTTTCGAAATCCAGGCGCTCTTCGTTTCCGGCAGGTTTTGAAACCACATCAGGGAAGCCCCGGTGTGAGGTCCCGGTCAAGGCACGCCATAAGTCATCAGGGTTGTACAAAAGAAAGAGGCCGCGCAAGGCGGCCCCGTTTTCATCAGTGCGCTTTGAAGTTTCCGGTCAGTCCGCGGAACTGACCTGCTGCCCTTCCTTGAAGGCCGCGATTGCCGGAACCTCACCCTTCTTTTCCTTGTCGCGAAGAATCATGTAGATCTTCATCTGCTTCATTGCTTCCTGGAGCATCACATCGACGAAATCGTCCTCTTCAAGAAGCTCGGGGACTTCGATTTCGTAGAACTCCCCATCCGTGGTCTCTCCGGACCGGGAGCTTTCCCCGGCAGCCTCTTCATCAGCGCTTTCCGTCGAGCGTTGCAGAGTCGTTTCGCCTTCGTTCACGCCGTTCTCCTCGCCGTCTTCGTTTTCCTCGAACATTTCGTCCGGCAGCTTGTAGTCCTCGCCGGTATTCACGTCACCCAGAAGCCCGTGGCGAAGAAGCTCCATCTCGTGCTTCTTTGTGAGAGCGACACCGATGTCGGGAGTCACACCGACGTGGTGGATGGTGCGCCCGGAGGGGGTGTAGTAACGTGCGGTGGTGAGCCGCAGTGCGGAATGCATGGGGTTTCCGTCATCATCATCTGTCATTGTGTGGACAAGCTCGCCGATGGTTTGAACGGAACCCTTGCCGAAGGTATTCTTGCCGGCGGGGCCGATGATCACTCCAAGGCCATGGTCCTGAATTGCTCCGGCAACGATTTCACTGGCGGAAGCACTTCCCTCGTTCACGAGAACGAAGATGGGAAGATCCTCGACGAGCGGTTCGGCGGACGCGCGATACTCACGGTTCTGACTCCGCAGGCGGCCCTTCGTGGAGACAACGACCTCTCCCTTGCCAACAAACAGGTCGACGGTATCGATGGCCTCCCGCAACAGTCCGCCCGTGTTATGCCGCAGGTCGATGATGAGTGACTCCATGCCCTCGTCCTTCATTTCGAGGATCGCGCGGCGGACATCACGGGACGTGTTCTCACTAAACCGCGAAAGACGAACATAACCGATTCCGTCGTCCAGGATCTGATTGAACACACTGCGAATCTCCACGTTCGCGCGCGTTACCGTGAATTCAAGAGGCTCTGATTCACCCTGGCGATATACCTTGAAAGTCACCTGGGTTCCGGCAGGCCCCGTCAAACGTTCGACCGCATCCTGCAATTCCAGACCCTCGGTGGTTTCACCTTCGATCTCGATGATGCGATCCCAGGGCTGGAGACCCTGTTCCGCAGCCGGCGAGCCGGGGATGGGCGCGATGACCGTGAGCAGGCCCTGGCGCTTTGTGATGTGGATGCCGATACCGCTGAACTCGCCGCTTGTGTCGCGCTCGAGCGACTTGAGCATATCGGGATTCATGAACTGGCTGTGCTCATCCAGAGCCCGGAACATTCCGTGAAGGGCTCCTTCGAGGACCATTCGCGATTCGACTTCATCGACGTATTTTGTGCGAATCTCGCTATAAACCTCCGCCGCGACATCGACGAAGCGATAGAATTCCTCATCCTCGCCGGCGGCGTGTGCCCGATGGTCCCGGAGGCCGAGCATCATGAGCGTCAGGACAAGGAGTCCGACGGAGCCCATGAAGAGGATCCGGTCCGACTTTGGGGCCTTTTTCCAAACTGACATACTGACTATTCCCTTCCGTGTTATCTCCCCGGCCAACGGGGCGGAATCCGATACTGCAAAGACAAGGCCACCCAGGGCTCTCGGTCAAGCGGCCAATCGAATGGGTCCGCTACTGCACCCGGGCGGCGAAAATATCCGGTCTGCCCTCCGGCAGGTAGTAGCGAAGTCTCGCGTGCGCTTCGCTGAGGAACCAACGGTTTTCAAGGAGCTGACGGCGCGCCCGGAAGTACTCCCCCTGGCTTGAGAGCACGTCGTGAATAGTGGTCCGGCCAGCGGCATAGTCCTCTCGCACGGCCTTGTAAGCCTCCTCCAGAGGAGGCACGATCACCTCTCTGTACCCTTCCACAAAGGTGTCGAGCTCATTGATGCGCTGCTGCAATTCCACCAGGTCGTTTTCCAGCGAGCGCTCCGTGTCGTCTCGAGCTTCGGCCAGTCGGCGGGTTTCCGCCTCCAGTTCGCGAATCCGGCCCTGGTTTCTGTCCCAGAGTGGGATGGGAACGCTCAGACCGATCATCAGAAAGCCCTCCTCTGTGGCGTGATCGACACCGCCGCCGCCGCGGATTGTCACGTCGGGAATGGCTTCCCGCGTCGCATGGACGCGGCGCTGTTCTGATTCTCTGACCCGTTCCGCCACCGCCAGGAGTTCCGGGTGCTCCTCCAACAATCGCCTTCGTGCATCGCGCATTTCGGCGTTTACCCGGGATTGCAGCAATTCGCCTTCAAGTTCATCAGTATGGAATTCGAATCCCCCCAGCAGAACACTCAGGCGCTGTGCAGCAAACGTCAGTTCGGCAATATGGCGGGTCACGTCAAGATAGGCTTCCTCTGTGGCGGCGGCAGTCCTCTGGAGGCTGGACAGGGGCGCTGATCCTTGCTCCACAAGGGTTTGCGCTATCGCATGGACCTGCTCGGCGTCTTCCGCGATTTTCCACGAGAGGCCAATGTTATCCCGATGGAAGAGATTCTCTGCGTAAAGAATTGTAACTTGACGATATATGTTTCTATGGGTCTGTTGCAACTCCTGCCTGGCGGCTTCCCGCCCAGTCAGGTTGAGCCGAACATCCGCCCTTCGGCGTCCACCCACAATGAGGGGCTGACCCACGAAGCCTGTGGTACGGCCGCGATCCGATGTCCCGAGAGAGTCGGTTCCGGCTTCCACGACAGGGTTGGGGTAAAGCCGAGCCTGGTCAGTTCGGCCCTCGGCGGCCTGCAAGGCCTCGCGGGCCTGAATGATCGCCGGACTTTGCTCCTCGGCTATGGAAAGAAGATCGGGAAGGTCGTATGGTGCTTTGGGTTCGGCAGGAGAGAACCGGAAGACGAGGAGGAAAAGGCCTGTAAGCCCTTTTTTGATCCATGTCGTATACACTATCTCTCGAGTGAGTCGAAAGGAAACGTTTTTGGGGTTGTTGGGAGTCATAAAGTCTGTATCTTCAATGAATAAGGTTTCATCCGCCTTGGGCAGCCTTCTTGCATTTTCAGTGCCTCGAACAAATCCGCCCGGGAGGAATGCGCCCCCTTGAGTGTGAAGTTCAGAGACTACTACGAGATTCTCGGTGTGAGCCGGGATGCGACGGCCGAGCAGATTCGCAAGGCCTACCGGACTCTCGCGCGCAAGTTCCACCCGGATGTGAACAAGGACGACCCCAAGGCGGAGGAGAGATTCAAGGAGGTCAACGAGGCGTACGAGGTCCTGAAGGACAAGGAGAAGCGGCGGCGGTACGATCAGCTCGGAGCAAACTGGAAACAGGGCCAGGACTTCCGGCCGCCTCCCGGGTTCGAAGGGTTTTCCTTCAACTTTGGCGGAGCCGACGGATTCAGTGGGGGAGGGGCGTCAGGTTTTTCTGATTTCTTTGAGGCAATTTTCGGGATGGGAGGCATGGGCGCGGGAGGCCAGGGAGGTGGCGGGCGGCGCGTTCGTGTCTCGCCCGGCGGCTTTTCCGGCGGCCAGGGCTTTGGTGGCTTTGAGGCAGGGCCGGGAGCGTTCGCCGGCGATGTTGAGTCAACGGTGGAGGTGCCGTTGGGAACGGTTCTCAAGGGGGGCTCTCTCAATGTTCGCGTTTCGGTGCCTGGCGAGGGTGATCGGAGTTTCGACATTCGTGTTCCGAAGGGGATTGCGGAGGGGAAACGCATTCGGCTTTCGGGCCAGGGACAAAATGGCGGGGATCTTTTCCTGCGGGTTCGCTATGCCAGGGACAGCCGCTACAGCCTGGAGGACGGAAACATCGTCGTTCATGCCCGAGTGGCTCCCTGGGAGGCGGCTCTCGGCACGAAGGTGCCTGTGGATACGCCGGACGGACGCATCAATCTGACGATTCCGGCGGGCAGTTCGTCGGGCCGCCGCCTGCGGTTGCGAGGCCAGGGGCTGCCGACGGGCAGCGGTGAGCGCGGAGACCTGTTTGTTCAGGTGATGATCGAGGTTCCAAAGGATCTGTCGGAGAGGGAACGGGAGCTTTTTGAAGAACTTCAGAAGGCGTCCGAGTTCGATCCCAGAGGCGCTTGAGACTTGGGTCCCGAAACGGAAACGGTTTTTTGAAAACAATCATTCACCGCAAAGTCGAGGCGGCTCGCAGCGGCAACAACCCTCAGGTGATTCGCCGGTTGTCGAGCGGCTGGGCGGTTCTCGGCGATCATCAGTATTTTCCAGGTTATTCGCTCCTGTTGCCGGACCCGGTGGTGCCGCACCTGAATGCAATGAACACAGCGGCACGGAAGACTTTCCTTGAGGAAATGGCGCTGCTTGGTGATGCCGTTTTACATGTTACGGGTGCGGTTCGCATCAACTACGAGATGCTGGGAAATCTCGAACCGGCGCTGCACGCTCATGTGTTTCCGCGGCGCGACGATGAGCCGGAGGAATTGCGCACAAAGCCACCGCTGTTCAGTCCCGTCGATGAACCACAGCACGCGTTCGATCCGGAGCGGGATGCGGGAATGATAGCCCGTATCGGAGAGGCTCTCAATGACCTGCTGCGTTAATGTTGTTTTTCGCGGGAGTGGCGTTCGCAAGGGACGAAGCGATTTGTTGCGCTACACGTCCAGTGTGCTTGAAGCGGCAATGGAAGATCTCGGATTCGAATACGGCGAAGTCAGCGTTTTATTTTGCAGCGACAGGGAGATGCAAAAGCTCAATCGCGAGTTCCGCGAGGTCGATGCGCCAACGGATGTTCTGAGTTTTCCGGCTACCAACGATCCGGGTGAGCTGGAAAACAGTGACAGCCCCTACCTGGGTGACCTTGCCATCGCACTGGAATATACGTTGAAACACAACGTGAAGACACCGGGAAAGAAGGACGCTTTCGCAAACGAAGTGGCGTTGCTGCTGGTTCACGGTCTGCTGCATCTGCTGGGCCGGGATCACGGGACGAAGCGGGACAAGGCGCGAATGTGGAGGGAACAGGACCGGTTGTTGAAGTTGTGTGCGGATATGTCCAGGCCATCCATTGAGTTGTCAATATGACGAAAAAGCGGCCAGCGGACGAATCATTTCGACAGTTTGTGCACGATCAGCTGGAGGACATGGGGGATGTGCAGGGGGGAAGCATGTTCGGAGCGTACGGTCTCTATTGTGATGAGATCTTCTTCGCAATCGTCAATCAGGGGCGGCTTTACTTCAAAGTGGATGAAGAGTCGAAGGTCATTTACGAAAACGCGGGCATGGAACCGTTCCGGCCGACTGAGAAGATGACACTCAAGTCGTATTATGAAGTTCCGGTGGATGTGCTGGAGAACGCGGACAAGCTGAAGGACTGGGCACGGCACGCGGTTGCGGTTCAGCGCGCAGGAAAGAAGCCGAAGCCACGGAAACGAGGCGGTTGATGCCATGATTGATCGAGGTTGTTTCCGATTCACCGCGAGCTGATTGTGTTCTGTCAGCCGACCAGGAGTCTCGAGTGAGTGACTATCGAACGGGATTCGTTTCGATTCTAGGACTTCCCAACGCAGGCAAGTCGACGCTTGTGAATGCGTTGATCGGTGAGAAGATCGCTGCGGTCAGCGGGCTGCCACAGACGACACGGGATCGCATCAACGCGATTCTCAGTGGCGAGGATTTTCAGATCGTTCTTGTCGACCTTCCGGGACTTGTGGATGCGACGGACAAGTTGAATGAGGCACTGCGGCAGAACGTGGTGGACGGACTGGAGGGCGTTGACTGTGTCGTTCATCTTGTTGATGTGACGATGGCTGATCCGGTTGGCGAGGATGCACGGGATGTTCTGAATGTTCTCACGACTCCCGTGATTTTTGTCGCGAGCAAGGTCGATGCGGCACCCGCCGGTTTCTCCGTGGAAGCGTTCGCGAGGAACCATGACATCGATTTGTCCCGTTACGCGGGAGTCCGCGCCGTATCATCCATCGAGGCGAGGGGGCTGTCCGAGCTGGTGGAAACGATTCGTGATTTTATGCCGGAAGGGCCTCCACTCTACGATCCGGACGACCTGACGGATCGTGATTTGCGTTTTCTTGCAGCGGAAATTATTCGCGAAAAGGTGTTTCACTTCACGCACCAGGAGGTTCCGTACTCAACCGCCGTTGAGATCGACGATTTCAAGGAACGCAAACGCGGAAAATGGTATGTGGCGGCGTCGATTCATATCGAACGTGATTCGCAAAAGGGAGTTGTTATTGGCAAGGGCGGCGCGATGCTGAAGCGCATCAGTCAAGCCGCGCGTGCCGATATTGAAAAACTCTGCGACACACCGGTGTTCCTGGAACTGCACGTCAAGGTGACAAAGAACTGGCGAAAGAACGATGCACGGTTGCGGGAGTTCGGATACAAGAGAAAGTAGGGGCTTTTTCGGTTGTCCGGGAGTTTGACCCCTGGGGTCCGTTACTTCCTAAGGTAGCTCTGGATGGAGTGGTTTGTTAATTCGAGAAACTCGTCGGGATCCTGGTCTTCGTCCCATTCATAGCTTTCGTGTTGAAACCAGCGTATTCCCTTCATGACCTTGCCTTTGTTATTGGTCAGATACCCCATTGAGTCTCCATCCCCCCAGTCGATAAATGGGAAAAATCTTTTGGCGACTTCAGGATGGGTTTTTGCAAACCACGCTCGTGCGACTTCCGCGAAGCCGGGCAGGTTTTCCAATGGTTGAAACGTCCACTCGATTTCTTCGGGACGATCCGGAGAGCACAAGCCAACACCATTGAAGACTGAATAGAGACTGCGAAATTCCCGAGGAAAATCAATACCGAGTTTCCTTGCTGTTGTTTCAATATCAGCGGCGGTGGCACCTTGACGAGTTACGAGTTGGTAGTCTTCACTACTGGTTTCGTGGTGGGACTCCACAAGCTTTTTCCAGTTCGGCATTGCAGTTCCTCCTCGCCTAATTTTGCAAACGCATTCGCGTCGGCTTTTTTTGAGGCAAGGCGAAGTTTTACATCCGTGCCTTAATCCCCCTGATAACCGACCCAAGAACCGGCACGCGTTCGTAGATCAGTTCACCGAGGTCAAAGTAGTCGCGGTGGCGATGAATCCTGTCGCCGAATTCGATGATGGAAACGCCAGGGAGTCTGACAATATCTTTCGGTCTGAAGCGTTTGTGGCGCATGACCATGATCCACTGGATGGATGCGCTGTTGCCGGTCACAACGTCGCCGGTGAACTTGAACCGGCAGCGGGCCACGCCTCCGTAAAGATCGGCAAAGTAGCTCCTGAGTTCCTCGATGCCGTGCACATCGCGGACGGGATCGGTGAAATGAATTCCGGGTGTGTAGAGCTCCTCAACGAGGTCGATGCTGTTTGCGTCGAGCTGGTTGTAGATGCGCTTGAATCGATGAACGACGTCGGACACGGGAATGCCTCCGGAGGTGTTGCGGAGAGGGAGGCAGGAATGGTGCCGGTTAGAGAGGGTAAGGCCAGAGAAAGTCGGAGCGCCGCATGCGGATGGGAAGGGCGGCGAGGGCTGCCAGCAGGAAGGCTGCAAAGAAGACGACGAGATTGGCTCGCACGGCGGCGGAAAGAACATGTTGGGGTTTCACTGTTCGGTGACCGGCCAGAAAGAGAACCGCGCCGGCCTCGAAACCAATGGTGATGCCAATCGAACAGAGCATCAGGAAGAAGAAGGCGAGGGCTTTAAGTGAAAGAAAAAGGAGGGGAGGCAGGTTGGCGAGGGTTCCTTTGGTGATGAGAATCAGCAGGATTCCGGAGCCCAGTCCGAAGAGTGTACTGAGGCTGGCAAATCGGGACGCGGTCAGCCATGACCACGATGTCTTGCGAAATCCCTTATCAAAGGCGCGTCCGGCAAGCAGGGATGTGCCGTAGAGCAGGGCCAGTCCGACAAGGAGTGCGGACAAGGGACCGGCACCCATGAGAACACCAATAACAAGACCGGGAATTGTGGAGACGACGTTGCCAAGGATCATCATGGCAAAGCCGCGAATCCATCCCATGCGCGCATAGCCGGCGAATACAAGGCTTTTGATGATGACGACACATGCCAGTGCGGCAAGACCTTTCCATGCCCACGAAAGGGTAAGGCCCGGTCCGGCGAGAGCGGCCCAGATGACCGGTACGGGTTCACAGGCGAGGAGTGACAGGACAGTCATTGGGTTTTACCTCAACTGTCTTGAAGACGCCCGGAACGAACAATCAGTTGAGGAGTTGGAAAAACTTACCCGTCCCTGCGGTTCCAGTCGTAGGGAATTTCGCCGTTGTGAGGATCGACACGATACTCGTCGGGATTGTCGTAGTTGTAGGTGTTGGTGGTGATGTTGACGACGGTGGCTTCGAAGTCGCTGACGCATTTGAATCCGTGATAAACGAGTGGCGGAATTTCGACAATCATCGGGTTGTGATCGCCGATGAAGAATTCGTTGATTTCGCCTTTGGTGGGGGAGTTCTCCCGTGCGTCATAAAGAACAACTTTCATCATGCCACGGGTGCAGATGAAGTGGTCGGTCTGGAGTTTGTGGTAGTGCCAGGCTTTGGTGACGCCGGGGTAGGCTGTTGTCAGATAGACCTGGCCGAAGGTGACGTCCATCTCGGGGTCGTCGCGACGGAGCATTTCCATCAGGCGGCCCCGCTCGTCGCAATGGACCGTGAGTTTGCGTGCTTTTACACCGTCGATGAGTTTCCTCGCCATGGGGCTGTCCAATGTTCGGGGGTTGCGGCCCTTGAAGCCGTTCGGCGGGGACTGTGGCAAGGTGGAACGGCGGATAACGGAGGCATATCTGACGGAATCCTCATGTTTGGGGGATCGAAAGCCTTCGCATTTCCGTTGCATCGGTCGCGGCGGGACCGGGACGATCCGGACCGTGGAATGGGTAACCGAAGGTTTCGGGCCTCATTCAAGGATTTTCGAAGAAGAGGATTTCTCGCCTGTGCCTCCCGCCAGGCAGCGCCGCGGAAAGGGCGCCGCGGGAGTCGGCAGAGGGTTGTTTCGCTCGAATCGGATGACTCCGGAATTCCACATCACTCTTTGCGAACGGTCGCGCCGGCCGTCCCGAGACGCGGGACGAGTTTGTGGCAGCGCGTTCGCCAGCCAAAGGATATCAACCAGGGCTTATGAAACATCGCGTCGTGATCAACGCGGGCGACACGGACATTCGTGTCGCTTTTCTTGAAGAAGGCCGGCTCGTCGAGTTTCATCGCGAGCACCTCGATAACAAAAGTCTCGTCGGAAACATTTATCGCGGAGTGGTGAAGGACGTTGTGCCTGGTCTGCAGGCGGCGTTCATCGATGTGGGTCTGCCTCGCAATGTGTTTTTGCACTTCATGGATGTGCGCAGCGAATCGCTCGTCATGCTGGAGAAGAATCTGAACAAGGCGCTGAAGGATGCCGCGAAGAAGGTCATTCCGGGGCGCATCGTAAAGAAGGGACGGCGCGACCGTCCGGATCCGCGAGCGGGTCAGGTCGAGGCTCCGCTGAAGGCGGGAGACACGATCATCGTGCAGGTTGTGAAGGACGGTATTGGCGACAAGGCGCCGAGAGTGACCGCCAACATGGCGATCCCCGGCCGCTATCTGGTGCTGTTGCCGTTTCCGAGTCAGGATGGTGGCGTGTCGCGCCGTGTTCAGTTTGGCGAGGAGCGGTCGAAACTGCGCGATCTGCTGAAGAAGATCAAAACGGATCATTATTCGTTCATTGTGCGTACCGCCGGGCTGGAAGCGGAAGACAAGCAGATTGTCAACGACAGCAAGCGCCTGGTGGGTCACTGGGAGGAGATGGTCGAGCGGTTCCGCTCGTTGAAGGGGCCGGGTCTTGTGCATACGGACCACGACATCGTTGATCGCCTTGTGCGCGACGCGTTCTCCTCGCGGATCAGCGAGGTGGTTGTCGACGACCACAACATCGCCGAGGAGTTGCGAACGGCTCTGCAGACGCACATGCCGGACCTTGTGGAGTGCGTGACGGAGTACGATGACAAGGAACCGGTGTTCGATCGGCACAATGTCGAGCCGCAGCTTCGGAAAGGGCTGGATCGAAAGGTCTGGCTGAAGTCCGGTGGGTATATCTACGTGGAGGAGACGGAGGCGCTTGTTGCAATCGATGTGAACACAGGGCGTTTCACGGGTTCGCGCGATCAGGAAAAAACGTCTCTGAAGATCAATATGGAGGCCTGTGCGGCGATCGCGGAGCAGATTCGCGTGCGGGATCTCGGGGGTATCATCGTTGTCGACTTTATCGATATGCTCTCCCAGGACAACCGCAACCGCGTCAGCGATGAGTTCAAGCACGCGATGCGTCATGATCGGGCGAAGTCCACCATCGCCCGCATCGGCGACAGCGGGCTGCTGACGCTGACACGCAAGCGCAAGTATCAGTCACTGAAGAATCAACTGTTTGACGACTGTCCGTACTGCTCCGGCGAAGGCTATGTGCTGAAGATGGAGGAGGTCTGGCGCCGGATGAAGAATGACCTGCTGACGTTGATGGATACGCAGAAGAAGTATTCGGCGGTGTTGGTTGTCTGTCAGCAGGATGTGGCGGGTTTCCTCGAAGGTGAGTTCGCGCGATATCTCGACAAGTTCCAGGAGGAACACGATATCGAGATCGTCGTAAGAGGGAATGAGGAGTTTCACCGCGACGACTACACTCTTGCAGGTGTCGAAGGCCCGCGCAAAGGCGCACCGCGTCTGCACGCGAAGCGTATCACTCAGGAAGATGTTTTTGCCGAACCGCTTCGATACGAGGATCTTGCGGAGGAAGAGGAAGCGCAGGAGCAACCGGCTGCCGCCTCGTCCGCGTCGGTTGATGGGAACGACGACGGGCCGGATGGAGAAGATGGCCAGCGTCGCCGTCGCCGGGGACGTCGTGGCGGCCGAGGCCGCCGCAGTGGTGAGAAAGCAGATGATCAGCCTGTCAGAGAGGCCGCCGCGGAGAGTTCGAACGGCTCAGTTTCGGAGAAAAAAGAGAAGCCGGAGAGAACCCCCGCGAAGCGACAGCCCGCGAGGCGGAAACCGAAGGAGTCTGAACCGCAAAGCGATCTGGCTGTTGTGTCAAAGTACGGCAAGCTGCGGGAATTGGCGGATCCCATGCAAGGCGTGCCAGTTCGGCCCATTACGCAGAAGAGCCGCAGTGTGCAGGTTCTGACGGGCTGGGGAGAGGCTCCTCAGCCGAAGCCGACGAAACCGGAGCCTGCAAAGCCGGTGACGGAGGAGAGTCCGGAACCGGCAGTGCCGCGTTCGCATCAGTTGAGAGTGATTGCAGTCTGGGGAGCCGGAAAGTCCCAGCCTCCGGTGGAGGAGGATGAGCCGGTGGTGGACATGCCCGAGCCTGAGAAGCCGGAAGCGAAGGCTTCAAGGAAAGCCTCCACAAAGAAGGCGGCAGTGAAGAAAACCGCCACGAAGAAGGTTTCCAGGAAGAGCGCGAAAAAGGCAGCCGTCAAAAAATCCGTGAAGAAAGCTGTCAAGAAGGCCGCGAAGAAGGCTACGGTGAAGAAGTCGGCGGCAAAAAAGGCTTCCAAAAAGAGCGCGAAGAAGGCAGCGGCCAAGAAATCTGTCCGGACTGGTGCAAAGAAGACAGCTGCGAAAAAGGGGACCGCGAAGAAGAAAACGGCTGCGTCCGCGCGAAAGGCCCGCTAACTTGCGGTCACTTGCCCTGAGCAGGGAGGCTTACAACCATGCATCTTGAGACCGACAACGAAGCGCACAAGAATCAGGTTCGCGATCAGATTCAGCATCGCGTGGCAAACGCTCAGAAAACCATGATGGGTGCATTCTTTGCCGGGATTGTCCTGGCGGGAATAGCGACACTGGGTCTGATTGTTACCTGGATGTCCATGCACTCGGGCGGCCATTGATTACGATTCGCGGGGTTTGACCGGCACCCCGCGAATTCGTTTGCGCTCGTCAAGACGGGTTCCTGGCGGTGCCTTCTCCCTGGTGCCAACGGTCCTGCTCACTTTTTTCCATGCAGCCCGAAGTGCGGCTTTGCCGTGCCCGGCAATGCCGTAGACACGACCACGACGGCCCTGCTCTTCCAAATGTTGCATGAGGCGAAACATTTCCCGGGGCTCGAAGTCGGGTTCGCTGCTGATGCGTTCGAGAAAGGCTTTCTGTTCATGGCTGGGTTTCTCAACGTAACAGTTGGGGCGTTTCGCGGCGGAGAACTTGATGGCAACGACACGGGGCACGAACTCGAATCGACAGCCGACGGCTTTCAAACGCCGAAAGAAGTCGGTGTCCGGGTTGACGCGACCCTCAGGAATATCCCGAGACATTTTCCAAAGCCCGATTTTTTGTGTGGCCTCGGTCCGGTAGGCAACTGCAGTGGGGCTCATTCCTCCGCCGAGATAGTCACCCAGCGTTTCGTTTGCGAAAAAGGAAGTTCCCTCCAGAGTCTGCGAGGAAATAATACCATGAGCAAGGTCCGCCCCGGCTTCCACAGCATTTGTCATGACTTCAAGAGTATAAGGCATGAGCAGATCGTCGTGTCCCACGTGCATGACGACAGGAGCTGAAGCTTTTTTGATGCCTTCGTTGTTGGGGCCGGTTTGCTCACCGCAGTTTTCCGGAAGATTGATCCACTGAACCCGCGAGTCGTTGAAAGAGCGAACGACCTCCTCACTGTCGTCGGTGCATCCATCACCGACAACCAGCAGCTCGAAGTCTTCCATCGTCTGGCGGAGCACGCTCGCGATGGAGTAGCGGAGGACGGCACTGTAGTTATAGGTCGGTATCGTGACCGTAATTCGAGGCATGCCTGATTACTTGAATTGGTAGGGAATAATGTCGTTGTCGAGCGGCAGAAGTTCCTTGTCGGGGTTGTCGTGAATGTACGGACGGGTGGGATAATTGACGAAGTACGAATCCTGTGTATCGACATTTCGCAAGGCATGCCACACACCAATCGGAATTGTGACCAGTGCGCGTTTGACGGTACCAAAACAGAATTCATTAATCATGCCGTGAGTCGGTGAGTCTTCCCGGCCATCGTAAAATACCACCTGCGTGCTTCCGAGGATGAATGCGAGGCGGTCATCCTGGTGAGCATGGCGGACCCAGCCCTTTACCTGACCCGGGCGGATCATGACGAAGTAGCTGTACACAAGCGGCTCAGGGTGGTACTCCCAGCGAAGGTCGTACAATTCGGTCAGAGTGCCGCGGGAATCCGGGTGTGTTACAAGGGGACGAATCACCAGGCCATCGATTCGCTTGCGAATATCCTTTCCCGTTTCGTCAACGGTCTGGATCATTTTTGTTGGTCTGGCGGGGTTGAGCGGAATTGCATTTCGATCGGTAACAGCCATCTCGAAGCCTCCCTGTGCGGTTATTGGCAGGTCGGAAGGGTTCAGGCGGTGAGGGAGAAGTCAACCGTGAGATGTTGGTCAACGAAGCAGCCAGAGGTCCGGATCGTCAGGTTCGCCGAGGAGTACGGAGAGGTAGCTCGCTCCAATAACCGTGGAATAGATGTCGTCAAAGTCTTCAAGGTCCTCCCGTTGAGTTTCCGGATCGGTGCCGACCAGATCGAATATGTCAGGATCAGTGACAGCTGCAATGCCGCCTCCCGCTTCAAAATTGCCGTTCGAGGGTGAAATCTCACGGAGGGATCCAAACACCTCCAGCCCCGAATAGACTACGATGTTCAGTCGTTGTCCTGCGATATCGCCGGACAGTCCGAGCACGTCGCGGGGAACTGAGAGTTCCACCACGCCCGTGGAGGGTGAGTGCGCGAATGTACCGGCCGGTATTGTGTTGCCGACGGGATCGATGACCGTGAGTCCGCGCGGTCCGGTAAAGATCAGTTCGTAGTTCGCGTCGGCGTCCGGCCTGAGGAGAGTTTCAGCGACGCCGTTTACATTGTTGGACTGATCGTGGCCGAGCTCGCGGCGGCCACCGGGTCCTGTGTCGATGGCGATGCCGAAGTAAGGGGTGAAGAAACTGGCGCCCGGGTTTGTCCCAACAGGACGAATAAGAAACTGAAGGTCCGTATCGGTCCAGGCGAACGCGAAAACGGTCAGGTCAGTTTCGGTTTCGGCGAAAACCTGGTTCGTGGGATAAGTGTAGGTGCCGGGTCCATTATCATCGTCAACGCCGTCGTTCCACACGAACAGATCTCCTCCGATGACGTTTGCCGTATCGATGCCGAGCATGCCGGGTATCGCCCAGTCTGCATCGTTGCCGTCGATGGTCAGGGAAGCCGGACGTTGCAGGACGGCCAGAGGAGCGGGCAGCGGAGGCAGAGGACGTGGTTTCCGTTCCGTAATCCATGTTGCATCGCCGGCAACCGACAGAGGTTCGCCAGCCACTGTTTCCGCGCCGGTGTCGATTGTGACCGTGTAGAACGTGCGTTCAGTCAATGACTCGTTAAGCTGCATTGTCAGAACGGCGTCGTTCTCGCTCCACAGCGGTGTCACGCTCACGGAGGGACTGATGTTAAAGGACGATTCCGTGGTGACCCGGTTCATTGATTCGGAGAAGCGAATGACGACCTCAGGAAGCTCACGGGAAACGCCGATTTCACCGTTGGCGGGGGACTGCGAGACAACCGTGGCGGGAAGTGGGGGGATGACTTCGGGATCAGCGAAGATGGATGCTCCCTGTGGGGGAATGGTACGGGATGCCAGCGTGCCCGCGTTGTTGAATATGGCGGTGTTGAAGGGATCGAAGGCATCGGCGAGCGTTGTGCCCGCGAGGTCGGGGATTTGCAGAGCGGGAAGCGTTTGCGATTGAGTGGACGTGTTGATGATCACCAGAACGCGTTCACCATTAAATGCACGGGAAAACGCCAATATGCCGGGTCCGCCGGAAGAAACGAAATGCGTTTGGAAGGTTCCGCGCCGAAGCGACGCAAGATCCCGCCGCAGACTCGTTAACCGCACAATGAGCTGATATTGAGGAGAGAGGGGATTGAAATTGTCACCGTCGGAAGGTCCTGATTCGAACTCGCCGTCAAACATGTCTTCGCGATTTTGTGGATCATTTCCACCATCGAAACGCTGTTCCGTGCCATAGTAGACGATGGGGGGGCCGGGAGCCGTGAAGATGGCCACAAGCGCCAGCTCGAGACGACGCACGCGTTCCGCGAGCCCTGAACCCGGGTTGCTCTGTGCGACGTTCAGAAACCGTGGCACGTCGTGGTTGTCGAAAAAGTTGGGTGTTTTCAAGTGATGTCCCGGTTGTGCCGCAGCACGGGCCACAAGCCGTCCCGACCAGTCTGTTGGTGGCCGGTCAGCGCGGGCGAAGACGCCCTGGGATGCGTTGTAATACTGAAAGTCGAGGGCTGAATCGAGCTTGTAGGGAGGGCCGTTCAACTCTCCCACGTAGACGCGCATGAAGTTGTCGTCGGCGCCAAAAATTTCTCCGAATGTGAAATAGTTCTCGCGGCCCAGTTCATTGGCTTTTTGCTGAAGTGCAGGCAGAAAGACTTCCCAGAAACCCAGGTCGACATGCTTGATCGTGTCGATACGGAAGCCGTTAACGCCGGTTTCCTCCATCCAGAATTCCCAGACGTCCTGCATCTGCTGGCGGATAAACGGTGTTTCAGTCTTCAGGTCATCGAGACCGGACAACTCGCCCAGTTCCTGTTCCGGAGCGACGAAGTTTCCGATCTGACCGTGGGCGTGGAACAAATCCAGTGAATTGAAGGGCGCGGGATACTGAAGCCCGGTTCTCCAGCGCAGAGTGTACTCGAAAGGCGGTGCGAGATAACTCGGAAATCCGAACTGGGAGGAGTCGACAATGTCTCCCATGTGGCCGGCCACCATGTCGTAGTAGACGGCAATGCCGAGATCGTTGGCTTCCCGCACCAGTGTTCGCAATTCGTCGATCGTGCCGAAGTTCGGGTCGACATTGAACCAGTTCCAGGCCGCATAGCCATGATAGGAGTTTACGTTTTCGATGAAGGGAGACAGCCAGATCGCGTTGACACCAAGACCCGCGATATAGGGCAGCTTGTCTCTGACTCCTGCAATATCTCCGCCATGCCACCCAAAGCCGCTCGACGGATTGGGCGAGGTCCGGGGGTTGGCACCATCGTTGGACGGATCGCCGTTCGAAAACCGGTCGAGGAAGACGTGATAGAACATCAGGTCTTCCGGTTCGGGTGCGGTGAAAGTGTTGCCGGCAAATGCCGGAAACGAAAGACTGGCGGTTAGAAGGGCAAAAAACCAGCGCAACCCAATCTCCTCCGAGGCCATCCAGTCATGGGATGCCCCCGGAGGCGGTCAAGACGCAGAGCGTTTCAAAGACATGTTGTGAAATGAAACGCGATAAAACTTCGCCTTTTTGGTTTCAGTAGATCAGGTATTTTGCGCGAAGCTCGCGGAACTGGCTCAGGCGAGGTTCAAACGTGGCGATGATTTCCTCTGCCGTTTTGCCTTCGAGAATCATCTGGCGAATGTGGTTATTGGCGAGGACCTTGTCGATCAGGGTGGAGCGTGCCGCCTGATCGTCAAAGATGCTGACCTTGATGGGATTCTGGTCGTTGTCCTTGGTTTCAATGGGGTCGGGGTAGAGGCGCTGGAGCACTTCCATGATATGAATTTGCACGGTGACCGGGCGGATTTTCTGATAATCGCTGATGATAAGGTGAACACCATGGCATGTTTTGCCTGAGTAGCTGGCATACTTGGGTGTGAAGGTAATGGGCCGGAACATGACGCCGGGCAGGTTTTTTTCCTTCAATGCCGCCACCAGTTCATCACGGTCAATCCACGGCGCGGCAATGCACTCGAAGGGAAGTGTGTAGCCGACGCCTATGTTCACTCCCTTGCGCAGTTCGCCGATGACACCGGTCAGGCTGTAGTACACGGAATGGAATGCGTGGGGAATATGCGTGGATGTGGGGACAAAGGGCAGGCCGGTGTCCCACTGACGCATCCAGCGCTCGTAACCCTGCATCGGGATAACGTGCAGTTCGCATTCCTGCTCGTTGAATTCCTTGTTGAAGATGAGGGCGGTTTCGCCTGGCGTCATGCCGTACATGTAAGCCATGTCATAGAGACCGACGAAGGATGAATGCTGTGTTGTGTCGAGAACCGGTCCGTCAATATAGTCCGCACCACAGGGGTTTGGCCGGTCGAGAACGACGAAGGGGATATCAGCGGCTGCACAGGCTTCCATGGCATAAGCCATTGTGTAGATATACGTGTAGGATGTGGACCCGACATCCTGGATGTCGTAGACCATCACCTCAATGTTCTCGAGCCATTCCTGCTTCGGCCGGCGCGTGGGACCATAGAGACTGTGTACCACGACACCCGTTTCGTCATCCACATAGTCATCAACGTGTTGTCCGGCATAGGCTTCGCCGCGCACACCGTGCTCCGGGCCGAAGAGCGCCACGAGTTCGACGTTGGGGTCCTCGTGAAGGAGGTCGATCGTTGAGTTCATGCGGCTGTCCACACCGCTGGGGTTTGTAATCAGACCAACGCGCTTACCCTTCAGAAGGGCCATGTGTTGAGGGGTTTCCAGCAGGACTTCGACACCAGGTTTCACGCGGGGGTCCTCCAGGTTCATGGGATCGAGACGCGTGGCCGCCAGGGTGGTTGATGTCACCATGACTCCCAGGGCCAGCAGTAGAACGGTTTTCAAATGACAAAGTCGCATTATCGAGTTTCCCTCAGATGTGAATTGAAGACGGACTCTATGCGTCGGGCGGGCCAGGGACAAACGAAACCGACCATTCCCGGCTTGACGTCTCTCGTGAGACACGCGCCTTTTGCGTCGCCCGGGTGTGAAGTCCCGGCGATCACGCAACGGAGACAGCTTCATGAAGGAAAGTCTGACGAAAGCCACTGTTTATCGCGTCGTTGCCACGGGCGGGCAGAACAAACTGGGGCAGTTGATCGCCGTTGTCTCTCCCAACCCCGGAGAGACCATTAATATGTGGCTGAAGCACGCGAGCGTCGGAACCATTGAAGATCCCGTGCTGGTCCCGAATCTCGACGGCACGGCTCCGGGAATCGATCACATCATTCAGGCAACGGACAAGTCACCGTATTATACTGTTGTCAATCGTCTCGAGCAGTCATCCTTCGAACGAATTCTGATCCACCGCGATTAATACGCCACTTTCAGGCCGTTGGCTATGAGAGCGGACTGTGTTTGCCGGTCGAAGGCTTCTTCCACCAGTGTGCGAATGCGCTCACGGGCCGCCGGAGACTGAGTTCGGTCCCAGAGGCCGTTCAGCTCCATCGCAATGGTTCGCAATCTGCCGTCGCTGATGTTGTCGACTGCGGAACGATAGCGTTCTTTGAGACGTGTTTCCGTCGACTGCAGATCGCGGAGCAGTCGGGCGTGCTCGTTGACCTGCAGTTGTTTTTGTTTCAGCTCGGGGATTTCCGCGAGAGCGATATCGGGCATCACGGGGATCTCTTTTGGAAGTCCCTGGAGCCTGGCCGTTCCGTTCACCCAGGCGGTCATGCCCTCCAGCAGCCGTTCGGACCACTGGCGTTTGTAATTGTTGTAGATCAGGTTGGAACCGCGTTCCGACTCGCTGTAGCGTGACGCGGCGATCTTGAGTGCATTGCCCAGGAGAAAAACCGAATCACCCGCGGTTCTGTCCATTACATCCATGACCTGGCTTGAGGAGACCTTGTGGCCGGTTTCCAGAACAGCCATCAACTCGAATGCCCGCCAACCGCCGATGGGGTCGGCGGGGTTGCGCAACCGCTGAAGAGAAAGGCTCCGGGCAGCCCGGTCGAGTCCGGGGCCGCGTTCGCTCCCGGCTACGACAGCGTTGACGAGCCGGTCCTCGAATCGCGCCGCAATATCGCCGTGGCGTTCATCCTGCACTTCGTGAAACACAGTGGCGAAAACATCTTCAACGGGCGGCTCGATCGTGGCTCCCGGCAGAGCGGCATAGTCGTTACTGACTGCCGCCAGCGCATTGAAAGCTCTCCACGATGCTCCCGCATCGGTGAGGTCATCCGCCCGTTGCCGGGCAATCATTCGAATGCTCTTGAGCAAAGACGATCCATGTTCGAGCGGGTTCATGGCCGCCTCCGCAAGGTTTTCCTCGAACAGCATGCAAAGGCGGAGCTGGCTCTGCTCCGGGCAGACGGTAAAGGCCGCCTGCAGTATGTCGGATGTGGACATTGGCGCTGTGGGGTCGAGGCCGGCACTGAGGCGGTTCAAACTTGCCAGCGCGCGGAAAGCGTTCCATTTTTCGCGAGGCTTTGATGTATCTCCCGCCCGGCGTGATGCCACGAGTGTGACGGCACAGCGAAGACCGTCTCCGTTATCCGTTCCCTTCAGGGCGGCGTTGATCAGTCGGCTATCGTAGAGCAGGCAGATCTTCTCCTGTTCGAAAGCTGACGTAACGGAGAACATTGCGTCCATGATGGCGGATGTGCTCGGCATGGGCGTCGTGCCGTCTTCGCCGGAGGGTGAGAGGAACGTCGCGAGTGCCTCGTAGGCTGTCCAGGATCTGGTGCGCTCAAACTCGTTTCCGCTGCGGGCGGTTGCAATGTAGCGCAGTCCGTGGCCGAGGCCCTTGCCCTTGTCGAGGCCACGAAGTGCCTCTGGAACGAGGAGATCCTCGTAGGCCATGGAAAGATCGAGATGCCGGCTTTGAGGCGTGTACTGGAAGACTTCGGCGATGATTTCAGAAACTGTTGGAGCCTTGGTGGATCCAATGATCGCCAGATCCCGTGCAGAGGACCAGAGTTTTTCTTTTGGAAGGGGGACGATGCCGCTTACAGTGTAAACATAAACGCCACGAGCCTCACGCACACTGTCGGCCAACAGAGGGTCGGAGGTGTCGGCCTTGAGAATATCCGGTTCCTTCAGCAACGCAAAATAGCGAAACAGGGGGGTGAGTTCGGTGCTTGCGCGGGATGCGTTGGCAAAGATCAGCAGCGTGTAGAGGTCCTCAATCTCCGCAATGGCGCGGTCCCAGGATTCCGCCATAATGAATGTCTTGATGGTGTCTTCCGCGGCGCCGCGATACCTGGAATTTTCCGGAGCAATTTTGTCGAGATTGATCAGCAGCCCGCGCACGATCATGAGTGCGTTTACTTCCGAATCCGTGCGAGTCGGCCGATCGGGATTCCAGAGTTCCAGCATGCGTTGCTCAATGGCGCTGAGCTGATAGACCTGGCTGACCCGCATGTCCTCCATGTTTGTTTGGTCGAGCAGGCGGAACACATCCATGAGGAGAAAGTGCGTCTGCTGACGTGCGGCGCGGAATGCTTCCAACAGCGTGGATTCAAAGGTGGCATCGCGTTCTCCGCGGCGGAGAAGTTCGTTGCCGTAGAAAATGGTTTCGCTCCAGCGCAGGCGGTCCGCGGACTCACGAAACAAGGAACGCAACTGTGGCAGCGAGAGTTTGCTGAGATTTTCACCCTTATAGACGGTCTCCGCGGACAGCTGGCCGTATCGTTCCTCAAGGGCGGCGCCGTGATCGCGTATGCCCTGGTTCTTGTGGACACGCATGGCGTTAAAGAGGCGCTTGAGCCGGGCCTCGTCAGCGTGAGAGGCGGCCTGCTGAAACTCTTCATCGTAGTAAGTCAACGAGGACCGGTCGATCGTGGCGATGTTCTCGCGACGAAACTGGATTTCCTGGCCGTGCCGGTTGAGGCGAACCATTTCATCCGTCTCGCTCAGGATCATGCCACTGATGACGGCTCCGTTGTTCAGTGTGATCTCCTCGGCGGGTGCCGTGGCGTTCAGCATGCCCAGAAATCCGGCCGCACTGAGGGTTGCATGAAGTTTTTTCATGATGGAATTCCTCCCCGTTCCAGAATCCTCCTCCTTACAATACGTGATTATCAGCGGAACAGGCTCCCCCGCGACAAGTCCGATTTTTACGATCTCAGGCATTTTGCTCGCTTCCACGGGGGGCTCGCGCGGGAAATGGCGGCGCCCCGGCACATTTCCAAGGGAGAGGTACACCGCGATGCCACCAATGCGGGACATCGTCTACGGCAAGACCTTCAGTAACTTCATCATTGGCGTTATTGTCTTCAATGCCGTCCTGATTGGAATCGAAACATACATCCATCTTCCGGTCTTCAAGACCATTGAATGGATTTGCGTCTGGATCTTTGTGGCGGAAATCGCACTGAAACTCCGTTACGCACGTTCGATGAAGGAGTACTTCACCGACCCCTGGAACCTTTTTGACATTATTGTCGTTGGCGCGGCCTTTGTACCCGCCGTCGGAGCATTGTCATCGGCACTGCGTATTTTGCGGGTGCTGCGTGTGTTGCGGGTCGTCAAGGCGGTTCCCGAGCTCCGGCTGATCGTGCGTGTTCTGGCAAAATCGATGGTGTCGATGACGTGGATTGCCGTTTTGATGGTCATCGTTTTCTATATTTATGCCGTTATCGGCGTGAAGTTTTTCGGCTCGACTCAACCCGAATTCGCGACACTGCACGAAGCGACTTTTACGCTGTTTCGAGCTCTGACACTGGAGGACTGGACTGATGTTCGATACGACGGTGTCGATCGGGGAAACTACTGGGTCGTGACATTCTATCACGTGAGCTGGGTGTTGATCAGCACGTTTGTGATGTTGAACCTTGTGGTGGGCGCCATCATCAATAACTACCACGAAGTGAACGAGATCGAGAAGCGCAGGCACTTGAATCTCGAAACGTCGGATGAAAGAATTCTGGAGCTTGCAGCCGAATTGCAGGAGCTTCTTCAGGAACGCATGGCGGATGTCGAGGTTCGAAAACAATATGCCAGGATCAAACCAGGAGCTTGACGGCGGTTCTACGATTTGCCGCCGCGGGCGTCGATCAGCGCTTCCGCAAGGCGGCCAATGAATTCCTTGAATGAAATGTCCGCATCAAACTTCAACCCTGCGTCCGTGTAGACCTTGCGAGCCCGCATCATGGTTTCCAGTGCTGAAATCCAAAGCCGGTAGTCTCCGCTGAGGTCTTTCGGCAGACTGGTACTGATTGCCTCCTCGTTCAACACCTCAGGTTGAACATCACTTTTTGTGTCAGAGGACGGCGGAGACGCCTCCGTCTCTGTTTCGGCGTTTTCTTCAGCGCAGCGATTTTTCCAGGTGTCCCGTAACGTTTGAATGTCGGGGTTTCCCGCGGCAAGGCGCTTGCATGCATCCTTTTCCGGTCTTGCCTTCTCCAGTTCGGCCAGAGCCTCCAGCCGCTCCACCCGGATCGGAACGACACTCAGAAGATTGACGACACCAAGGGTTTCCGCCGTACGGAGGCCGAATCCGCAAAACAGGACGAGGCCGTTGACGGACATCATGCGCTGGAGACACCCAACCACCGTCCCGATTCCCGTGGAATCGAGAAAATCCACCTGACTCATATCAATAATGAGTTTGCGTGTTCCACGCTCCGTGAGAACGTTCACGCGGTTTCTCAATGCCTTCAGTGTGACACTCCAGCCTCCCTTTGTGTCAGGGTCTACGGGCGTGAGGACACAGACCGTGCCGATCTCTTCCTGGGTGAATTCCATGGCGATTTCCCGTTAGAGTGATTTGAGTGCTTTCTTCGCCTCTCCAATCCACTTGCGGTCGCGTGACGGCTTGAAGTGGGGGAAAGCCGAGGCTTCATGCACAAGGCGTTTGAGTTGGGTTTTTGCCTCGTTCTTTTCTCCACGCTCCACGAGCATCATGGCGTGCCGGTAAACCGCTTCGGCGATGTTTGTCATTCCGACCGCTTTTCCGCAGGCCTGGAAGGCTTCGTCCCTGCGATTTGCGGCTTCGTAGGCCTGTGCAAGTGCCAGCATTGCTTCACCATACAGATACCTGGGGTCCTCCTCCGTAACGTACTCCAGGTGAGCGATGGCGCCATCGGCTCGCTTCAATTGCAGCAGAGCCCGTCCGGCGAAGTAGTGCGCGCGCACAAGCTCGGCGTCGATGTCCAGAGCGCGTTTGAGGGCTTCCACCGCAGGGAGGTATTCTCCCTTGTCGTAGTATAACTCTCCCATCTCAAGGTGAAGGGCGGCGGTGTCCTGAATCTTCGAGAGATTGTGGAGTTCCTTCAGCCGGCGGTTGCGCTGGAGGCCGGCTCCCGTTCGGCGCCACGCCTGAGAGTCCATCACGTAGAAATAGAAGAAATAAACTGCCGGACCGGCGACCGGAAGGAAGAAGGCGAGCAGGATCCAAAGCCAGCTGCGCTGGCGGCGAATACAGTCGATGATCACAGCCACGGTGAGAGCCAGCGAGATGAGCCCCTGGGTCGATCCAAAGAGGGAAAACAGGAAATCCATACGTACCTTTCTGAAGAGACGTTTGTTGTTTTGCGGGTGGTCAGGGGAGTCACAAGGGGAAAGCCCGGGCCGCCACGGCAAAATTGTATCCCGAATATCCACAATCAGGCAATTTGCCGGGCGTGACAAAGAATTGGCTCTTGCGAGGAGGCGGATGAGACGGCTGTAGTCGGTCATATCCTCGAAACCAACCGTGTCCGAGCCATCGACCGGACATCCTTACCGGATCAATCATGCCTTCTTTTCAGTCACAACCCTCCAGGGGGTTGGCCTTGAGTATTTTGCTGTACGGTGTGGGAACTGTTCATGCGGCACCCATTCTCTTTGTTACTCACACACCGGATAACAATGATTTCGCCAACTCGGTTGCGGTCTTTGGCAATCATCGCGGCGACGTTCGCAGTGCCACACGCGGTGGCGATCTTTACATCCGATACGATGACAGCACCCTGAGGAATCTGACGGAAGATGCGGGCTACGGTTTGACGGCGGCGACGGAGATTACGGTTCGCGATCCCTGTGTTCACTGGGACGGTGAGAAAGCGCTTTTCAGCATGGCTGTTGGCGGTTCGGTACAGGGTGATGCCGAAGCTTATTTTCAGATCTATGAAATCACCGGTATTCTTCAGGGCGAAACGGCTGTGATTACGAAGTTGAATCAGCCGGAGGACTACAACAACGTCTCTCCAGTCTATGGCACGGATGACCGTATTCTTTTTACCACGGACCGTCCGCGAAACGGTGACAGACGGTTATATCCGCAGCTGGACGAGTATGAGTCGACCCCGACGAATACCGGTCTCTGGCGCATGAATCCCGATGGCAGCAGTCTTGAGATTCTTGACCATTCACCATCCGGCAACTTTACGCCGATTGTCGATTCGTTCGGGCGAATCGTTTTCACGCGCTGGGATCATTTGCAGCGCGATCAACAGACCGACGGGGATATCAACGCCATCATTGCGGGCAACCCGCAGCCTTATGGAACGCGCGTCTACGAGTCGGAGGAGTCCGACACCTATCGCGGCGTTCAGCCGGGCGACGAGATATTTCCGGACCATCGTGTCTATCATGGCAGTGACGATACGATACCCGATCCCACATGGGACACGGGGCTTCCGGCGGGAGAGCAGGGGCTGCGCCTGAACCACTTCTTTCCGTGGATGATCAACGAGGACGGGACGGAACTGGAAACCCTCAATCATGTGGGACGGCACGAGCTGTTCAGTTACACTCCCGGTTCGCGCAACTATCTACCGGATCACAATATAACGGACCCCCATATCCGCGAGGCAATGTTGCAGGTCCGCGAGGATTATGCGACTTCCGGCTGGTACTACGGAACAAACGCTCCGGAATTCGGCACTCATGCCTCGGGACAGATTGTGCGCCTGTACGGAGCGCCTGACGAAAATCCCGACGACATGCGTGTTGAGTACGTGACGAACTTTGTAACCCGTGTTCCGTTGCCAGACAGTTCGACCCCGACGGC
>JANQSL010000017.1 GCA_028284075.1 Candidatus Sumerlaeia bacterium | reverse complement strand
GGAGGATTCGTGCAGAATGAGTCCGCGACGAGAACATCCGGCGAAAACCGTGGCGACAAGAAACGCGATCAGGACAGGTCTTCCGATCATGGAACATGCTCCCTCGGAGGATGGGCAGAATCGATCGCGCTTTGACGAAGGCTGCGAGACAAAGCATGATCGGGATCTGTTTCAAGAACTTTGTCGAAGGCTTCAACCGCGCTCTTCATTCGCTCCTGCAGATACAGCGCACGGCCAAGTTCAACCCATCCCGCAGTGTTGTTCGGGCGCAGCCCGATTGCCCGTCTCGCCGCCTCTTCCGCAAGTTGATGTTCTTCACGGCGAGCGTGATAGTAAGCCAGTTCAATATGGTTGTCCCAAAGAACGGCTGCTTCCGTTCCAGCCGCTTCAATCACTCCGGGATCATTTTCGGGAGGGGTGCGGACAACGCCGACACTCACGACCAGCAGCAAGACGAGCGCCGCGCCGGGTAATACGACCTGTGGTATCATCACCGGAATGGAAAGCGGTCTCCGCTGAAAAAGCAGAACGCTGCCTGTTCCTGCAGCAAGGAGAAGGGAGGCAGCCACCCGCACAGCGAGAGTTGATGCGGGCGAGTCAGTCCAGCGAACGAGCCCTTTAATGAGACGCACCGGGTTTGAGAGGGTGGAGAAGATTACCGCGAGGATGTTGTCTCCAATAAAAGGAACGTACCGTGAAAGCGGAAGTTCGCCGACTCGCTCGGCCAGTACCAACAGGGTGGTCCATGTGCTGCAGGCAGTCACCACGACTGCAATGCAGACACGCCATGGTCTCGCTTCTTTCCAGTTGAGCAAAGCAATCATCCCCCATCCCCAGATAATGGCGGAGTCAAGCATCCGACGATTTCCGAACGATCCGCCGGACCACCAGACGGCATTTGCCGAGTTTATATAAAGTTGCACCAGTAACACGAGCAGGAGGCCGATACCGAGACGGGTGTTGCGCCGAGTCATAATAAACAAACCCGCGACGGCGGGTGCAAACAGAGGAGTCCATGGAAGAATTCCGTGAAAATCTGAAAAGAGAACCTTGCCGAAGGAAGGATAAAGCCAGTGCATTTCCTCGACTTTGGGAAGTGCCAGAGGCGATCCGTAAAGGACGGTCCAGATAACCAGCTGGGGTGCAAAAGCGAGAAACGCCATTGCACAAAACAATACGAGTTTGCATGCGGGATCTTGTAAGCGCCTCTGAGTCAGGTCCTGCAGGTCTGCCAGCATCACAAGGCTCAACAGGAGATTCTGTGGTCGCAGCAAGGCACTTGTGCCAAGCAACAACCCCAGTACGATCCAGTCATGTTCGGAGCGGTCTGCCAGTTTCTTTCGAGCCCATAGTGTCAGAAACACGGTGGTCGCCGCAAACGAGGGAACGTGAGAAAAAAAAGGACCAAACAGGAGGTAAAAAAGTAACGGCGTCCCTGCGACAAGGCCCGTTATAACGATCCAAAGATCACGAGTGGCGAGCTGTGTTTCACGTATCCAGAAGACGACAGAAATGAAAACCAGAAACACCATCCATGCGTGTGCAAAGACGGGAGGAAGATAAGCAAGGGGTCCGATAACGAACCCCGTTCCGGGCGGCCAGTCGTTTGCCAGCCGACCAGTGGGAGTGATATAGGAATAGCGCGGGGGAACGTCCCAACGGGCAAACTCGTCGATGAAGTAGAAGTCGAGGTCGGTAAAGAGGGATTCAGCCCAACACCAGTAGAACACGGTGTCGGGCGGGCTGAGAAACGTATGGGCGAACAGAAAAAACAGGATTGCAAGTGCGCCACCGGTCAATACGGCGCAGCGAAATTGGGTATTCCCGCTAGACACTACCGGAATTCAGTTCGCGCAGGATTCTGATACCGCGCTGGAGCTGGTCCGTGCCGGCGGCAAAAGAGATTCGGAAGTGTGTCTTCCGCTCACTGAATACGCTGCCCGGCACCACAAGGAGATTGTGATCGATGGCTCTGCGAACAAACGCATCGCCGTCACCGCAAGGTGCGGCGGGAAGAATATAGAAGGCACCGCCTGGATGTTCGACATCGTAACCGGCGTCCTTCAATCCACCGTAGATCAAATCGCGCCGTTCGGTAAAACGCTGTCGAATCTCGGTCATATCAACCTCCAGGCCGGAGAAAGCGGCAGCCTGGGCCGGAGCCGGTGCACAAACAAAGGAGTACTGCTGAATATCGGAAAGTGCCTGAATCAAAAACGCGGGACCGGCCACCCAGCCAATACGCCAGCCGGTCATCGCCACGTTTTTCGACAGCCCGGAGATGATTACCGTACGCTCCGGGTTGGTATAGTTCGCCGGCGAATCGAACGATCCGTCGAAAACAAAGTCTTCGTAAATCTCATCCGTGACAACGACGAGGCCCTTTTCCTCGGCGAACTCCGCCGCCATTCTCAGTTCATCCGCTGTGTACACGACTCCGGCGGGATTGTTGGGAGAATTGATAATGAGCACCTTGCAACTCGGCGTCCATGCACGCTCAAGCGCTTCCCGCCGCAGTCGAAAGTCAGGGTAAGTGTCTATGTAGGCGGGCACCGCACCGATGAACTTGCACAGGTGTTTGTACATAACAAAGTAGGGATCGGCGAACATCAACCCGTCGCCGGGGTTGAGGAGTGCGAGAAAACACAGAAACAATCCGCCGCTCGTACCCGAAGCAATGATCACATCCTCCACTTCGTGACCACGTTCATGGTATCGTGCTCTGACTGTCTCACGGAGCCTTGGAACCCCCGCTGTCAATGTGTATCGATTCCGCCCCTCGCGAATAGCGGCGATGGCGGCTTCCTTGACGGGCTCGGGAACGTCGTAATCGGGCAATCCGATCGACAGGTTACATGGATCCTTCAGGTTTGCGGCCAGGTCGAAAACCTTGCGGATACCGCTGGAATCTATCTCGAAGCGTCTCTTGGCAAGATTTATGGAAGGCACAGGACTTTTCGCAATCAAGGTCAGGTCAGGAAGAGAGACCGTCCAGAGACCCATCCCGGAGGTCAATCACCTTGGCTAACTGTGCCCGAAATGAATACAGATGCCGGTGGCGGCATTTTGGCCCCATACCTTTAGGGTTGCGTGGGCCGATGCCCTCCTTGAAGCGAGGTTACTT
>JANQSL010000016.1 GCA_028284075.1 Candidatus Sumerlaeia bacterium | reverse complement strand
CCGGAGGATCCGCGCAAGCGACAGGCGGCGGCGGCGGCCTTCCTGGGGCGGCGGGGATTCGAGGCCGAGGTCGTCTGGGAAACGGTACGTGCGGTAATGGGCGACACAAATTCCTCCGAATAGCCGATCCGGGAACCCGGCCGGACCCTGCACTGTCCTATGGGACAACACCACGGTCGGAGGTTCCAACAATGTTCAAGCGATTTGCACTCACAGCCGTTGCGGCAGGCCTGGCGGCGGTTCCCCTCGCGGATGGAACAACATCTCCGGAATCCACGCAGCGCACCAGAATCGTGGAGGGAACCCGGGTCGATCCTGTCGATCAAAAAAGTCTCGAAACTCTGAAACCGCGAACCGCCATTCTTCTGGGTGATCGAGATCTCTCTGAAGATGCGTGGCAAAAGGCCGCCGGTAAAGCGGCTGACAGCAGAAAAGGCACGGGTGCGGTTGAACAATGGATCATTCCCCGTGAATGGTTTGTTCCCATCGCACCTGGTGCAAACTGGGGCCTGCTGGATGCGGATTTCTATCTGGAGGACGATGGTGACCTCGTCATCTTCCCCCATCTCGATTCAGGATATGAATCATGCTGTTTTGCTCCCTCCTTCGGAAGCTGGTATTCCGGTCTGGTGGAGATTCCCGGCATCCAGGACGCCCAGGAAGTCTTCTTTTCTTACAAAATGAGCCGCGCGAACGAGTGGGTGAACTCCAAGCCTCTTTCGCCACAACTGCGTCTGCGGTCCAATTCCGGTGACTGGATGACCGCCAGCACGTTCGAAATTCTCAGTCTCGGAACAGCTTCCGTCATTCCGGACAAAAACGATTCGCAGTGGTACGACTTCAGCGTTCTACCTACCAACGGCTATACCAATGATCTGATCATGACGAACATGGACATTCTCGCCATCGACCCAACGGACTCCGCCGACATTGGCTGGAAAATCAAAGACGATGTTATCGTGACGGTGTATTACTGACCTCGGAGGATTGAACGGCACACGAAACAAGCCCGGCGGGGATCAACCGCCGGGCTTGCTATTGGAATTGGATGGTTCTGTCTGTTATCGCGCGGTGATCATGTCCGGACGGGAGTCCCGCCACGACCCATAGTGCTTTGCAACCCAATCCCGAAATGCGACGGCGTCCGGATCGTGAGGATTGTGCTCCGCCCAGATGTTCTTGCCGGCCTTCTCCGCTTCCAGCCACTGGTGACGGCGCACCTCTCGAAAGATTTCCTCCAGGTGCTCCACAGGAATCATTTCCGCGGCTTCGCCTGCCTCCGACTTTCCTCGCAGAGCGGTTCTGACAGAGCGGCCAAGGTGTGCCAAAGCACGTTCAAGGGATTTGAACGGCGAAAGTTTCAGCCCGCTCAGATATGAAAACAAAGCGAGCGTTCCCATGGCATCCGCCATGCCCGGGGTCGCTCCTCCAAGAGTTGCATAGCGGAGGAATTCTCTGTCCGTGGTGCTCGGTCCCGTCTCGGCGTTGTCGGTGGTCGAGTTGCGGTTCATGCTGCTCCACATTGCGTACGTACTCATTTGTTTACTCCTTGGTGGGCCGGTCACCGGCACCAACGGGGCGGGCAGTTACAAGGAAGGTGCCACCCCGGCAAGCCGGAAGGAGGCGGCAGGTAAAATTTTTAGCAATCCTTGCGTCCGTCTAACACAAGTACTGACAGTGAATCGCTTTACTCTCCGACACCATACAGCGGGAAAAGTAATCGGCGACCGAAGACCCGTTTTGGACAGGTGGACAGGAAGTGCCAGAGCGAGTCAAAACGCGCAGTGGCAAATTGAATTGGTGGCTTATAAAGAAAGCCGGGCGTCCATCCACCGGACGCCCGGAAAAGTCCCTGGCTGGCGAAAAGCAAAACGAAGCTGCATTACTTCGCCTTTTTCCCGCCTCTCAGCGACGAAGGTTTGCTTCCTCTTTCCACCGGTTCTCCTTCAGGCGGCATCACGACGTTGAAGGTCGTTATAGCCGCCGGCGTGCGGAACATGGCACGCAGCGGAATGCGCTCCCATTCGATGGGTGGCAACGGAGCAATGGTGGAATCATCGTCGGCAGGCGGAACAATGACGCCGCTGGCGCGGGCAATGTGACCCTTGTTGCGCTGGTTCATGAAGAATCGGCCTTCCGGCGTCGTTTCGTCAGTATCGGATGCCTCACCCTTGCCTGAACTCTCGGGAGCTCCATCAGGCAAAGAAGCGAGCAGAATCGTGCGGCCACCGGGAAGCAGCGCATCGCGGAACGCTGTATCCACCTGCGCATCACCGCGGACCATGCCCGCAGCACCGCTGCCTTCGCTGATGGAGTCCTCGCTGGTCAGGAACCGTGCGTGGACTTTGCCGATGCTATCAACAAGAGCCTCTCCGGTAAATATGCGTCCTTCAGGATCCACCAGACGCATGCGGGTATGGAAGCCACCTTCGTACACGGCGTCATCTGGCAGATTTGTCTCCGAAAATCGCTCCCTGCCGCGAAGCTGAAGACTTGCCCGCCCGGTCTCCGGCGGCTCCGTGTCCGGCGAATCAGTTCCCGGAGGCCTGTTGTCCGGTGGCAGCTTCTCATCGTCATCGTTCCCGGGTCCGGGGCGCGGCTCAGGACGCACCGTGTTGGCGTTACTGCCGCGGAGAACAAAGTGGTTGTTGTAGTAGGTGGTGCGGATGTGGTCCGGCTCCGTTGGTTCATCCGAACCCTTTGAACCCTCCTCAGATGACTCGCCCTCGTCGCCCTCCTCACCAGCAGGCTTCGAGACAACTGTGATCAGTGTGTGCTCCGAGTAACGCGCCCGGCCCTTGACGGCCACGGTGAACTCGTATGCATCGTCCGTGCTGGGATCGCCATCCTCGATAAGGACATCGACGGCACCGGAGAGGCGTCCGCGGATATCGGCCGTGAGAGAAGGCGTCAAAGTTGCCGTATAGCCATCCTCTCCTTCGAGCACGTAGCCTTCCACCGTGCTCCCGCCCTCCAGGGTCGATGTGACGATGGCGGAGTCGAAATCCTGATATCCGGCCACGCCTTGCTGGCCAAAGAAAACAAAGCCGGGCGGAACCTCCGGATCCGTCGTCTGAGCCGTGGACAACCCGGCGAAGGCGCAAACCGTCAGTGTGGCGGCAATCGAGCGAAATCTGCGATCAGGCATGATAAACTCCCTCTGAAGTTATTTGTCGGTACGGAGAAAAGTGAGGCAACCTTCGAGCCGGTTCTGTTTTCCCTGAAACGTCTGGACTTGGGATGATTATCCACCCCTGTTCCGTACCTGGCGGTCGAGCCCCGCGTCTACGGCCGTTCGTTTTCGTACGGTCTCCGGTTCATCACGTGCCGCGTGATTTTGCACGCGAAAGACCGGTTCGCCTTGCAACAAGACGCTCTCTCGGCGGGTTTTTACAGGCGGAGGATACAATGATTCGATTCCAGCCACTCATTGCGTCCGGCTTTTGTCTTCTGATCGCCGGAGACGTCGCTGCCGCTGTGGAAAGAGTCACCACGGTTGTGCCTTTTCCACGGGGCCTGGAGATGATTGAAGATCACCTTTACGTTCTCGGCCGCGGGCGGGTGCGAGGGGCGGGTGGTGTCACGGCCGACATCGACGACAAGGCCGGTTACCTCTTCCCAGTCAATCCGGACCTCGCGGAACCACTGTCGGGTGATGTCGGTCACCTGATCGCGAACGACGGTGAGATCTTCGCCGAGCCCTCTGATCCACCTTTCCGCCTGTGGAACAGAGATTCGGCACCGCCGTGGACCGACCGCGAAACGGACAGGCCCTACTGCGTGCTCCGATTTCACGAACCCACACAATCCTTTTACATCTGTGCCTTTTCCGGAGTCGACAAGCCCGGCGACTTCAAGGGGCGGAACTTCAGCAAAAACCTGACGGACGGCATCCTGCGATACGACCTGCGCACGAAGTCATGGCATGAAGTCGAACGTCATGACATCGAAGCCGGGGGAGTTTATCCTCATCACGATCCCGCATCCAATCCCCCGCCCCATGGCTGGCTCAACGGACCCAACAATATTCTGCCGGTGGGCAACTCATTGTATGCGGTTGCGAAGGACAACAGCGTTCTTGCACGTTACGATTTGTCCGCCCTTGTCGACGATCCGAACGCCGGAGCGGCGCCGGGCGAGGTTCTCCAGAGCGGCGCCATAAGAACGACAAACGCGGGAGACATTCAACTGCGCGGCCACAGTGCCCTGGCAGCCCATGGCGACTGGCTTTACGTTGCAACGCGCACCAGCGGACACATTATCCGGCTGAAACTCACTGGCGAGCACGTGGTCACACCACTCGTCGCGGAACTCGTTGCCCGGGTCGATCCGTGGAATCCGGAGACACGACACTCCGCGGATGTCACAGACATGACTTTTGACGACAGTGGGCGGCTGTATCTCGTTTCCGCCAAACCATCGCGAGTCTATCGCTTCGCTCCTGATCCGGAAAGGATCTTCGATGCCCGGGACGGCCGCGAAAAACCATGGATGGATTTCGCGGCGCTGACAAACAACCCTTCGATGAAAAGCGAAAACATCTTCATCGATGAAAACCAGCGGCTCTTTGTCACCTCCGGCGACGGGTACGACTTTCAATATGGTGCCAGTGGAACCGTGTATCGCGTGGCGATCGAGGACTGAGGAACGAGCATGGAGGACCTGATGTTCATGATAGCGGTTCCTCTCTTCTACCTCGCGGTCATATGCCTGCTCGTGCTGGGTATGATTATCATCTCACTCACGCCAACCGCGATTTCAAGCCTCGCACTGAGGCGCAAGATGCGGCGGGAAGGCCACGACTGGGTGACCCCGCGCATTGCGTTTCACCTGAGAGCCTCGATCGGCCCTGACGCTTTCCGAATTCCGCGCATGGAGGAAGTCGGTGTCCTTCCCGGAATTGACCACGATCCCGCAGGCTATCTCGTGAAACTCATGAGCCGGCAACATCCGTATTCGCGACTGTTATGAGTTCCCATAGCGACATAGCCATAGGCAATTTCAGTCTCAAGATGCTACTCATCCTATTCCTGGTCGCGTGTTTTTTTCTCTCCGTCGTGTATTTAACGGTTTTTACCGCAATCGTAATCTTCTCCGTTTTGTTCTCAACTGATCCAAGGGAGCCAACCTTTTATCAATACATGACATCCGGTCTTCGGTTTTTGCCGGCAGTGCCAATTACAGTGTCGGCCATTGGTTGTTTCTGGTTTGCATGCAGAGCTGCTTACATCGGACTCTTCGGCTTGCCTCTTCATAAAAGACTGAGACGTCTGGGACATCATTGGATATCCGCGGAGGACTGCGCCACACTCTTCTTTGCACTCCGCACCAGAGCATGGCGCATACCGCGTTATGAGGAGGTCGCTGTTCTTCCCGGCTTCGAAGAAGATCCAATGGGATGTGTTATTCGCATAATGCGCGAGCAACGACGATGAGGCGCTTCCTTCTTGGCCGAAGCCCGTTGTGGGCGGCAGGAGCGGTTCTCCTCTTTGCATTGTTGACGATTCTCGTGCCGGAGATTCTTCGCGCCCTGAACGAAGGGAGACTCTTCATCAGTCCCACCCGCGTGCGCGATCCCTTGTTTGTTTCGCCATGGCGTCGTCCCCCACCTGAAGAACTGAAAGTACGCATCGAAGCGTGGGAGGCAACCGGTCTGGAAACCTGGTCACGGAGAGGAAAAGCCGCCGCTTCCTTCGCACCCGTCGCTTCAATGCCTTCGTTCACGAGCGCCCGCTATTTCGACATAAACAAACTGCAGCAAATCGAGCCGCTCGTTTTCAAGGCAAACGAATCATGTAACATCTCGAATCTGGCCAGAGGCAACGGACAGGCGACAGTCCGCCTGATTGCCATTGCCACACGCGAATCCACCGGCAGGGCCGCACCACCTCCCGAAAAGGTGTTTCTCCCCGATGGCAACCCTCTGCCGTCCGCGGAACAGTATTTCTTCGCGGATGAATATTCACTCGAACCCGATGACCTCTTCCGTCTGCCGTCCGACTTCGGAGCGAAAAACCGGGTTGTTCGTTTCGTCTTCCTGGTCAGGGGCGGTCCTGGCGCGGCTTCACGCATTCGTCCTCATTCAATTCGCGATGCAACAACGGGTGCCATAGTGGGAGAACGGTATGGTGTCGGTGATGAGTACATCGAACTCGGCCCGGATCTTGGACTGCTTTTCGCCGACTTTCGCTTCTATAGCTGGCATCCTGCTCCTGTTTCCATTTGGTTCAGCCCTGTCAACATACCCAACCTGAAGGAATACAGGGGACATTCCCTTCAAAATCCCGTACTCAGCTCCGATCCTCCCCCACTGCCCGTTTCCCACATAATGATCCGAACGGATGAAGGTGCGAGGCTTGTCTCGTCCGAGCGCGAGTCTCTCGAAAACAATCCGTGGCCTCATTATAATTGGGATTTTGCTCTTCGTCCGAAATCACTCTCACCCGATTTTGCCTATTACGATACGGGACGCAGGCGCTACCTGGGGTCGGCTGGCGCAGAAAACTCCGGATGGTTCGTTCTCAAGGGAGATCACGCCAAAGCCTTTCTCACCCGCATCTACAATGTTCCGAAAGACTGGCCGATGGTCATGCTCCTTGACGAAATTCCGGGCCTGCCGGAACGGAACCGCGACGTGGAGAACCTGCTGGATGTGCACGTCGGCGACGTTTACATAGTGACTCGGCCTGGTGTGTATGACTTCATCCAAGGAGTGCTTCAATATTCGGGCGACCTCAACAGGTTCCCGCTCGCGTGGAGACAATGGGCTGCCAGTCCGGACAGCGGAGTATCCGCGATTGATCTTCGGGATGCCATGGTCCGGGATGTCATGGACGAAATTCTTGCGAACGGCAAAAACCCCACGCCTGTGACATTCGGCAACACCATGATTCTGACCACTGAAGGCGCCATGCGCGAGAAACTGTCACCTTTCCGTGCCAGGGTGTATCGAGTGCTGGGTAATGGCGGACGTATCATGATGTGGACCATGGGAATTCTTCTGTTTCTCAAAACCTGGTGGCTGATTCGAGCGCGATGGCTACAGGCCCGAATGCATCAGCAGGGTTACGAAACTCTTGGCATCTTTGACGCGGAGTTCCTTTACCTCGCTCTTGGCCGCCGTGCCTGGCAAATCCCGCCCTTCGACGAAGCGGGAGCCGTTCCCGGCGTCGATCCGCATCACATGAAGGATCTCGTGAGGTTAATGAGGAAATAAAAGAGTTCAATCAGCGTAAAGTTCAAGACATGGAATCATTTGCTCTCGTCAAGAACAGCGTCGTTCAAAATCCGGCATCGAGAAACATCCCTGGACTCGCCCTTACCATTGGAGTCCTGTTTCAGGCGTCATTCATTGTTGGCGGCATGCATCGGGAAAGCGGACTGCCCCCATTCATCGTCGCGATACCCCTGATTCTGACCGCTACCGGAGTTCCATTGCTTGTTCTCTTTATGAACCGATATTTGCCGCGGTTCACCCAAATCGACGAGAGCGGTGCGACAATTCAGGCAAAATCTTCAATTCGAAATCTTCTGTGGAGCGATGTTGAGCGCATCTATTGGCATCCCTCATTGCCGATCCTCTTCGGGAAGGGCGGGCAATCAGTCGCGTTTAGACCGCTGTGGTACAGTCCCGGTGAACTGAAGGAGATTTGTGCCCGAATCGAAGAAGCACTGGGCGACTCTTTTGATTTCGGATTCCGAGTTGAAGAGTGGCGCCGTCGAACGGCAGGACCCGTATGGCTACGTGTGATGAACTGGGGGATCGTTGGTGCTCTCATTGCCATGATGACATTATCGTATGCAGGTCAGATCAACTGGCAGACGATGATTCGGGCGATTGTGACGGCGCTGGCCGTCGTTATACCGGTGAACTCCTTTTTTGCCGCTCGCTCCTCCATCATCTGGCGTCGCCTCAATCCGCCGATTCGTTTCCGACACTGCGAATAACGTACTGTGCCTCCCCGTATCAGTTGTGGCGGCACGGTCTGCCGCGATTGAGCTTGCCGCCTCGGCGTGTTTCCGGTCTTCTGTGACAAAGGCCTGAAAACACCCGGCTTGGGCGGCGATTCGAGGTCAGCAATGCCCGCGTGGCTCAGCTTTCTGAACAACATCGACTTCACCCTGACGACGTTCTTCTGGTTCTGTCTGCTGTTGGGTGCCGCCCTTGTTATCCTTTCGCTCGTCTTCGGAGAAATCCTGGACTTTGCTTTCCATGCCGATGCCGGCGGCCCTTTTTCAGGACCCGTCATTGCGTCCTTTATTGTGGTGTTCGGCGGATCCGGGCTCGTGTTTCACGAGGTCATGCATCTTTCTCCCCTGCCAAGCACCTTCGCGGCGGGAGTGTCGAGTATCATGGTTTCGACGGTGGTGTATTTCGTATTTGCAAAGTTCATCCTCGCAGCCGAAGGAGGAACCACCTACGACCCCACGAAAACCGCCGGCACGGAAGCGGAGGTCATTATCACAATCCCCGCGAACGGCACGGGTGAGATCACGTTTGACCACTCCAGCGGACGCATCAGCGGTGGAGCCAGGTCAAGGGACGGTGAGGAAATCCCAAACGGCTCTCTTGTGAAAATCGATCGCTACATTGGTGGCACATACATTGTGGCCCCAAACTCGAAACCGAAGGACAGGCAAGAGGTGTCATCCTCCACAAAACAGGAATCAGAGGCTGACGGATGAATGCCGCACCAGTGTGGTCCGTAGTTATGAACGAAGACAAATTCAATGGTTCGTTGCAAACGAAACGAAACTGAAAGGAGAGAGTGGTGGATCACATTTTGATGACAGTTGGCCAGGCTCCGGGCAACTTTAACGAAATCACGGGAGCTGTCGTTTCCGTGGTGGTCGTCGTCATCCTTCTGATCGCAATCTTTGGCGTCTTTGCATCGCGATACAAGAAGGTCGGGCCCAACGAAGTTCTGGTCATTTCCGGAAAGCTGTGGAAAGGCAAAGGCAAGGGCTTCCGCACGATTCGCGGCGGTGGTGTGTTCGTGTGGCCGATTCTGGAACGCGTCGACAGGCTCTCGCTGAACATCATGACGCTCATGGTGCGTACGCCGGAAGTCTACACCATCCAGGGTGTTCCGGTGGTTGTGGGTGGTGTGGCTCAGGTGAAGGTCGACAGCGATCAGGCGTCCGTCGACACGGCATCGGAACAGTTCCTCGGCCTGAGTGAGCAGGAGATTCATCGTGTTGCTCTTGAAACGATGGAAGGCCACCTGCGCGCGGTGCTGGGCACGTTGACAGTCGAGGAAATTTACAAGGAACGAGACAAGTTCGCCCAGTCAGTACAGACCATCGCCACACCCGACATGCGCAACATGGGTTTGCGCATTGTCTCCTTCACGATCAAGGACATCACCGACCCGAACGGCTACCTTGACGCTCTCGGCAAACCACGAACCGCTCAGGTCAAACGTGACGCCATCATCGGCCAGGCGGAAGCCGACCGTGACGCGACGGCTCGCAGTGCGGAAGCCAATCAGGATGGCCAGATCGCGCGCCTCGGAGCGGAAACAAAGATCGCCGAGGCGGATCGCGACTATCGCA
>JANQSL010000003.1 GCA_028284075.1 Candidatus Sumerlaeia bacterium | reverse complement strand
GACCGGCGGCTGTTGTGGTTGTTGGTTGTTGTGTGTGTCGCGCGTCAGGGGAGCTGGTGGAAGAAGGCTCCTCCGACGCGGGTGTTGATCGTGCCGGGGTCCGCGGCGGTCTGCGGCGCACCGCCCACAACGGTCGGTCCGCTCACGCCCACCGAACGGCCCAGCTCGTCGTAACGGCCCGTCTCCGCCGTGAGGTGCTTGTCGATCTGCATCCACGTCGAGGCGTCGAAGGAGTAGAACACACCCGCTCCCGTGCCGTTGGTCGTGTCGTCTCCGCCACCCACCACAACGGTGCTGCCGTCGAAGTCCACCGAGTCTCCCAGGTCCGCGTTGGCTTTCGGATCCAGAGCCGTCATCTTGCCTCCCGGCACGTCCGTCCAGCCCAGCAGACCCCGTGTCATCGCGTAGGCCGCACCGGCGTTGTTGGCTCCGTCGTCGTCGCCCCGGGCTCCGCCAATGGCGATGTCGCCCCGCAGCGCCACACTGAATCCGAACTGGTCGCCCGTGGCCACCCCCGCCGGCAGGATCTTCGCCGCTCCCGGCTCGGGCACCCACACGCCGCTGGAGCGCACGAAGGAATACATCGAACCCGTGTTCGATCCGTTGTCGTCGTCACCGGGCGAGCCCGCCACGATGCGGGCACCGTCGATGCTCACCGAGGAACCCAGTCTGTCGAAGCCCGCGGCGTCGAAGGCTGTCAGGATCGTGGCGGGACCCCAGGTGTCCGTGCAGGGATCGCGCTCCCACACCAGCACCTGACCCTGACCGAACGCTCCGCCTCCCGGCGCGCCCGCAACCACCGTGTCGCCGAAGACCCCCACCACGTGACCCGCCTGCGCGTTGCGCACCGTGGTCAGGGGAAGGTCCAGCTTCAGCGGAGCGCCCCAGATCCGGCTCACCACATCGCGGTCCATCACGTACACCGCACCGGCGTTGCTCGCCACATCGTCCTTGAAGGGAGCGCCCATCACCGCACGGTCGCCCCGGATGTCCACCGACCGGCCGAACTGGTCACCCCGAAGTCCGTCCGGTGCCACGATCTTCTGCGTCTCCACCATCGAGGAGGCGCTGTCGCGCTCGAACACATACACCGAACCCGAAGCGCTTCCCATGTCATCATCGCTGGGAGCGCCGATCAGCGCGGTCTCCGCATCCACCGACACCGACCAGCCGAACCGGTCGCCGCTGGCGAAGTCCGATGCCCGCACACGGTTGCCGGCCTGCAGACCCACCGCGATGAACTCCGTCTGCGCCGTTGTCGCCGAACCCCCGAAATCATTGCCCGCACAGTCCTCGATCCAGTCCGCCGAAGGCGCCGCCCATCCGATCTCGTAAACACCGATGGCCGTCACCGCCAGCTCCAGCACGTAGCTGGAGGCGGGACCCGGATCCGGAATCACCGACAAGGTCGACGGACCCGGACCGTTCACCGTGAAGTCCGACGCGTCCACGCCCGTCACCTCCTCGTTGAACAGCGCCGTGAACACCAGCGGCGACGTTGCCGAAAGAGCCGACTGCGCCACCAGGTCCAGACCCGGAGCCGTCTGCGTGCAGGTCACGTCCGGATTCGTTTCATCGAAGGTGAACGTGCAGCTGTTGGACTCATTGCTGCCGTTGGTGGCCAGATCCTCGAACATGTCCGCAAGAAGAGTCAGCGTCGCCGGCACGCCCTCCATCGAGGCCTGCACCTCGATGTCCCACTCCGTGTCGAACACACCGGGACCGGGCGTCACGTTCACCGGCTCCACGGACACAAGGCTCAGTTCCACCAGCTCGATGTCCACCACCGGCTCCACGCGAAGCCGCGCCGCCTCATCCAGCTCGATGCGGTGCACCACCGTGTCCAGCGGCGAACAGCCACCGTCGAAAGGATCGCAAACAAGCGTCGGCGTCGGAGAGGTCGGGTCCTTCATCCCCGCGTCCACCGTCTCCACCGTCTGACCCGACACCAGGATCAGATTATCCGCGCGGCCCGAGTTGGGGAAGACCGTTCCCGTGAAGAAGGTGATGTCGCTGTCGATTCCGTCGTCCGAACCCACGTCCGCTTCCGTGAACTCCGAGATGCCCGGCGCCACCGAGGGCAGAGTCACCTGCACCTGAAGATGTTCCGTGGAGGGAACCTGGGGCGGGAAGGAATAGAACCCGCTCGAGTCCGTCGTTGTTGTCGTCGGCGGGTCCGGAGACGTTACGTCCCGCAACAGCACCAGCACGTTCTCCAGCAGCGGCTCGCCCGTGCCTCGCAGACCGTCGCAGTCCACGTCCAGCCACACCACGCCCTCGACGGGCACCCGGCGAATCAGACCCGCGTCGATGTCGTCGGGGTTGTCGCCGGGGCCGATCGTGAAAGGAGCCGTGAGCTGCGGTCCTGTGGTGAACTCCGCGAGCACGTCGCTGTTGAGATCCGTGTCGATCGTCTGATGAGTGGTGAACTCGAAACCCGAAGGCGCCGTGAAGCGGACAGCGTAGGTTCCCGGAGCAACGTTGGTCAGAGCGTACAGCCCGCCACCGGCTGTCGTCGTGGAGGTCACGAACGCGTTGCCCGGAGACGAGAGCAGCTCGACAAGCACACCGTCCACACCCGGCTCGCCAGCGTCCTGGAAACCGTCGCCGTTCAGGTCCTCCCACACAAAATCCGAAATCGTGGAAAGGGGGATGACATTGATGGTGGCCGTATCAGTACCCGAGCCCGTATCATCATCGGTGACGAGTAATGTGACCGTGAAGGGCCCCGTGGGGAGTCCGGTGGCATCGAAGGTTGGGTTTTGAACGTCCTCGTCGCCCCGCGTGGCGGCTGCGCCGGTTTCACCGAAGTTGTTGTCGCCATCCAGGTCCCACTCAAACGTGTGGGTGTCGCCCACGCCCGCATCCGTTTCCGAGCCAGTGAGACCGACCGTGCCGCCGGGCGGAACCGAATAAGGTCCGCCGGCATCCGCAACAGGGTTCACGTTGTTGACCGTTCGTGTACTGAAGGGTCCGCCGGTGCCATCATACCCCTTTGAATCGATAACCCGAAAGGAAATGGTGTAGTTATCCTGAGCCGTTCCGGTCGGGTCGTCGTCGGGATAGGCATACTGGAAGGAGTGGGGGGGTGTAACGTTGGGGAAGAACAGTACGTCACCATTTCCCATGTCAGCCTCCAGGTTATGAGTGTCTGCGGAGTCGGCATCGGCAAAGTTGACTGAGAAGCTGACAAGCTGTCCCTCATTCCAGGGATCGCTTGTGCTTGCTGTTCCGGTAATGGAAGGAGATGAATTCAACATGACCGCGCAGCCCGACAGCAGGCTGACGGCGTTCTCCCCGCTGGAGAACAAGAAACTGGAGCTGCCGGCACATCCGCTCCACGAGGGTGCGATCGGGGATGTTGTGTTTCTGCGAAGACCAAAGGCGTTGGTTTGGTCGACGTCGATGCTGATTTCGAAAATGAGAAAGGGATCGGCAACAACAAAGGGCGGTAACGGTATCGCATGAACGGTTGTTCTGCCAGGGGGGTGATTTTCCAGAGAGACTGTGTTGGTGGCACGAAGAGCCGCTCCTGTCAGGGTGGCCGCCGGAAGCGGGGCTCCTGGCGCTGGCAGTGAGCCAAGCCCGTAGATGTTGATGGTGACCGAGGCGCTTCCGCTGAGGTTGTCGATTTGGCCGGTGTTGATTTCGGCACCCTCGATGGTTTCTCCCGTGAGTCCGCCCGCGGTTGAGTCGAATGCGGTCTGATACAGCCAGGTATTGGGGAAAGTGCCGCAGCTTGCGCCTGTGAGCAGGGTGTTATTTGTGCCGATGCGAATATCGGTGTTGTCGATGAGCGGCGTGGTGAATCGTGTTCTCTCGCAGCCGCAGAGATCGAGAATCAGGTGTGTGTTTGGAAACCCGACGCTGGCATAGGTCACCGGTTCGGGAAGGCTGCAGCCCGCCGCCGCAATGTAGCCGGGGGCTGTTTGCCCTGCCGAGTTTGCGCCAGGAATGAAAATGTGCCCATCCGCTGTGGCGTCGGGAATGAAAAGCTCCACGACGACAATGGAACCCGCCGGGACAACGGTGTCTGAAATGTCCGTTGTCATGACATAGTCCTGTCCATCGGGAATGGATATCGGATGGTTGCTGAGAAGCGTCATGTTGGAGAACTGAAGAGGACCCGACAGTGTATAGAGATTGAGGGCGCCGGGCTGAACCCCGCCGAATCCGGCACCTGCGACCGCCTGGTCCGCTCCCCAGGTGATTGCGTCGACGACGTAATCATCCGTAATTCCCTCGGCAGCAAGATCGTAAATTCGCAGGAAGTGGTTTTCCGTAGCAACAAGTGTAATATTGTCTCTACAAGCGATGCCCGTATCGTCCTGGACAAAAGAAGAGTCCACGGATTGCGAAAGCACGTTTGGGCAGGTAATAACCGGTGCTTTCGTCTGTGGGGCGGCTGAAGCCGGGACGCTGTTTTTCCCCGTGGAACTTTGGCCCCCCCATTCAGCGGCTTTCGCTGTGCCACCAATGAAGAGGGTCGCCGTGGCGGCTGCGCAGGCGAGGCCTCGCAGCAGCGGAATTGGGATGGCGGATAATAGCTGTGCTGTTCGTCGCATGGCGGCGAGGCTCCTGTGAGGTGGTTTCGAACATTCGGTGTATCATGAGTGCTGATGCACTTATGCTTTCCCGAGGGTGGCTTGCCTGTTGAAAATAAGCGAATGTCATCCAAGTTTTGGCGTCAGCATCTGTGTTGTCACCCGGAAAATTGTTGGATCGAAGTTTTTTGTGCTCTTTAGCGGCACACTTTTCGGAGTTGTATTCTCTGTGTCATTGGCAATCATCGCCTTTGCGTCGTTAGCTCAATCCAGTCTCCCGAAATTTTCACACCTTTTCCGTGTCATCAGTGTGGCCCGTCGAAGGACTGAACTGGCAGAGGGTTGAACGGGCGCCCGTGCGGTTCTTGTTGTTCTGTCTGTTGCTTCCGCTTTCTTTCATGGTGTGTTTGAGGTCTTGCTCGGTCGGGCCTGATGCGGAGAAGTGAATCACAGACCGCATCGGATTTCAGGAATCCATGGGAAATATGGAAGGGATGGGAAACTTTAACGAGAAAGGCTGTTTTGGAGAATATGGAAGATATGGAAAGGAGTTTGAGGAAACTCCGGCAAGCCTTCGCCGAGGCAGACTCTTTGCGGTATAACCCTTCAATCGATGAGGAGAACGCCTTTGGCGTTACGTCCCGTGAGCATGTCATCGAAGGCCGTCGCGAGTTCTTCCAGTTTGTAGGTTCGGGTGACCATTTCATCGAGTTTCAGTGATCCATCCGCGTAAAAATCCAGCAGACGAGGAAAGTCGATGGCGGGATTGCACTGGCCGTAAAGAGGGTTGATGTAGGTTTTATCCCACTCGAAGAGCTCCATATCGAAGTTGATGGGTTCTTCAATGCCGGAGGCTTGCACGGCCGTGCCTCCGTTGCGAATCATTGCGAGGGGAGCGGCGCCGAGAGCGGGGACGGCGGTGGATTCAAAGGCGTAGTCCGCACCGCGGCCGTCAGTGAGCTTTTTGACCTCGCCGGCGGCCTTGAGGAGTCCGGCGTCCTCCGGGCTGGCCCGGACGGTATGGGTCGCGCCGAATTCGAGGGCCATCTCAAGCCGGTCGGCGTTGATGTCGATGGCGATGATCTTTGCCGCGCCGGCGATACGCGCCCCCTGGATGCAGTTCAGACCGACTCCACCGGTTCCGAGCACCGCGACGGATGATCCGGGCTCGACCCGCGCCGCATTCAAGGCGGACCCGACGCCGGTCATGACTCCGCAACCGATGATGCAGGCGGAGGCGAAAGGGATGTCGACATGGATGGGTATGACGGCCTGCTTCGGAACGACGGAATGAGTCGACATGGTGCCGATGCCGAAGGCGCGGCCGATGGGCCTGCCGTCCCAGAGGGTACGCTCCGGTGGAACAGTCGGTTTGGATTCGCAAATGTTGGTGTTGCCGCGGACGCACTGGAAGCACTGGCCGCAGGGAATGGCCCAGTTGAGCAGGTCGCGGTCACCGGGTTTGACATGGTCAACGCCGGGGCCTGTTTCGAGGACTGTTCCAGCGCCTTCGTGGCCCAGGATCCAGTTGGTTTTTGCGTTCCGGTTGACGTCCCAGTCGGTGTGGCAAACGCCGGAAGCCCTGATTTGGACGAGAACTTCATTCGCCTGAGGGGGATGGACGGAAATGGGGTCGATGGAGAACCGGCCACCGGTGAGGGCGATGGCACCTTTGCCTTCAATCATGATGACTGAGACTCCAGAAGGGGTTGATACAGGGAGGTTCCAGGGCGGCCATCGGCGGGCGAGGAAAAATCGAGCGTATCGCCATAAAATTCATACTTCTACAGGGCTGGCAATCACCGTTGACACTGGGCCGAAGCCGCGGAGTGATCGGCCGGAAACGCGCCGTATCCGACCGGCTCCGGGCCGCCCCTGTTGCAGCCGGGAGAGTGCGTGCGCAGTGCTGAAGAGATCATCAGGCGTTCCCGAGCTACCGGGACGATAAAATGGATAGTATCTCCGGGCGAGATTGAAGCTAAAGGATTTGATCGAACCATGGCGACCGAAGGGTTCGCTGCCAACCACAGACAAGTTATCGAAGCAGGTCTTTCAACCGGCCAATACTGGCGCGATCTCTGGCGTTACCGGGAGCTTGTGCTCTTCATGGTCTGGCGCGACGTGAGCGTTCGTTATCGTCAAACCATGATTGGTGTGGCCTGGGCGATTATTCAGCCGCTGACTTCGATGATCATTTTGACGGTGATCTTCGGGAAGCTGGCAGGAATGCGGGCGCCGGAAGGCGTGCCGCACGCCGTGCTGACCTATACCGGCACGTTGCCGTGGTTTTACTTCTCAAGTATCCTGAGCGGTACGAGCGGAAGCATGGTCAGTAACAAGAACATGATCACGAAGGTTTACTTCCCGCGGCTTATTCTGCCTCTGACACCCATGGGTGTCACGACGGTGGATTTCCTGATTTCGTTCTCGGTTTTCGGCATTCTGTGCGGCTTGCTGGGTTTCGTGCCGAGCTGGAAGATTGTTTTCTTTCCGTTCTTCCTCCTGTGTGCCGCACTCACGGCGTATTCGATCGGACTCTGGATTGCCGCGCTGAACGTTCGATACCGGGACTTCCGTTTCCTTGTTCCGTTCATGATTCAGTTCGGGTTATATGCTTCGCCGGTTGCTTACATGAGCGACGAAGTCGGCGGCACGCGGGATATTGCCTTCAACGAGATCAGTACGGGAAGTGTCGTCGTTGTTGAGGGGGAAAAGAGTGAGGAGACAGGCGAGTTTCTGGCGTCCTCGATCAAGGTCGTGGAACATGAGCCGGCAAAGCGTCGAGGTGATCTTGTGGGGACTGTCGATTCGCTGGAGCCGAATCGCGTTCTGAATATCGATTCCACTCTGGTCAAGGTGACTGATGAAACGGAGCTGACTGCACGAATCGATGTGGCGGGCGGTTTCGACAAGGCACGTTTTCTGTACTCGCTGAACCCGATGGTGACAGTCATCGACGGTTTTCGCTGGTCAATCATCGGGAACGATATCAATCTGTATCCGCCTGGTGTTCTTCTGGCGGCATGTCTTGTGGCTCTGATGCTGACCGGTGGAATATGGTTTTTCCGGCGGACAGAAAGACAGTTCGCGGACATTATTTGATATGACAGAACCGGCCATTCTGGTTGAAAACCTGAAAAAAGAGTTTCGCATCCGGCACCTTGGAGGCGGAAAGAAGTTCACGTATGGAACACTGGCGGAGACGCTGAGTGATGGAATGACGAACCTGTTCCGTCGCGTGCGCGGACTGGAGCCTTTGAATCAGGTTCGATGGGAGCAGTTCACCGCGCTGGACGATGTCTCGTTTGATGTGGAAGAGGGTGAGGTCATCGGGATGGTGGGCCGCAACGGAGCAGGCAAGAGCACGGCGCTGAAGATCCTGAGCCGCATCATGGAACCGACGGGGGGGCGTATTGTCCTGAATGGCCGGGTGGCGAGTCTCCTGGAAGTGGGCACGGGCTTTCACCCGGAACTGACAGGACGGGAAAACATCTATATGAACGGGGCGGTGTTGGGCATGTCGCGCCGGGAGATTGCAGGAAAGTTCGACGAGATTGTTGAGTTTGCGGGTGTGGATCGCTTCCTGGACACACCCGTGAAGCGCTATTCGTCAGGTATGACAGTCCGACTGGCGTTTGCAGTGGCGGCCCATCTGGAGCCGGAGATTCTGCTGGTGGACGAGGTGTTGGCGGTGGGGGATGCCGCATTCCAGAAAAAGTGCCTGGGCAAGATGGGGGATGTTGCAAGTTCGGAGGGCCGGACAATCATCTTTGTCAGTCACAGCATGCCCGCGATTCAGCGTTTGTGCACGAAGGGCTTGTTTCTCGAGCAGGGTCAGGTTGCTTATTTCGGTGAAGTGGAGGAAGCGGTCCGGCGCTATCTTTCGACAGGCGCTTCCGGCGGTGAGCAGGGCGATGATTTGCTGGCGGGACTGAAAGAACATGAGGTTCCCGACTCTGCCATTAAGCGGTGCATGATTCTTAACGCGGACGGGCTACCGTGCCCTGAGCTGCGTCTTGGTGAGCCGTTTTCGATTTACGTGGAGATTCAGGCACGCCGCGATTTTGCGGACCTTGCACTGACCCTTTCCATCGATACCGCAAATCAAATTCGCGTCGTGACTCTCAAGAATCACGATATCGGCTACCCGCTGAAGGTGAACGCCGGCGAAAC
>JANQSL010000265.1 GCA_028284075.1 Candidatus Sumerlaeia bacterium | reverse complement strand
CACCATTCCGAGGACCATGCCAGGGGGTTCGTGGCTTATGGGACCGGAGCCGTTTGGCCCGGTGCAGACCAATGGTTCATGACCCGCACGGGCATAGGTAAAGATACCGGTTCCGCGGTCAATGATACCATATGTCACGGAAACAAAGGTCCCTTCATTTGTATCACGAGTGACAACGGAATTGACGCGGCGCAACACTTCTCGCGGCGACAGGTCGCCGCGCGCCTCCGCCCGCATCGTTGTTCGGAGCGTGGCCATAACGAGAGCGCCGGGAATTCCCTTTCCCGACACGTCCCCAATGACCACGCCGAGGTGATCTGCGTCCACCTCGATGAAGTCGAAGTAGTCGCCGCCAACCTCGAGCGCAGGCTCGCTGATGCCCGCAATTTCGAGTTCAGGCAAATCTGGTGTCGTTCCCGGGAGCAGAAGCTGTTGAAAATCCCGGGCTACGCGAAGTTCCTGCTCCAGTCTTTGTTTGTGCGTCAGTTCTTCGTAAAGACCCACCATGTGAAGTGTGATTGCAGCCTGATCGGCGAGCGCTTTGAGCAAATCGAGATCGACTTCGTTGAACGTGGTGCCGGGCGCATCGGGATCGCGCTTGTTCAGAGCGACGATAACGCCCTGAACCTGTTTTTGAACCAGAAGCGGTGCAAGAATCAACCCTTCGAGTTCGACAAGATCGCTTGCGGATTTTGGTATGCGGGAATCCAGCCGGGCATCGGGAATCAACAGAGCTTCTCCCGAACGAGCCACCATGCCGATGATTCCTTCATCGACGCGAACACGCTCCTTCTTTACGAATTCCTCAAGATACTTGCGGCGCGAGGCAAGCTTGTCCGTTGTCACCTCGTGAAGAGGCGGAAACAGTCCCATAATGACGCGCGGGACGAGAATTTCACGCTCGCGGCTTTCAAACGTGAAGATTCCTCCCGCATCCGCCTTCGTTGCCTTGAGTGTGAACTCGAGAACAAGATTAAGGCTCTCGTCCAGATCAAGTTTACGAGTGAAGTGTGCACCAATCTCGTTGAGAAATCCAATAACAGTCCGGCGTTCCCAATCGCGGGTCTTGATCGCCCAGTCAGCGGCGTTGAGTTTTCGGCGGAGGTGAACCACGGCCGTGCAAAGGGCGATAACGATGAGAATGAGGAGCAGTTCCATTCCGGCGGCCGGTTCCCTGGCCGGCTCTTTCGAGTGCACGGCCATAAATTCACTTTTCTCGCCGGGGGCCAATGGTGGCAATTGCAAAGCGAAAGTGAGCAGCCAAAGCAGAGCCATGCCCGTTCATCTGCCGATCGACGATGTGATTCCCGAACTGCTGCAAGTTCTGAAACGGCACGGCTCCGCCGTGGTGGTCGCTCCGCCTGGCGCCGGGAAAACAACTCGAATACCGCCAGCCCTCGACGAGGCCGGGCTTCTCGTGGAGGAAAACAGAGGAATTGCCGTTCTCCAACCTCGCAGGGTCGCGGCACGAGCAACGGCGAATCGCATTGCCTCCGAACGTGGGTGGCGAATCGGCAACGATATCGGCTGGCAGATCCGCCACGAAGACCGTACCGGCCCGCAAACGAGAATCCGCGTAATGACGGAGGGGGTCCTTACCCGATGGCTGCTGAGGGACCCGTCGCTGGATGGAATCGGTTGCGTTGTCCTGGATGAGTTCCACGAGCGCAGCATTCACAGTGACCTCGCGCTGGCGTTTCTCAAGGAAGTGCGCTCTGCGGTCAGGCCGGACCTGAAGCTGATTGTCATGTCCGCAACTCTGGATCCCTCTCCCGTTTCGAGCTTTCTGGATCATGCACCGGTCATCAAAAGTCATGGCCGGACTCACGACGTCTCGATCCAGTATCTCGAGCGCCGGAATCGTCAGAGATACCTGGAGGATGATGTCCTGGCGGCAATCCAGCGCACGTTGCTTCGCGATTTCGAGGAGACCGGACACCTTCTGGTTTTCCTTCCCGGCATGAGAGAGATCCGCCGTGTCCGGGATCGTCTGGATACGAAGGAGACCGTCTGTGTTCTCCATGGCAGCGTCTCCCCTGCCGAGCAGGATGCAGCCGTCACGGCAAGCGCCACACGCAGGGTCATCCTTGCGACAAACATCGCCGAAACATCCCTGACCATTGATGGCGTTCGTACCGTAATCGATTCCGGCCTGGCACGGGTTGCGAACTTTGATCCTGTATCGGGAATCGACCGCCTTGAGCTAAAGCGCATCAGCCTTGCCTCTGCAAATCAGCGTGCAGGTCGCGCGGGGCGCACCGCCCCCGGCGTTTGTATTCGCTTGTGGCCAAAGGCGGAGGACGCTCTGCTCGCCGAGAATCAACTTCCTGAAGTCCAACGTATTGATATCGCGCCGGCCGTGATGGCTGTGAAGTCCTGGGGGAGCCTGGATGTGGAGGCATTCACGTGGTATGAAAGACCTGCGCAAGCGACCCTTCACGCTGCTGAACGTCTGCTCGCAATGGTGGGAGCAGTCGAAAGTGGAGGCAGACTCACGGCAAGGGGACGACGAATCGCACACATGCCGGTGCATCCCAGACTGGGGGCTCTTCTTCTCGAGGGAGAAAGCCGGGGTCTTCCGCAAGCGGCGGCAGTAATTGCAGCACTTGCATCAGAGGACGAACTGGCCCCTCCGCGCCGAGACACCCAACATACCGGATTGTCCGATATCGTTGCTCGTGTTGAGTCGTTTGAGAGGGGTGACTTTCCACACCTGCAAAGAGTTCGGGATGAACTGCTCAGGCTACTCCAGTCACGGAGCGACATTCCGGAAAACGACGAGGACATGCTTCGGTTAATTCTGCGCGGATGGCCGGATCGAGTCACGAAACGTCGCGAACCGGGTTCGAATCGCGCAGTTATGGCAGGAGGAAGAGGTGCCGTACTTGCAGAGAGTTCGTGTGTTCGCCACTCCGATCTGTTTGTCAGCGTTTGTGTTCAAGGCGGAGGGGGAAACGAAGCTGTTGTGACGGCGGCGAGCGGGATCGAACTGTCATGGCTCAGAGAAGAATTCCCGAATCGTTTTACAACCGGTTTTGTTCATGAGTATGATGAAGAGAAGGAACGCGTTATCTCTCTGAAAAGAACCCTGTTCCAGGACCTTGTTCTGGAAGAACACGCAACAGGCCCACAATCAGACCCTCAGGGGGCATCGCAGACACTTGCGGATGCCCTTGGCGGACGAGCAAAGCAACTCTTCTCTCGCGATGAAGTCTCGAACAGGTTTCTGCAAAGGTTCGATTTTCTCCGCAATGCGCTGCCCGAAGAGAACCTTGAGGCTTTCGACCTCAGTGCGGTGTTGGTCCGAGCCTGCGCCGAAAAGCATTCGCTGGCCCAGATTTCCTCGGGCGGCCTCGTGAACCTGTTGCGTAATGAAACAGGCTGGAATCAACAGCGCCTGCTGGATGCAGAGGCACCGGAACGAATCAAGCTGCCTTCCGGCCGAGCCGCTGTCGTTGAATACCCCGAAGATCCAAAACAACCGCCCGTGCTTGCCGCACGTGTGCAGGAACTCTTTGGAATGATGGAAGCTCCCAAGGTCGCAAAGGGGCGGATCCAGCTCCTTGTTCACCTGCTGGGGCCGAACTATCGACCCGTTCAAATAACCAGGGATTTGTCGGGATTCTGGCAACGAACGTATCACGATGTCCGGAAGGAGCTTCGAGCACGTTATCCGAAGCACTCATGGCCTGATGACCCCACGACGGCAAAGCCCATTGCGGGCACAAGACGAAAACCCTGACTGTCTCTCGATGAGTAACCGCACCAGTTTGGCAAAAACCGCATTCATCGTCACAGTCCTGTGGGCTGTGTCGGCGGTGGCTTTGTGGTTCGTGCGAGGCTGGCAGATTCCCTTTGCCCACAGCATACTGCCGCCTGTGACGGAACCGGAGCTTCCGATCGCCCAGTTCCGCGCCATCATTGCCGCACTCCTGATCAACGGTGCGGCGCTCGGTTGGGGGCTCATGGCCGCGCGATTCCTGCCGCTTCTTCATGAAACAACCAACGCGAGGCCGGCGGAAAAATTCGCGATACTACTTCTTGCAGGTCATGTGGTTATCGCTCTGATGGTTTTCTCGGTCGGAATCATGCAGTTGCTTCCATTGGGCCTTGTTCTTCCAATGTCCGGGCTCTTGCTTCTCCCGCTGAAGTACGACCTGATGCGGAGTATTTCATGCGGCATCAGGGAGCAACTTATTGGATTCACGAAACGGTCCAGCCCTGTTGAACGGTTAGCTGTCACGATTGCCTGTGTGGCCTTCGGACTGACGTTTCTTTATGCACTGGTACCGGTCGTAGAGAGTGATGGGCTCCGGTATCATCTCTTCGCTCCTCAGGAGTATCTGAAAGCCGGTGGCATCGTCTCTCTTCCTTTTCATGCCTTCACCAATCTTCCCGCTCAGACGAATATGTTGTTTGTACTCGGAGCCTGGGTTGGTGATCTTCGCGCCGCACAGTTAATTCACTGGACATACCTCTCCCTTGCGTTCGTTTGTGCCCGTTGGATTGCACGTCTGTGCGGAATCGACAGAGGCGGTTCAACGCTGGCGGCACTGGTTGTGGTAACCGCGCCCGTCATGCTTAGCATTGCCGGCTGGCCTTTTGTGGATCTGAGCACACTGGCATTCACTCTCGCGTCAATTGCCGCTCTCAGTACGGCATCGCAGGCAAATTCCGAATCCCTCCGTCACGCGTTTTTTGCGGCAGGTTTTTTTGCCGGAGCGGCCATTGGCACGAAACTCACGGCACTTGTTGCCGGCTTCTTCACCGGCCTTGTCGTTCTCGTCTTCGCATGGGTTTACGGACGTCCCATGCAGCGCCTTGGACTCTTTCTGGTGCCGCTCGTTATCGTATCATGCCCCTGGTTTTTGAAGAATTCCCTCCTCCAGGGAAACCCGGTTTATCCTGCAGGCCACTCAATCTTTGGCGGAAAGGAATGGGACGAGGCCACTGACAGGTTCTACAAGTCCAAGGCGGCTGAGAAGGGCTTCGGGAAGTCTTCAATGGACCTTGTTCTTTCACCCCTGGACGTTACCATTCGTTGGAGTAACACCCGCGGCGGATTCGAACCAGGATACTCGCCAGACAGGTTCATGGAGAGGGTTGTGACCCGGTTCAGTCCGGGATTCGAGGATCAAAATCCGGGACCGGTCATTCTGGCCCTTCTTCCTCTCTCACTCCTCGGCTGTGGAGTGCTGCTGCGAACGCGATGGAAGTCTCCCCTTCCCTGGTTGATGGCACTTCATCTTGCAGGAGGATGGTTTGTCTGGTTTTTTACCTACCAAAGCGTCCGTTTCCTTCTCATCCCTCTCGCCATTGCCGGAGTCGCGGGAGTGTTTTCACTGTATCAACTCGCTTGTGGACGAATGTTTCGTCTGCTTGCAACGGGTCTGTTGCTCAGTATATCTCTCGCCGGGACCGCGTGGTTTTGTGCATGGATGCTGTTCTACAAGCGGTACGGTTCAGCTGAAGACTCTGTTTATCCGGTTGCAGCGGCAACGGGACTGATTGGAGAGGAACGCGTTCTCTCCTCCGCTCTTGGATTTTACGATGCAGTCGCCTGGTTGAATGTGGAAGCAAAGGACGGAGAATCCGTACTCTATATCGGGGAGTTTCGAGGTCTCTATGCCCGGTATGAAGCCGTTCTGTCTGATTGGTTCGACACGCCTCGGATCCTCACGGAATTACGTGCCAGTGAGAACAACGAAACCATGATCAGGGCCTGGCATGAGCGGGGTATTCGCTATGTTCTCTATAACCGTGCGGAGTTAAGTCTCTATGCTTTGGCATATTTCAAACCACGAATGAGTGATGAAGAATGGCGCCGCTTTCAGGTTTTGGATGAAGCTCTGACTCGTCAGGAAGTGATTGTTTTCGAGACGGATTCAGGTACTCTGATTGTTGACCTTGAGGAGCTCTAAAAGTCAATCTCCAGATGTGTGAGAACACTCACTATCAACGAATTCCACTGAAAATCGGACTCGGCTGCACGTCGGCCATTTACGCCGTATTCATCGCATTTTTCCGGGCTTGAAAGTAGTTTGGCAATGTTTCCGCCGAACACCCTGGCATCCGGTTCGCAGGTTTCACCAACTCCATGCTGACGAAGCAATTCGGGCACATCGCCGACAGCACATGCCAGTTGAGCGCGTCCGGTAGCCATATAGTCGCTGATCTTGTGAGGCATGCGGCTGCGATTGAATGCATTGTCTTCCATCGGAACGAGGAGAAGGTTGCACGCACCCATAATCACCTGAAGTTGTCGTTGAGAAACCCGGTCGAACCACTGAACAGCCTCTTCCAACCCGCGGCTTTCAAGCGCATCGATACCTTCGCGAAAGTATGGACAGCGCAGAAGAAAACGGGCTTCCGGCATGCGATCGCGAGCGGAGGCCAGAGCATCGAGAAGAAAATCCTCGTCCGGCTGATAATTTGAAACGTATCCGGCTACAGGCTGCTCCGGTGGGATGCCGAGAATTTGACGACACTCGGTCCGGTCAAGAGGCCGGATGGTCTTCAGGTCGCATCCGTTTCGAAGCAATGCACTCCGCTTGTCTCTCCCCAGGGCATCCGCTCTGTTCTTAAGGTCATCGCTGATGACCGTGAGCCCGTCACAATCCATCGCAGCCGTGCGTTCCAACCGATCATCTCCCATAAAGACGAATGAGCGAATCGCCTCAATGAGAGGATTCCCGTCACGTCTCCAGTGAAGACGGCTGATTCCCTGCCGGCCGCTCCACAGATCACACCAGTCTGTGAGCCACGTTGCACCATGGATCTGCCGCGCAAGTCTCGCGGGAAACTGATCAACAGGCTTGTGTGAGAATGCCCAAACAAGATCCCATCTGCGTGACACTGCGATACCAAGCCGCCACAGAAGTCCGGGAACAGACCAACCGTATTCGAGGCTTAGGAACGGTGACCACGACGGAGTCCGCCAAAGTTTGATTCCGTTGCGATGGCCAAACCGTGCCCGATAGAGATTCCGCCCGGTGCTCACAAGCGTTACATCGTGTCCGCGCCTGTGAAAAAAGTGTGCAGCATGAACAGCCCGAAACCATGCACCATGGCCGGGAATGTTGTTGTTTAACAACAGAACGCGCATACGTCAGACTTTGTTTCGAGAGTTTGCCAGGGCGGCAGCGATCCGGGCACCGATACGGCAGTTGTTTCGAATCAGGGCCAGGTTTGTCCGCAAACTCTCACCACCTGTCATCGCACTCACTCGATCAAGGAGAAAAGGTGTTACTTCGCGGCCCGTTACACCCTGGGCTTCCGCCTCTGAGAGAGCCCCTTCAATGATTTCCTCGAGACGATCTGCAGGAAGTGCACTCTTTGACGGAGGGTCAGCAACAACGAGCGTCGATGTCGACAAGCCCAGCCCACCCTGGGCTCCGTGAATCCGCACAACCTCTTCGGCACTATTGACGGTCGCGTCCACGGAGAGGCGATTACCCACTGAGTAGAAAAGCGGAAAGTGCTCCGTTCGCCAGCCAACAACAGGAATGCCCTGTGTCTCCAGCTGCTCACGAGTTGCCTCGACATCAAGTATACTCTTTGCCCCACAACAAACAAGAATTTGCCGGAAACGCTGCATCGCAAAGAGATCGGAGGAAACATCAAAGTGCTCGCCATAACCACGATGCACTCCGCCAATGCCGCCGGTAACAGTCACACCGATGCCTGCCGTATCAGCTGCAAGAAGCGTTGTGCTGACACTGGTGGATCCCGGCGTCCCCGCTGCAATGATCGCTCCAATGTTGCTGAGGTTTGTCTTGGAAACTCCGGGTGAATGCGCCAGGCATTCAAGTTCTTCGTTGCCAAGACCGACGATCAATTGTCCGTCCAAAACACCAATGGTCGCGGGTATACATCCTTCTTCTCGAACAATATGTTCACAGTCGCGGGCCGTTTCGAGATTCTGCGGCGACGGCAGCCCGTGAGTTACAATGGTTGTCTCAAGAGCAACGACGGGACGGCCCGAGGACAAGGCCTCGCCAACTTCCTCCGAGAGTCGAAATGTACGAGAGGAGATCATTCATCATTATCCATTAGAGTTGCACTGACCGCGCCGATCAACTGAGCATCCCGCGATGATCGATGATTCAAATCTGACATTCTATCTTCAGGGATATCGCGACACGACACAGGCTCAAGCGGCTTTGCGATCCGTGCGAAATGTCTACCCGGCTGCACGCGTCCTTCTCGTGTCCGATGGCGATTCCAGCACGGCCTGGAGGCGCCTGGCAAGCCGCTTTGGTGCCGAGCTGACATATGGCAGCAGGCTCTATCCGGTGAAAAACGGAGGGCGGATGATCCAGCGAATGCTGGATCTGTATCTGGCAAGCCCGACTCTTTGGCTGATCAAGCTGGATACGGACTCGAGGGTTCATCGGCCTTTCACCCACTTGCCGGATAAGGTCTCTCTTTTCGGAACGCTTGAATGGGAGACCACAAAAACCAGGGAACATCTCGACTTTCCCAATCTGCAGGGAGGATGTATAGGATTTACGCGGAGCGCCGCTGAGGCAATCACGGAGTCACGGCTGCTTCTCTCGGAGAGGCTTCTCGATCCCGTGTCCACTTTCGCGGACACAAAAGACATCCAACAGCGTGCGGAGCGATACGGCCTGGTTTCATTTGACTTCATACTGCGCTGGGTTTGCCGGGAACTAAACATCTCCATGACAAATCATTCCGAGATTCACACTGTCTATCGTGGCCGCCACCCGGACGATGGTGGTGGTTTCGCCGTTACGCACCCGCACAAGGTCCCACCATCCTGGCTGTCTTTAACAAGGTATCGGTGGTGGATTCGACGAAACTTCGGGTGATCAGCCCGTGTAGTTTGCCAACAAGTACCGCTTGAACAAATCATAGTCCGCGTCCATGCGATCGAAGTCTTCGTCCAGCTTGTCGAGCTTCGAAAGGGAAACCGGCACGTCCGGTGAAAGGTCGAGTGTCCGCTCGATTTCTTCCGGAAACTTTGCGGGATGAGCCGTCTCAATCACAACCGCCGGCAAATCCCCAAGTGGCTCTTCATCAATATAACTCTGAAATCCTCTCCAGCCCACGGCGCCGTGCGGTTCCAACAACAGTTTGTGCTTTTCCCAGGCAGACTTGATTGTTGCGCGAGTCGCCTCATCGGTGACGGACACGGCAAAGAAGTCGTGGCGCATTGCTTCAAGATCGGGCTGTCGATGAACGTTCCCTGGTGCATCGATACGGCCGCCGTAAATGGCCGCAAGGCGTGCAAGGTTGCTGGGATTGCCAACATTCATTGCATTGGAAATACAGGCCCGGGACGGCTCGATTTTACTGTACCTGTCCGTTCGAAGATAAACCGGCACCTCGTCGTTCTCGTTGACGGGAACAACGATGCGTTTCACAGGCATTCCCATTTCGCGTGCAAAAACCGCTCCCATCATGTTGCCGAAATTACCCGAAGGTGTGCAGATAACGAGCGGCTCCATATCTTTCGTCAGTCGGGACCACGCATAAAAGTAGTAAACAGACTGGGGAATCAAACGGCCGATATTAATGGAGTTGGCTGATGAGAGAGGGATTGCATCAAGGGCGGAATCCGTGAAAGCGCGCTTTACCATGTCCTGACAGTCGTCGAACTTTCCGTCGATGGCCACGGTCCGAATATTCTCCCCCAGTGTTGTCATCTGCTTGCGCTGACGATTGCTGACTTCGTCCGTCGGAAACAGAACAAGAACGCGAATGCCCTTCACACCATGGAATGCACTGGCAACGGCGGATCCCGTATCTCCACTGGTAGCGGTCAGAATCACCAATTCCCTTTTTTCCTCGGCAATGAAATGGCCGATCAGGCGAGCCATCATGCGGGCGGCGAAATCCTTGAAACTGGCTGTCGGGCCCTGATCGAGGCGCATAACGTGTACGCGATCGTAAACGTGCTCCAGGGGAACCGGAAAATCGTAGGCTTCTCTGCACAGTTGAGCCAGAAGCTTCGGCTCAAGAACACCCTCTGTGTACTTGCCGATAACCGCCGCGGCGATTTCGTGGTACTCCATTCCACGAAACGTCCGGAGCTCGTCCTGGCTAACGGTGGGAAATCGGTCAGGTAAATAGAGTCCCTTGTCGGGGGCCTGACCCTGAAGCAGAGCTTCCCTGAGATCGACGGCAGGTGCCGCTTCGTTTGTGGAGGTGAAAGCAAGTTTGGAAATGGCGGTTGTCATGAACGGTTGGGTAAACAGTGGGGGTTTGGGGCTCAGACGGTGGATACCAGTCGCGGCTGACGCAACGGGAACCCGCCATCCGAGGACCCCCGGCCTCCCGGCAGTCCCCTTCAATCAATGCGACTTGCATGGATAATGATGTCGAGAGTGACATCGGTTCCCAGGTCCGGAATCACTTGAACCATGCCCCACCGAGTACGATCGAATGTCAGTTCCGCCCGTGCGGCAATCCGAGATCTGTCATCCGAAACTCGAGGCTCTTCGAAAAGAAACTCCACAGGGACTGCTCTGCCACGCATGGAAAGACTTCCTGCCATACTCCAGGTGTCGTCGTTTTTCCGCTGCGTTCGACTGCTTGTAAAGACAGCTTCCGGCCAGTTCGCTGAGTCGAGAAAATCCGCGCTTCGAATATAATCGTCCCGTGGCTGATTGCGAGTGTTGATGCTTTCGACAGGCACCGAGACGTGGATTTTCGTGTTTTCGGGTGATTCCGCATCGAAACTGACTGCTCCCGTAACTTCACCGAATTCTCCGGAAAACGGTGCAAGTCCGAGATAGTCAAGTTCCCAGGCCACAGATGAGTGAAGGCTGTCGATCTCGTAGTTGAAGGCACTGCCGCGAACCCACTCGGGAACATCGGGAGCAGGCACCGACTCCTTTGTCTCACCAAAGAGCAGAAGGGAATTCCCGTACGCCCCCGCTGTCATGGGATTCACGGGATCGCTGAACCATTCGGTTCCGTTGGCAACAAACTTGTATTGAACGGGAGTACCATCGAACTCCATGGTAACAGTCCATGTTCCATCGCCGTCGGAATCCTCCATGGGGCTCGCCTCGGAACTCCACTCATTGAACGAACCCGCTATGTGAGCGGTTTCAATAGCAGTGTCCGGACTCCATTGAAACGTAACACGATACGAACCATCCTCAAGAGGCTTGATGGTAATATTGGATTCCGTATCCAGAGGCTGCTGCCACGGCGTTCCGTCAGACCATACCCGAAAGCCGAGCAGAAACATTCTGAAGTCGGGGGGATTCGATCCGCGGGAGGAGAGACGCTGAGCTGAAAAGTCATTGAACCATGAACCGCCGCGTATTCCATACTCCGTTCCCTGATCCGGCCCTGCAGGATCAGTCCGCGGTTCCGGAGAAAAGGAATACGGGTGAGAACCAATCCACTCCCAGACGTTCCCATGGATATCATAAAGTCCAAAGTCATTCGCCCTGAATGACTTGACGGGAGCTGTAAAGACATAGCCATCGTCCCAGCTCAGTCCATTGGGGGCAAGTTCTTCACGAACGTTCATCCAACCGTCAGCCGCGCCTGGCCCATCTCCCCAGAGATAAGCGGTCTGAACTCCCGCTCGAGCGGCGTACTCCCATTGCGCCTCGGTTGGCAGGGCAATGTTGAAACCGGAGAGCTCTCCGAGCCATTGACAGAACTCAGTGGCGTCATACCAGGAGACGTTTACAACAGGGTCTTCCTCCGTCTGAGAGAAGCCGGGATTCCGCCAGTTCGCCCCTTCAATCCAATCCATTTGGTTGTTTTCGTCGCGTCCGAAAGCTGATCCCTCCGCCTCGGCGAAAGTGGTATAGCCCGTGGCATCGACAAACGCGCGGAACTGGCCAACGGTCACTTCGCTCTCACCAATCCAGAACTCGCTGGAAATGGTCACTTTGTGGCGGGGAAGCTCCTTCTCGTTTGCGTCTGCGTCTTCCGGGCCCGCTCCCATCTCGAAACTGCCGGCCGGAACTTTCACGAGAACGATTTTCACGCCTCCGGGCAACGCGATCGTTGCCCGGTCACCGTCAACGACAGGGGCGGTAAAGCCTGCTGAACCGAGGATTGTAAAGATAAGTCCTGCAATAAGAGGAAGGGAAGTCCTTGAGCTCATGGTTATCACTTTCGTGGATGGTCTCAGACCGGCATGTCGCGGATGCCGCTGTTCTCTTCCAAAGACACCGTTTTCGAGACTGCGGCGCGCTCGAAAGCCCTTTTTTTTCCGGGATCGGCGAATTCTGATGGAGTTCACCTGATGCAGGGAGTTCGTTTCAAAAATACTCCGGCATCCATCAGGAGGTGGAACGATGAATCTGAAACCGGAAGACATTGCTCGGGAGTACCATCAGGAAGGCTACACTGTTGTCCGCGAAGTGGTGGATGGAGACTTGCTGAACGAGGCTCAGGAGCACTTGAACTGGCTGGCGAAGAAGCACCCCGACGTCCGGGGCGAAAACCTGCATCATGAACTGATGGCAAAAGATCCCTTCTGGGTCCGCCTGGTGAGCGACGACCGCTTGCTGGATGTTGCGGAAGCGGTCATCGGACCGAACATCGCTCTCTTCGCAAGCCACTACATCTCCAAACCTCCAAAAGACGGCAGACCCGTTCTGTGGCACCAGGACGGCAGCTATTGGCCACTGGAACCGATGGACGTGATGACGCTCTGGCTGGCAACGGACGATTCGACACCGGAAAACGGATGTATGCGGGTGATTCCGGGAACACAGAATGTTCCACTTCAACGGATGAAACAGGACGCGAGTTCGGATAACGTACTGCAGTCATGCATCGACGAATCGTTCGTGGATGAGGCAAAGGCCGTGGATGTTGTGTTGAAAGCGGGAGATGTCTCCATTCACCACCCGAACCTGATTCACGGATCGGGTCCCAATCACTCAGACAAGCGCCGCGGCGGACTGACGATTCGCTACGTACCAACAACAACCCGCATTGTCAGTGACGAACCCTGGCCCTGTGCGTTTCTGCTGCGCGGCAAGGCTGTCCCAGGTATCAATCAATATCGCCCCAAACCCCGGTACCTACAGGACGAACATTTTGCCTTTCGTGGCTGCGAGGTGTGGGTGTAAAAGGTGATATGAACGAGACGGCGCCGGTACTCCACCGGCGCCGCTGGTTTGTTCACAATCGCGCGTTCATGGATCAACAACTGCAAGTCCGCCGTCATACACTTCGAAGACTCCGGACTCCGGGTTGATAACCACGACCGGATTATATGGTCCCTGCAACGGATTCAGGAAAAACGGATCAGAGGTGTCGATCTGAAACGTCACGCTTGTTGCCGACCGCGCCGTAACAGTCATTGGCTGATGATTCACTTCGACAAGAGCTCCGTCCGGATCGAAGCCAGTACCAGTAACCGTAACATTCTGGATGCCGTTAAGGTAGTTGAGAGTGGCCGGACTGAGCGATGTGACCGAAATTACTGCCGATTCAAGGGTTCCCTGTTCTCTCAGACGCCACCAAAGCCTGTTAAAGGTAACAGAGTTTGCGCCGTCCCCGAAAATGCTCGACATTACCTGATGCCGAAAACGCGGCGCAATATAGTGGGAGGAACTGTCGGGGTTGTAGTACTCCAGTCCCCTGAATGTAGCGCCTTCACCTGCATTTGCACTGAGAGGTGACCCGATGGTGGAAGAGGCCGGAAAGCGACTTCCAAGAGTATGCCGTGCCGCCACTCTTCCCTCCACATCACCCGGCAAACCGTCCAGCATTCGTGCCTGGAATTCCATGCGGTCCGTGGTGGTATTGAAGGCGTTTCCCGCGAGATAGTCGAAGAGAATCGCATTGTCACCGGGAAGCCTGACCCTGGGATGCCAGAAGTTGTTGCCCGAGAGATCCCAGAACCAGTAGAAGTTCGTCGATTCATGCTCGTTGTTGACTTGAACCTTCCCCTCGAAGTCATATTCCTGCGCGTCCGACACATTCCACATTGGCGTGTCCGTCAGTCCCGACCAGGAGTCGAAGGCCGGGAGAGCCAGCCAGCGCGAAGCACCACCCTCTTCCTTTGTCCAGACACGCTTGATTGCGGTCGACAGTGAAAAATTCGCGGCATCTTCACCAGCGGCGACATGAATGTTTTCCTCTCCATCCGCGTCGATCACGGGTTGAGTCATTCCCGAAAAAGAGGTCTGCTCGAATCCTTCCGACCAGACACCACTCTCGTTGACCCTGTAACCGATTCGTTCCGTCGTGGGAGAGCCGGAGAGAGTATGACCATAGGCAAGATGTACCGCTCCGAAGCTGTCGACGACCAGATCTGTCGATTTTACTGTTTCCGAAACGGAATTGATTTTAACAGGGGAACTGAATGTTCCGGGTTCAGTATCATTGCTCGGATCCGGTTGAAAGTCAAAGGTTTGATAGGCAAGGTCGAAGTCGCCGACAATTGAATCAATGTATACGATATGGAGAAGCTTGTCGGGTCCCACGGCAATTTGCAGAGGTCCGATTGTTGTGGGAAACTCCGGTGCTTCGGCAAATAGCTTTGCTTCCTTGTTCAGAGGAGGCCACCATTGTGGCGGGGTGGCATCGTCCGGGTTGTCATCACCGAAAACGCGGATGAAGTATTTGACAGGCTCCGTCTTGTCCCGAAGCTCGGTCCAGACGACGAAAACGGTGCCATCCGGATAAATCGTAATGCGTGGAGTAAAGGTGTCCTGCTCCGCATCGGGACCAACCGCATTGAGTATTGTTGCTGTCGAGGCGGCCATGGTACTGTCTTTCCAATAAATTCTTCTTTGAGAAATAGCGCCATCAAGTTCAAGCCAGACGGCATGCCGCCGATTTTGATTGTAGGCGTCGATTGCCAGATCGATTTCGGAAATGGCCTGGGTGCTTGTTCGAAAGTCCGTATGGGAGGTGATGGCGGAAGGCGTCCATGTACCACTCGGTCCGGCAGTCCGGGTCTTGAATCCGATCTTGTGAGTCGGCCCGTCTACAAGATGACGAAACAGTACGGCTTGGCCGTTCTCTCCGTCCAAACCGCCCTCCTGTCCATAACCAACTTCCAGATCGAAATCATCCGTATTCGGCTCTGAAACAATTCCGTTTACAGTATCGAAACTCCAGCTGGCAGGGACCAGATCCCAGCCACCGCTGTTTTTCTTGAAACAGTCAGCCTGCGCTTCCCGGTACTGATAGTAAAGACCGTTTGCTCCTGTGGATGAGTGAGCAACATGCTGCTCCGTTCCGGTCGTGTCCCGCGAAGTTCGATTCAGAGCGATTCTGACCCGCCCGGCACCTTGCATGGAAAGACCCGAAGTGGTTGCCCATGCCGCCGGTTGCCGTTCAAAGGTGTTCGGACACTGAGCCGCCAAAGGATATGAAAAACTGATCGCGGCGCCGCATGTGAGCAGCACCGCCGCTTTGCGTAAACTCATTTGAAACTCTCCTCGGTGTTTGTCCTGAGTAACCAACCCCCACGAGGCTCCCGACAAAAAACGGCCCGGCTTCTCCTCTCATGCCTCCGGTAATGAATATCGTGTTGTTGTGTCGGAAAACTCCCTGACTCTCGCCAGAAAGTGAGCAGACGAAATGCCTCTTTGTCAATCACAAAAACTAATTAACAAATTAGTATATAAAGACCATTGCGAGTCCGTTATATCGTGCGCCCGAAAGGGCTGTTCATAAATTGAGATATTGAAGATCTGAATAAAGAAGTGAGTCAGCCGCGGCCAAAGAACGCCTTGATGAATTGATCGCCATGTACTTCGCCGAAGATTCCGTTGCTGCACGCTGCTTCATCATAAACCTGCACGGAATCCGGCTCCTCGTCCGGTTTCCAAATGGCAAAAGGAATCGGGTCGCGCGTGTGAACACGCTTTGCCGCTGGCGTCGGATGGTCCGGCAACACGGCCAGCGTTGCTTCGATGCCTTTCTTTTCCAGGCCTTCCATCACACGGCCGACACACCGTGCGTCAAAGTCCTCGACTGTCTTTTTCTTCAACAGAACGTCGCCTTCATGCCCCGCCTCGTCCGGTGCCTCGACGTGCAGATACACAAAATCGTGACGCTCAAGTGCTTCAAGACACGCGTCCGCCTTGCCTTCATAGTTCGTGTCATGAAGACCCGTCGCTCCCTCCACGTGAATCATCTCAAGTCCCGCGTACTTGCCCAGCCCGAAGATCAGGTCGACAGCGGATATGACGGCACCACTGATGCCAAACCGTTGCTGATAGGTCCACATGCGAGGGCGGCGACCCGGCGACCAAAGCCATATGGAGTTTCCAAGGTCTTTTCCGGCGGCAACACGTTTCCGGTTCACAGGATGATCGGCAAAGATCTCCCAGGACTTGCGAGTGATCTCATTGAGGCGTTGTGCCGTCATTTCCGCTCCGGGTATGCGCGCCTTGATCATCAGCGGCTCGACTTCTTTGCCGGGAAAGTCGTGTGGCTGTTTCGTGTCCAGATCGGGTTCGAGACCACGGGCCACAAGCAGGTTGCGATAGCTCACACCGGCATGAAACGAAAGATCGTTCCCGCAAAACGGCCCGAGAGCATCCAACAGCTCCGCCGACTCCTCTGTGGTGATATGTCCGGCGGAGTGGTTCTTGATGCGGCCGTCTTCGATACAGATGATGTTGCATCGCATGGCGATGGCATCATCGGGAATATCCACACCCATGCTGGCGGCTTCCAGAACGGCGCGGCCCTGGTAAACCTCGTTTACGTCATAGCCCATAACGGCCAGGTTCGCGGAGGCACTGCCAGCATCCATCCCTGGGAGCACGGTCCGAAACAGGCCCGTCCGGCCTTCCCGCGCGATGCGATCAATATGAGGCTTGCTCGCCGCCTGAAGAACCGTTTTCCCACCCAGTGCGGCGTGCGGCTCGTCCGCCATGCCGTCCCCCAGGAAAATCACATACTTCATCGTGCTCACTCCGTCAGGGATTCAGACCGGTGGAGACAACCAGCCGCTTGGTGGCGGATGCGAGGGAAAACGGACGGAGGGTTTGGCAGCGCGACGAGTCCCTCCAATACCCTGATTCGTGTTTGCACTCTCGAGTCCTGCGAGTGAATAAACCGACCTGTCGCCCCGTAGGGGTTGCGGTAGTTTTTCGAATTCTTCTCCGGAGCCGTCCGAAATGGGCCTGATGAACTTCATCCGCGGCGAACTGATCGACATTATTGAGTGGAACCAGGAGTCCACCAGCGATGTGATGGCGTGGAGATTCCCGCGCAAAGACAATGAAATCAAGAACGGGGCGAAGCTGATCGTCCGAGAGGGACAAAAGGCGGTGCTGGTTAACATGGGCCAGATCGCCGATGTCTTCAATCCGGGAATGCACAGCCTCGAAACGAAGAACGTCCCCATCCTGTCGAAAATCATGGGATGGAAATACGGCTTTGAATCACCCTTCAAATGTGAAGTTTACTTTATTTCCACACGCCGGTTCACGGATCTGAAATGGGGCACGGCAAACCCCATTATGATGCGTGACCGCGAGTTTGGAATGGTTCGCCTGAGAGCGTATGGTTCTTACGCGGTGCAGGTCGGCGACGCGACCAACTTCCTTCGGGAACTCATCTCGACAGACCCTCAGTTTGAAACCTTCGAAATCGCCGCGCAAATGCGGAACATGATCGTGACGCGTTTTACCGATGCCGTTGCCAGCAGCGGCATTCCCTGTCTCGACATGGCTGCCAATCTGGACGAACTCAGCGAATTCTGCCAGAAGAAGCTGAGCGGTGAATTCGGCGAGATGGGCCTGACAACGCCGATCTTCCTCGTTGAGAACATCTCATTGCCACCCAACGTGGAAGAGGCCCTGGACAAGCGCACCTCCATGGGTTTGATTGGAAATCTGGATCAGTACATGAAGTTTCAGGCAGCCACGGCACTCGAAACAGCTGCGGCAAACCCCTCCGATGGCGGAGCCGGAATGGGCGCGGGACTCGGTGTGGGTCTGGGCATGGCACAACAGATGATGCACTCGATGAACTTTGCAGCACAGCCTGGTGCGGGAGCAGGCGCGCCTCCCCCGCTTCCGAATGCGGTTCAGTGGTTCGTTGGAGTCAATGGCCAGCAGGCTGGTCCCTTCGCTCCGGACGCGCTACAGGGCGAGATTTCCGCGGGACGACTTACTCCCGAGAGCTATATCTGGCGTTCCGGAATGGCAAACTGGCAAAAAGCGGAAGAAGTTCCGGAAATCTCGGCGATGTTCGGTTCCGCACCGCCGCCACTTCCTCCGACTCCATAAACCACAGGTGAGCACCGCAAGCACGTAACAACGATCCGTGTTCATCAGTGGTGATAAAAGATGCCCGAAAATTATCCCAAAGTCACTCCGCCGGGCGGTTCACGGCTGAAGAAGAAGCCGCTTGAGTTTGCATTCAAGCCGAAACCGCCACCGCCAAAGCCCAACGTGGAAGCTCATCCCGACGTGTCGCAGGGGAAAAAGTTTCCCTGCGCGGACTGTGGTGCCGCTCTGCGATTCGATCCAACACAGAACTCTTTGACCTGCGAGTATTGCGGGCATCTTCAGGAAATTCCGCACTCGCCGGATCAGATCAACGAGCTTTGTTTTCAGACTTATTTCGAGAAGGGCGAAGTCGCCGAACAAATTCTCGCTGGTGCGGAAGGCGAAACCAGATGTGGCTCCTGCGGTGCCGGTGTCCTGATGCCGGCGAACGTAAAGACAGAGGAATGCCCCTTTTGCGGAAGTCATCTGGAGCAGCGGCTTACCGCCCCAAAGCCAATCATGGCACCCGGCGGCCTCCTGCCCTTCAAGGTTGAAAAGGAATCCGCCTCGGCTCACTTTGTGGAGTGGGTGCAGTCGCGCTGGTTTGCACCGAACGACTTCAAGGAAATTTCAAAACTCAACAAATTGAAGGGAATGTATGTTCCCTATTGGACCTATGACTCGATGACGTATAATTTCTATTCGGGTCAGCGCGGCGACTACTACTACACCCACGTGGGAAGTGGCAAAAACCGTCGGCGGGTACGCCGCACACGATGGACTCCCGTGGAAGGTCAGGTGAATCACTTCTTCGACGATGTTCTTGTATGCGGATCCAGTTCACTGCCCTCGAGCACAGTGGAAAAACTGGAGCCCTGGGATTTAACGGAGATGACGCCTTACAGGGGAGAATATCTGTCGGGGTTCGCAACGGAGCGCTACTCCGTCAGCGCCAAAGAGGGATTCGAAAACGCACGCATCAAAATGGACGAATACGTTCAAAAACTCGTGCGAGCCGACATCGGCGGCGACACGCAAACCGTCTCATCAGTCAACACCCAGGTCGATGGCGTCACATTCAAACACATTCTTCTGCCAATCTGGGTCGCGGCCTACCGCCATGGCGACAAAGTCAACCGCATCCTGATCAATGCCCGCACCGGCGAGGTCCAGGGTGAACGCCCCTGGAGCACCATCAAGATCGCACTCACAATACTCACTGCACTGGTCACTGTTGGCGGAATTGCGCTGGCTGCAATGAGCTAAGAGCACCCCGACCTTCTCCGGAGAAGGGTCTGATACACCTGGTTTCCGCTCGAAAAATGTACTTGCGCTCGGATCGGGGACACGCCCGTTATAGACAGTGGTTGGATCATTTATCTCAATAAAGGTCTGAGGAGGTTCTTATGTTGATAAGAGCTGGTCTCTTCGTGTTTGCGTTTGCTGCAAGTGCCCATACGGTCATGGGGGCGTGTTGCACCGCTCCTGCGCCTTCATCGTCAGGAACCGTACCCCCAAGTTGTTATCAAAGAGATGGGAACCAGAAATGCAACGTAACGGTAACCTCCACATCAGTCCCCGGTGATCCCACCATCATCGTTCCCTATTCGCTCACAGACGACAACTGTGATCAGGAATGCCCCGGGCCACCTCCTGAAGCAATTTCCTGGTCGGACACCACAACGTGGGAATTCTCCATCACGGTCAATTTCAGCTACTCAGCAGGAGGAACCATCAAGGGGGGACTTCCACTCATTGGTGGAGCCAACATCACCCAGAATTTCACGGTTGGTGTGGGAGGTTCAGCAACATACACCCGGGAGCACACAGAAAGCGGACAGCTCTCGGTATCAGCACCTGCATGTGCCAAGACGACAAAAAAAGTGATTATCGAAACGACTCCGCATACCGCGACTTTTGTGATCAAAAATGATGTAGAGCAGCGCTGGGTGGCGGTCAGACCAACCGAAGAGCTTCCACCGGAATGTGCTGGCCACACGATTAACCCCGTCAATACAACCAGGGTGTGCCCTGAAGAAAACAGTATACAGTTTTACAAGACAAAGAGATATATCTTCGATGCAGATGATGAGGACTGCCCAGCCTGTAACGGTTGCACACCTGACCCGGAATGTTGATGCCAATCGACTCCAAGGCTCGGATTTTCCGGTGATTCAATGAGGATCGGCGAGGAAGTATTCTCGCCGATCATGCTTGAAGAGCAGTCCATTTGATAGGGTCTGGATTCATTTAATGATATCCGGGCCCTTCTTGTGAGAGAGCCATGATGCTTTCAGTGCAGTTTTATTCATCCAGATGGTTTCCCGTTCTGCTTCTCGTTGTTTTGGGAATTACACCCGCCCGTGCAGATTTGCAGGACTTAATCGAACAGTTCAGAACCTTTGAGGAAACTTCCCGCTCCGAGTCCGATACTGTTCCGAAAACGGAACTGGAAGACTGGATTATTCGACTCGATACCGCGATTCGCCGGAATCCGAATGATCCGTTTTGGTCCAGCGCTCACTCTCTGGCCGCCAGGCTTGAGAATACATTGGGACTCCACAAAGAAGCGGCCACCCGCTATATGGCCATTATTCTCAACACCGATGCACTGATTCAGGAACGAATTCGTGCCATCGATGCCTGCGGGAAATCTCTGGTGGCGGGTGAAAATGATCCCGATGAGATTCTGTCGGTGTACGACATGATGCCTGACATGGTCGAAGAGATGGAGATGTCGGGTATCCCGGTCGACGACGATATCAGCTGGAACCTTTTTCAACTCGACAAGATTCGCGGGACGGTTCTTGCCGACTATTGCACCCGGCAAGTGGGCGAGGGAAAGCACAGACAGAGTTCTGAAATTCTGCAGGACCTGTTTCAAAAGACGGAGCAGGTGCTTCAATACTATGATCTGTTTCGAGAGGCTCTTTGCGACGAGAATAGACGGCCCGCGTTTGTTCCCACGTCGAGCGCAAGAGCGTATCTCATAGAAACGACATACCACATGGAAGAAGTCTGCAAGGTCATGAACAGGGGTTTTATCAATGCGGGTGATGATGTAAAAGCCGGTGACCTCTATCTGCTCCTCCTCGAGCTCATGATCAGCTTTCCAACCAACTGTGAAATGAAAGCGCCGCCGGAAGTCAGCGACAGAATTGCGGATACCATTCAAGCGACATACGATGTCACAGGAGATCTGAAGTCCTATCTTCAGAACGCTGAACGGGCTCTGAAGGCGAGCGATCCGGCCCATGGCCTCCTGACGGGCATGAATGGTTTTGTGGCGGAGCGCCTTGAGGCGGGAGCGGATCCACATCTTCTGATGCAAATCTCCCGCCTGGGTGCCCGGTATCAGAAAGAATATTTTCCCGGAGAATACTCCGGTCACACAAACTATCAATGGAGTCTTGCTTCCGCTCTGCGCTCCGCCACTCGAGCCAACGCCTACGCTGAGGCTGTTGAAATCTCCAAGGAACTGGCTCAGGTCACGCCCGCCGGAGAAGGGATGGAGCAGATCATCAACGCGGCCACAGCGGAGTTTCAACGCGTTGATCAGCTTATCTCACAGGCAGTCCCGAGTTCACTGGAATTGCCCATTAAACCCAGCCAGCTTGCTCTTGAGGAAACAAAGGCGGGTGTGGAAACCGGCCGTATTCATCCTCCGGAGAAAGAAGGCAAATCCACATCAGAGGATTTGCCTCAGGAAGTAAATCAATCGCTCCTCAAAGAGAATAAACCCAACAGTATTCCCATTCCTTTGGCAGTGATACTCGGTCTCGGAGTCGGTGTGATGGCTACCTGGATATTCATGTCGTCCAGGTCGAAACGGAGCGGGAGCAACTAAGTCTCAACAGACCTGGAAGTGTCCGGCGCCGCCAAACAATGACTCTCACAAGTATACGGGCATGGACATTCGAGACCAGCTTACCGCCCCAGGTCCCGGGAGCGGGCTTCTGATGCTTATTCAGTTTGCCAGCGTACCCGAGGCCGTCTGACATTCAGCCATGTTTCTTGAACGTGTCATGCCCCGGATCGCATCCGAAGAGGCCGAGGATCGCACACGGCGGCTCCGAAGCTTTCAGGCGGCGGCAGCCCTTGCTCTCGGCGGCGAATGGCTTGCGCGAAGCACTCCGCGCATTGGCGATCTGAACGCGAAGGAATACCTTCTTTACGCAGGCGCCTTCCTGCTCGCCCTTCCGTTTCTGCATCGGCGACTGGCGGCTTTTCGCGGTCTGATGATCCTGCTGTTTGCAACGGGGCACGTCGCCCTGACATTCCCTCAGTCCGCCAATCACGCCTGGCTCGGACTCCTGATCGCGATCCCTCTGGCGCTCTTTCGATTCGACAATGAGGAAGAAAGCCGATGGGCACTTGGATCACTCCGCATCGCTTTTGTCGTGTGCATCTTCTATACCGGGTTCCAGAAACTCCTCCACGGTTACTATTTTCAGGGAGAGGTGCTCGCATTCTACGTCTCTCAGCGCGAAAGCTATCGCACGGCTTTTTCTCTTATCATGCCGGCCGCGGAAATCGAACGCCTCGCGAGCTACAGGTATGCTGTCGGTGCCGGCCCCTTCACTTCCAGTTCACCGCTGTTTCTCATTGCGTCAAATGCGAGCTGGATCGGCGAGATCATACTTCCGATCATGCTCCTCTTCCGGCGCACGCGTCTCATCGCCTTCATCGGGTTGATTGCGCTAATCGTGGCCATTGAAGTGGCTGCCCGTGAACTCTACTTTGGCGCATTCTTTCTGATGATTCTTTTCCTCTTCGCTCCGTCGGACTGGAACAGAAAAGCTCTTCCCGGTTTTATCGCGTTCTACGTTCTTGCACTGGCAAATGAATATCTCAAGTGGGTGGAAATGTATTGAGAACCGGCCTTCGCAAACGCCTCGCAAGCGTACTGATTCTTTTCGTTGTGGTTTGGCCGCTGGTGCATTTCGCCCTGTGCAAAACGTTCGACATCAATCCGTGGAAGTTCTATGGTTTTGCCATGTATACCGTCCCCATGCGGCAGATCGAACTGTCGTATGTTGGGTTCACGAACGGAGAGCCGGAACGCATCAATCCCTATAGAAACGAAAACGTGAAGGACGAAGCGAATCGCTTCTATCGCAATGTCTGGATTCTGGGAAAGCTATATCCCCCGCATCTTCTTGCCGATCAGTTGCTCGACGAGTTCCCACAGTACGAGGAAATCCTCGTTGTTGAGGGCGTTTACCGCATCAATCGCGAAACAAAGCTCATGGATCTTTATCAGCGGCAGTACCGCTACAGCCGGCCCGATGAATCAAACCGCCCCTCTGAGTAAAGCGAGTTTAAGCGGGAACGGTCTCCCTGAAACACCGGTCGAGTTGAGGTTTTTTATAACCCTGGTTACCATTCTCCGGTATTAACTCACCACCCCATCGATGACGTTCACACCATTCTGGGCAATCGCAGGTTTATTGGGGTTCTTGAAGAGCTTGCCCCACTCTCCGAAGCCGAAAGATGTCGCATGCTGGAGGACGCGCATGCTTTTCATTCAGGTTATCTTCGCGATTTCGTTGAGCGGTACCGAGGTGACGCCATCACTCAGGAAATGCGTGACCAGTTGAATATCATATCCTCACCGAGTGGGGCTGCTCCTCCGCTATTGGGAGAGGTTCATGCAACTCGCATGATAGCACTTCTGTGCGGGCTCTTCAAATGCAAGGACATGAAAGACATTCTTTCGCTGGCCTTCGAGCATCCGGAAACCGGCTTCGAACTGGAGTTGGAAAAGTACCACTCATCTCTTCAGTTCGTGCTGAAGCACATGCCGGTCTACCCGGAGGCATTCCAGGCACAAATCGCCTGGTTGTTCGAAGATGCGGAGGAGCGGAATTCGGAAAATGTTGAGACCATAACGATCCCCGCTTTTGGCAGCAGAATGACTCCGTACGACCAGGACGCATCCTATTTCCCGGTGGACACCTCAGCAGGAGTTCACAACTTCGAATTCCTGGTTCCGCCATACGGCGCTGATCTGAATGCATACATAACCGGTTTCTGACCGAAACCGATACATGGCATAACGACACCTGGCAAACGGGAGGCGTATCCTCCGGTCTGCCGATCCAACTTGATTGCTACTGCACGATGCCTTTCGTGACTTTCATGAAGACATCTTCAAGGTCGACTTCGACCTCGCGGACGCCACTGAACTTGATGCCATTCTCGACAAGAGTATCCGTGATGAAATCCTCCTGATCGAAGTCCAGCGGCAGATGAACACGCAACAAACTCCCGTCGCGCTCGACCTCCGTAACCTCCTTTTTGCCAAGGAACGTGTCTTCGGCCTTCTGTTCGAAACCTTCCTTCACTTTCACCTCAACGATGCGCGCACCGCGCATTTGTTCGGTGATGGCCTGAATGTCGCCGGCATAGTGCAATGTCCCCTGTTCCATAATCCCGACCTTGTTGCAAAAATCCGCAAGCTCCGTGAGAATATGAGAACTGATGAGAATTGTCTTCCCCATGTTGCGAAGTTCCTTGAGCAGCTCGCGCAACTCAATGCGTGCCCGGGGATCGAGACCTGAGGCGGGTTCGTCCAGTAGCAGAACCTGTGGATCGTGAACCAGGGTTTTGGCAAGACAGAGGCGCTGTTTCATGCCGCGCGAAAGAGCTTCGACATAATCCTGCTTCTTGTGAGACAGGTCCGTCAGCTCCAGAACATCGTCGATGATTTGCTTCCGGCGCGTCTTTTCAATCTTGTAAGCGGCGGCGAAGAAATCGAGATACTCCCACACCTTCATGTCGTCGTATACACCGAAACTGTCAGGCATGTAGCCCATGACCCGCTTCACGTCATCCGCCTGGGTCAGAACGTTGTATCCGCAAACAAGTGCATAGCCCTGCGTCGGCTTTAACAGGGTTGCGAGAATCTTGATCGTGGTGGTCTTGCCGGCGCCATTCGGGCCGATGAAACCAAAGATATCACCCTTGTCGATCTCGAACGAAATATCGTTCACAGCGACAAGGTCCTTGTAGACCTTTGTCAGGTTGCGGATCTCGATCATGCGAACAGGCTCCTCGCTCTGTGGGCTGCCCCCCGCGGATGTAGACGCATTGAGAGCCACCGTTGCTGAATTTTTCCCGGTCGCCCGCGCGGGGAGCAAATCATTCCTGCGCCGCTTACTCCTCGGAAATCCCTGTGATGGGCCGGTCAACGGCTTCGCTGAGCTTTCTCGCCGTCCTCTCCGGATCGCCTTGAATTTCAACCGTCAACGACACATCCTCAGCAAACTGAAGGGCCTTCGCGATGCGATCCAACACGAGAAAAAACCTTTGAGGAGGGCCGCTAACGCTCAGTGACACCCGACGGGCATCGGCGTCCACGCTCAGCTCGTCCGAGACAGAGCTTGCCTGATAGCTGATGGTGTCACGAACCCCGGCCTTGTGGACAATGCAAACGGGGGTTGGGAAAGAAGCCTCATCGTGGGTGGCGCTTGCCACCGTTACAAAATTCGATGTGTCCAGTTCCAGCGGCACTTCAAGCTCAAACCGGCCGTCGATCACTGGTCCGGCATATTCCCTTCGCCGGGTCCGGACGATGATTTTCTCGGCCCCTCGCGCGCGGCCTCTGAATTTAAAGGGGGAAGTCCGTGTAACAGTGGGAAATGCATCGAGAATCGGCGGTGGAAGGGTAAGCTGCGCCGGGGCCGTGTCCTCGTTAACGTTCGACATGAAAAAGTCATCCACCTGCTCGCAGGGAGCATTGAACTGAACGCCCACCAGCGAAACACGCTGATCGTACTCAAGCCACGCTATTGTCCCGGCAATCATCACGCGGCCATGAGTGGGGACAATGGCCTCAAGCCGCGCATGCCACTGCTGACGAGCGAGAATCTCTGCAAGGTCAGCCGAAACCTGCCGGGTTTCCATGCGTGCGCCAAAACGGCTGATGTCAACAATGCGCACGGCGAAAGTTCGGGGCTGAAAGGAAACTTCGGGAATCAGGACTCGAATGACGCCGGGAAAGCTGCACTGCCGTCGCTGGCTTGATCTGACCAAAGCATCGTTCACCGCAGGAGGATGAAGACCTGAGGCGCTCCTGATGGGGCGTCGCTCCGAAGCCTCGCGAGCCCGTTTCTTCCGAACCGGCTCAAGGATGTCCCCCGGCTCATCCGGCTCCCCCCACAGAATGGCGGCAAGCTTGCGGCGGCGATTATTGCCTGCATCCCCCGTATAAACGGGCCTGTGGGGCTCGAGGGACTTTCCCTGTTCTGAACCCAGAGGGACGGGGTCCAGAGACCGGCCCCGCTTCCTGACACCGGTCTCCGTGGAATCTGACCGTTTCTCTGAACCCATAGATTTGCCGCGCTGCCAGCTGACGGGTGGATTTCTCCAGATGTTGCCCCCGGCGTATCCACAGTTGCGCCAGTCAGCGAGGGTCCGGAAGGTTCCGCCGCTTGCTGTTGAATATCATCGCGCATGGCGCGTAAAGGCTTTTGACCGGGCCGAGGCATTCATTGACGGCTTCTCCACCGGATAGACGCCCCTCGCGGGACGACGAAAAAGAGCTCCTCAAGCGCATCTGCGCCGGGGATATGGAATCCTATGGAATCCTTGTCGAGAGCTACCGCGAACGTCTCTACTGCGCAGCACTCCGCCTCGTTAGAAACCACGACGACGCTCGCGATCTCAGCCAGGAGGCCTTCGTCCGCTTCTTCCAGAAGATTTCCCGGTTCGACCCGAATCGCCCGTTCTATCCCTGGCTCTACCGCATCCTCCATAATCTTTGTGTCGATCATCTCCGAAGGCACGGCACACAAAGGCAGGTCTCGCTTGAGACGATGCTGGAGGAGCGGCACGTGCAATTCGAAGAAGGCACCTCAATGCCCGGTGACGAACCGGGCGATGCGCGCGATACTATTCATGCCGGAGAAATGGCCGGACACCTTCGCAGTGCCATTGAAGAACTGAAACCGGAATTCCGTGAGATTGTCATGATGTATCACATGGAGGAACTAAGCTACAAGGATATTGCGGAAGCGCTCGACATACCCATCGGAACGGTCATGTCGCGTTTGTTTCATGCACGCAAGGCACTCGCCAAACTCATGGAGCCGCACCGCGGCTGAGGATATCGTGACAACTCGCTCCACACCCGCCCCGGAGAGGCTCGCAGCCTGGCTCGACGAAGAAATGACCGACGAGGAACGGAGGGAATTCGAGCGTCTGATGGAAGCGCATCCCGAATGGCGAGAGGAAGCGGCTGAAATGGCTGCTCTCAGCAGCGCTTTGAACACACTGAAATACACCTCTCCCCCGCCAAAGGTTTGGGATAACTACTGGGAACAGATTCATGGGCGGTTGAAAGAAAGAACAACAGGCTGGATTGCCCTGGCGGTCGGAGGGACACTGATCACCGCCTTTGGTTCATGGAAAGTCATCACATGGGCCACCAATCCGTTTGCCCGACTTGGACTCGTGCTCGTCATCACGGGGTTGCTCATCACTTTTGTCAGTGTTGTTCGGGGACATCTCCTCGAGCGGCCACATGATCGATACCGGAAAGTTCGCCGATGATCCTCTCAACAACCGACACTCTTCCGGATCGGAAGATTACACAGGTTCTCGGGCTCTGCAAAGGGTGCAGTGTGCGCGGAACTCACGCCGGCAGCGACATTATCGCTCAAATGAAGAACAAACTCGGCGGCGAAATCCATGAATACACGCAGGTCTTTGCAGCGGCACGCGAGCAGGCGATGGATCGAATGATCGAGGATGCCCGCCGGCTCGGGGCGGATGCCATCGTCGGAGTTCGGTTTTGTGCGACGGAAATCGGGGCGGGGGTGGCCGAACTCATGTGCTACGGAACCGCCGTTCGAACAGCCAATACTCAGGATTCCTGATTGCTCGTTCCCTGATTGGGGTTGCGGCAGCAATCTCCCCCGCCGAGGCTGTGCTGTGGTGGTTGGGGAGCGTTGTACGATGCGGATTCACGCCTGCCTGCAATTTGAGCACGCAATCATCACTTAACTCAATCGGGTTTGAACTATTATGGGTCTTTTCAAGAGGAAGCAGAAGGACTCCGACGAACGCACATCGAGCCTCGACGCACCTGTCGATGGCGTCGATCCCCTTGCCCAGGTCCAGGAGCAGGAAGCGGCCGCCAAGGCCAAGCCGAACCGTGCACTTCCCACAAAAGAGCAGCGCGCTTACTTCGATCGCATTCAGTCAGAAGCCGGGAACAGAATTGCCGGCTCACGCATTCGTGACGCACTGGAATCCTCGGGACTTCTGCCTTCCGAATTAATCGAGGAGGCGATCCGCGAAGGCGGTGAGGAAGCCGCTGTGGTCCGCCAAACCCTCGTGCAGCAGGGTCATATCAGTCACGACGACTTCATGGAGGCCCTTGCGGACGGGCTCGGGATGGAGCGCGTCAATCTATACGACGTGGAGGTCACGCCAGAGCTCCTTGAGCAAGTGCCCAAAAAAGTTGCCCGCGACTACAAGGTTTTCCCTGTTCGCTACACTGAAAGTGAAATCGAAGTCGCCATTGCCGACCCGCTCAATATCGAAGTCACCGATGACTTGCAACGGATTCTGCAAAAAGCCGTCGTCCCCCTTGTCGCTTCGGAAGATGAAATCATCAAGCACTACAAGCGCTACTACGAGGGCGACGAAATCATCCAGGCTTACGACGATGTCGTCGAAGAGGAGCACGACAAGCTCTTCTCCGATGAGGATCAGTATACTGAAATCGATGTCGAGGCGGACGAAAACGTCCCCGCCGTTGTTCGCTTCGTCGATCTGATTTTCCGTCAGGCCGTTCACGACCGGGCGTCAGATATTCATATCGAACCAACCAAGACGCATGTGACGATTCGATTCCGCATCGATGGCGTCCTGCACGAAGTTCCCTCCCCCCCGAAGAAGTGGCAGAATGCAATCCTCTCACGGCTCAAGGTCATGTCAGGGATGGATCTCGCCGAGAAGCGCATCCCCCAGGATGGCCGCATCAAGCTCAACATGCCGGACAAGAAGCTTGATTTGCGCGTTTCCTGCCTGCCTTCGATTCATGGTGAGTCGATCGTCATGCGTATCCTGGACCAGTCCTCCGTTATTCTCGGCCTGGAGGATGTCGGTTTTCTCCCCGACAACATCAAGATCTTCGCGGAACTGATCCGAAGCCCCACCGGCGTGATCGTCATGACGGGCCCAACCGGTTCGGGAAAAACAACGACGCTTTATTCAGCGCTCTCGGTGCTTAACACGCCGGAGACGAAAATCATCACAATTGAGAATCCCGTCGAATACATGCTCGACGGGGTTAATCAGATTCAGGTGAACGAAGAAGTTGGTCTGGATTTCAAATCCGGTTTGCGCTCGATGCTGCGCCAGTCGCCGGACGTCATTCTCGTCGGTGAAATCCGTGATATGGAGACCGCCGAGATCGCGATTCGAGCGGCTCTGACGGGCCACCTCGTTTTCTCCACGCTTCACACAAACGATGCCCCGTCAGCCACCACCCGCCTCACCGACATGGGCGTAAAACCGTTTCTGGTAGCCTCCGCCATCCAGGCGGTTATTGCCCAGCGCCTGGTTCGCCGCCTCTGTAACCATTGCAAACGCAAGGAATTCCTCCAGGACGTGGGAAGCATCGACGCCATTGGAGCCACGGAGGAGGCCATCCAAAACGGCGTGGAACTCTATGAGCCTGTTGGATGTGATCGGTGTACAACCTCCGGCTACCGCGGCCGTACCGCAATTCACGAGATTTTCGTCATGGATTCCAAACTCCGCCAGCTGGTCATCCGTGGCGAGGCATCAAGTCGCCTGAAGAAACTGGCAGTCCGCAACGATATGAGAACTCTCCGCATGGACGGCTGGAAGAAGGTTCTTCTTGGGCACACTTCCATCGAAGAACTGGATCGCGTGACCGCCGCAGACACCTGATCGGCCTGAAATAACCCAACCTGGACCCCGCCCGCTTCGGAAAACGCTTGAAGCGGGCAGGGGCCGAGGCTTTATTTGGGTTTCTAACGCGCGAGGAATTCGCCGCTTCGTAACGAATTCAAACGGGTATTGTCCCATTCCTGCGAGTTCGTCCGGCCAGGCCGGAGTTTCCCGAAGCGGTTGAGCGGGCGCGGAACACCATCCGTTGCTGACGACACGAAAAGAGGGCTTTGATGCACCCCCAGATCGCATTGCTCATTGATCTCCAGGACGTTGACCTAAGGCTTGGCGAGCTTCAGGGACAATTGAACCGTTATCCTCAAACCTGGGAAGAAACAAAGAGCAAGCTTCTGAAGAAGACCCGGAGTCTCGAAGCCGCGCAGACCGAGCAGACAAACCGCGTTGAGGAAAAAAAGAAGATTGAACAGGATCTTCGTGCCAGCTGCGACAAGTTGAAGCAATATCAGGCTCAGCAAATGATGGTCAAAACCGCCAAGGAACTGACCGCCATCAGCGCCCAGATTGACGGTCTCAAGACAGCGATTCAGCGTCTTGAGGGACGCGGGGAGGAAATCCTTTCGACCGAAGAAGACATTCGGACTCGCGTCGAAGCCGCGGAAAAGGACGTCACGGAGTTTCGCGAAAAGGCCCGCAAGGAACGCGATCGAATCCGTGAGCAGGTGTCTACCAAGACTGTGGAGATGAAGAAGCTCGAGAAAGAACGCGAAGGGCTGGTTCCTCGCATCGACGAATCAGCAAGAGACCTTTACGAAAAGACACGCAAACGCTGGCCGGATGACCCCGTGGTCTCCGTTCGGAACGGGAGTTGCACCGGGTGTAACTTTGCCGTGCTTCCAAACCGGCTTGTTGCTCTTCATCTGGACGAGGATATCCTGCGCTGTGATCACTGTGGACGCATCCTTAGCCACGACGAAACCTTCGTCCCGGCCGAACACGCCCAATAAGTTCGTTTTCCCGGTTTGCCGTGTTTTCATCGCGGTGCTCTGGGTCATCACTATATTCACCGGATGCTCGCGGCTCGAGGTAACCTCAGAGCCGGCTGAAGCAAGAGTTCTCTGGTCACCCAACGGCTATAACAACTGGCAACCCTGGCCCCCCCGGGCGTGGGAAGAAGAGGAATTATCCGAAAAGCCGGACGTTCGGACAGCTCCCGTCACCCCCTTCAAAAAGACAGGCGTCTACGGTGACACGGTCTGGGTAACGGTTGAAAAAGAGGGATTCTACCGCCCTCTGCCGAAGGCGGCACAGCTGTATGCCCTTCGAAGTGAAAAACTCTTTTTTAGTCTGCGAGAGACACCGGAAGCCTTTTCCGCACGAATGCAGGCCGACGGATATGTTGAATGGAACGGGGAATGGGTTCGGCCAGCCGAGCACAATCTTGTCGAATTCGAGGGTGTCTGGATGACACAGGAGAAGGCTTTCCGCCTGGGCCAGATCGGCAAGGGGCTTGTGGAGCTCGATGGTGAATGGCTCACAAAAGAACAGGCACAGGCGCAATTTGACGAGCAACAGCGGGCAAAGGGACTCATCCTGTTCAAAGACCGTTGGATGGCCCCTGAAGTCATGGCCCAGGAAGAACGACTCGACCAGCTTGTGGCTGAAATCGCTTCCACGAATCCTGTTCCCCTGGACCTGCCAAAAGTGGTCGGGCCGGTTGAAGGCAACGTCGCCCAAATTCAGATACTCAACTCAACGGACCGACAGGTGCGCCTGATTATGAGCGGTCCTCAAAGCCGGGAGTTTATCCTCACTCCGTACTCCAGTGTCGGCCTCGCGGCGAACGAACGCCTTCGAATCGTTCCCGGACGCTACGAAATCGTGATCCTGCCGGAACTGACCCTGGCCGAGTCGAGTGCCAGCGTTCAGAATCCAACTCTTGTACCGGCGGAAAGTCATGAAGCGAGGTATCTGGAGGCTTCTCTGGCAAAGGGTTTCCAGTATCTCATCAACTATGATATCGAGACCGGATTTGGAGAGGGAGACGTGGACGAATACCGGGCGGTTGAACCGGAGCTGCCAATAGAAACGCCCGAGATCGAAGTCCCCGAGGTGGAACTGCCGGAACGTCCCCAGCGTGGCCGCTGGCCCGGCGCCGGTGGATCCAGGCCCGGAGGCACACGCGGTGGAGCCGCGACGAACCAGCGAACCTCGCCTTCGGCGGCGGCTGGCGATTCTCAAGGCCAGTCGCGGCCCGGAAACAGCAGGTCCAGGGAAATCAAATCACCCACGAACAGCGCCACTGCCGGCGAGTCTGAATCAAGTTCCGGGAAATCGGCTGAATCCTCAGAAAGCTAAACGAGTTTGCAGGAGTTTATTCGATCCATTCGGTAGACGGAATAGGCATCGCGCGTCCGGCAATGAGCATAAAGGCGGTCGCGTTCGAGGCTTTCCGGCGCGATGAGTTCCGTCACCTCATCCTTATTGGCCTTCGTATAATCGATCTCCACTTCGAACTCGTTCTCGATAGCGAAGTCCATCATTCGACGAACATCTTCCGAGCCTTTCGCCGGATTGGGACCATCGAAGTTGAACTTTGAAGTACCTCTGGGTACCGAATTGCTCACCAGATGGGAAATCTGAGAGTCGTAGTCGTGGCGCACCCTCTGCACTTCTGATTCGCGTGCGTCAGCAAGCGTCTTGTTCCATGTTCGCAGCAACGGCTCCGCAAGATCGCTGAGAACCGCAAAGGTTCTCTGATCGATTTTCATCCGCTCAAGGAGCGGCCCCATGCGTTCGTGGGCAAACTCCCGGCCTTTCTCATCTTTCATCGCAAGAACGAAACGCACCGCGGCAATGAGCTTCACCATATCATCCCGCGTTAGTGAAAAATTGATCCGCTCGTCGTCCTTGATGTGGACATGCTCGCTCTCAAGCCGCGGCATAAACCCGGTCCGCGTCAGTTCACGTGTCAGTTTCTTGAGGTCGACGTCCTGATTCAGAATCACGACGTTATCCGCCACCACCTTCTTGATGGAGGGTGCGATTTTCTTGCTGGCCTGCATCTGATTCAGCTTCAACTCATCATCCACAACGATGTAGCCGCCGGCGTAGCCCATATTGACTTCACCGTGTTTCTTCATGCACTCTTCGATCATGTAACGCATCGAATCCGGAAGCGGTGTGCGGCTGTGGGTTTCCAGCAGCTGTGTGATTTCGTCGCCGGAAATGCCGCCATCCAGGCCATCGCGGACACTGGATTGTGTAACGGCCATCAACGACATGACGTCGATGGACTTTACCTCGCAGAACCGGACCAGACTGTAAAACGTGCCGAGCTCCAGATCAGGCGGAACGATGATTTCGTGGGTAGGTTGAACGATGAACGAATCGACATCGAAATTCAACGGTGTGACTTCGTTCTCATTCTCCTTCTCGAAAAGCTGATCCCACTTCTCAAAATCCCGACCAAACACGAAACGACCGAGATCGGTGAAACGAAAGGTGTAATGAAAGGGCTTTTGTTTGCGCGGGCGCCCTCTGCTGCCTCCCCGAGCCTTCAACGTCTTCCCGTCACCCAGGCGGGTACCGAGCAGTTCAAGGTCCTTCTCCGAGGAAACACCCACCGCAACAAGGCCGAGCCAGCAAAGCGACTCGGCAATGATGGACTCCGTAACCAACTCATTGCCACGGGTATGCTTGTCATAAGGCATTTCTTCGCCGCGCCGGGGGATTTCCTGCCCGATTTTCGGCATCAGTTCTTCATAAAATCCTGACTCAAGGCACCAGCGATCCCGAGGCATCTCCGACAGAACTTCGAGAACAATCCTGCGAAGTGGAACGATGGAAACCAACCCGGTCGGACGGGGTTCGGTATGAACGGTATTCCCTTCGACATATTCCTCGTTCCAGGCCGCGGTCTTCAGCCACCATTGCAGCAAATCCACATAGGCGGACTGGCTGTCCCGCAACCACTCCAGAAAAGTCTGTGAAACACGATAGGTTTCGCCCGTCGAAACGAGGAATTTTCTTTCAATCAAAAACACGGAAAGGAATTCGACGTACTTGATGGACTTATGGCGACTGAGGAGAGGCGTGACCTTCTTCAGGTCGTTCTTGCCAATACCGCCAGTGGCAAGAACACGCATGGGAGTGCGATCGACATAGTTCGCGAACACAACCAGATCCCGGAGAAGAGTCGTCGAATTGTCCACGATGACGGACGGTTTTTTTTCTTTCTCCACCACCGAGACACTGTCGAGTTCCCGAAAGGTGCGGACATCGCTCTGATAGTGATTCGAAATCACATACATGATGTCGCGTGGCACCATGAGCAGATTATTGTACTTGTTGCCGCCGGGAACAGCCGTGAACACGAGTCCGCTCGTGTTGAGGAGCCATTGCAGGGCATCGCCGCGGGAATGATCGTACCGGCGCTGGACGTTAAGTTCCAGCAGGTCACGATAAACACAGACTCCGCTGCGTTCCGTCAGGCTTGAAAACACCGCGGAAGGCCCGTCCGGAAGTCGCTCAATGTAGCGCCGGAGAGACCTGGGATTCAACAACTCCCGCCGGATCAGGTAGATGAGGTAGTTTTTGTTGGCAGCCTCCGGATTCAAACGAAGCCCTTGAGTTGCAATGTGCTTCAACTCGTTATTCGAGAGCTCCTTGAGAAAGAGTCCGAGGTAGCCTTCCCAATAAGACGGAAGTTCAATGTAGCGGAGAAAGGGCTCCGGCACGCCGATCAGCACCAGTTTGTTACGCAGCCCGGGCACTTCGTCTCTAAACACGATTCCACGCTCGGAGAGGCCGCTGATCATCCGATTCATTCCAGCCTTGTCGCCTTCGAAGAACCTCTTGAGCACCTCGACCTCTTCGAGGTCACCGCCGTGAATGACAAGAAAGTTGATGAGATCCCGCTCGGAGTCATCAAGGCTGGATGTTGCTGTCTCCCAGGCACTCCTGCTTTGCAGTCGCTGATAAAGATTCACAATCAGCAGAGACTGCTTCTTCGAGTCCGACGTCGCTTCAGACAAGTCGGCGGGTGCGATCTCCCAATGCTGCTCGATCACACGCAACTGGTCAGTGGTCAGTGTTTTCAGAATGCTCTTTAGTTTCATGGTTATCCGTTCGAGCTTGATCTTCTGGCCCGGCCGCAAAGTTTCCGCCCCGATCAGACTATATCACTGACGGGGCGAGGATGAAAAAGGCAAGCTTTTCCCGGCCTGCCTGTGGAGAAAAACACCCGGCCGCGCAAGTGGCGCTTTCCTCCCCGGTGAATGGTCCGCCGCTCAGGTCGTAACCGTCTCCTCAGGGCTGTCTTCGAATTCGATCTCGTAGCCATAGCCCTGCTGGGTCAGGAACATTTGGCGATTCTGAGCAAACTCCTGTTCCTTGGTATTTCGGCTGACAATCGAGTAGAAGTGGGCGATGTTCTCAAGGCCTTCGCCCTTGGGGCGAAGAACCCGGCCGAGACGCTGCGCTTCTTCCTGTCGGGAGCCAAACGTTCCGCTCACCTGAATCGCAACGTTGGCGTCCGGCAAATCGATTGCAAAGTTTGCGACCTTCGACACAATCAAAAGGTGAATCTCTTTCTCCTTGAACTGACGGTAGATTTCATCCCGTTCCTTGTTGGGAGTCTTTCCTGTAATGATCGGCGCATTAAACTCATCCCGCAGAGCATCCAGCTGGTTGAGATACTGACCGATGATCAGAATATTGTCGCCGCGGTGGCGCTCGATGAGTTTGTGGATGACCGCCATTTTGGCGGGGTTTTCCGATCCCAGAC
>JANQSL010000204.1 GCA_028284075.1 Candidatus Sumerlaeia bacterium | reverse complement strand
CACCACGCCAGCCTCTTCCTCGAGGCGTGCGGGGTTGGTTTCGTGCGTTTGCCGGTCATGCCGCCGCTCTTCGAGGTCTGCCGTGGGCGGGAATAGTGGCAAGCCTTGTTCTCTGCGGCCTGTTTGCACGCTATATTTTCACAAGCGATGCCTATCGTGTCGATGAATGGGTTGTCAGAGGAGCCAGCCGCATCTCTGAGCGCGAAGCGCTTCGGCTTGCCGGCATGATGGAAGACGATCCGCCTCACATTCTTCTCTACCGCCTGCGTGACGCGGAAATCTCCGTCGAGTCTCATCCCGTTGTGCATGGCGCCCGCATCACGCGCGAGTTTCCCGGCCGCCTTGTCGTTTCCATCCGTGAACGTATTGAATCCGCCATCGTCGTTACGCCAACGGGTTCATGGCTTGTTGACGCGGAAGGCGTGTTATTCGCTCCGGCGGGCTACGACGCTTTGCGTGATGACCTGCCATTGTTTTCAATCGCCGATGGCCGGGAGTATGCCGCCGGAATGGAACTCGATTCCGTCAGCCGCGATGCGATGTTCCTTTATCATGAAACTTTGGATCGAACCCCCGGTGTCACTGCTCGCGAAATTTCCGAGATCCACTGGGATGGTGAACAAGGTATCGTGCTCTTTCTTGAAGGAGGTGCGCGGCTTGTGTGCGGGCGGCAGGAGCCGGAAGACACATTGCCTCGTGCCGAAGCACTCGGGCGCAAACTCGGTGGATTCACCGGAATCGACTATGCAGACCTTCGTATCGACAGCCACGTGCCCTGGCGGCCTGTGCTTTCCCCGGACGGTGAGCGTGCTCTCGCCTCCCGCTGACCCATGACCCTGCCCAATTTCCTCGTTCTCGGCCCTCCAAAGAGCGGCACCACCTCGTTGTATCATTATCTGCGAAAACACCCGGACGTCTTCATGCCGGAAGAGAAGGAACCCTTCTTTTTCAGCCACAACTTCCGGCGCGGCATGGACTGGTACCATGAAGTCTTTGCCGGCGCAGGGAACCAGTCTCGCATTGGAGAAGCATCCACGACTTACTTTGCGAGTCAAGATGCTCCTGACCGCATTCACAAAACCATTCCCGCGGCAAAGCTTGTCTTCGTGCTCCGCAATCCCATCGAACGTGCCTGGTCCGAGTATCGATACTCGAAAACCGTCGGCGCCATTCCACCCGGAAAATCGTTTCGCCGGTTTGCGATGGAAACGAATCGTGTCGTGGCATGGAGTCGTTACATGGATTTTCTTCCCGCCTGGGAGAATCTGTTTCCCGAAGATCAGCGTCTCATCATCATCCTGGACGATCTCAAGTCTGATTCCGCGTCCACAGTCCGTCGCGTCTATGAATTCCTTGGCATTGATTCCGGCTTCGAACCTCCCACGGAAGAACGATACAACGTCACGCCCAATCCGCGAAGCGTGGGACTCTATGTCTTCCTTCAACGTCACTGGCTGAACCTGCACCGGCGTTTTCGCGGTACACCAATGCAGCGTGTCCTTGAAAGCGGCAAGTCTCTTGGCCGCAGAATCGCATCGCCCGTTCTCATGCGCGCCTCGCCCGGTGAGAATCTTTCGCCGGAAGACGAGCAGTGGCTCCGGGATCAGTTTTCTGAGTCAAACCGGCTGCTCGCAGAGCATCTTGATCGCGATCTGAACACATGGGGCTGACCATCGGCCTGCCTGCTTCGCAGGTTGGCTGGATCAGCTGGCTCGCGATGCTCAGAGGTTTTCAGGACAGCAAGGACCCAAAGCACACGAAACACAAATCGAGGGCATTCAGTCAGGATCATTCTCTCAAGCACCTCGTCGCAGGCCTCGTTAGCGTCGTGCATTCTCCGATGCGCGCCGGACAAAGAGGCCGATGAAGACACAAAGTGTCCACTGACAGGCGGTGGTTTTCTGTTTTGCCACGCGCTTCTCACATCCTGAAAATCAAAATACTGACACGGACTGTTGACTTGTCATGGCCAACAGGAACGAGAGAGAGCGGTGGAAACCTGTGAAAAAAACCAACTCTTTATTGCTCATCACGCTTTTACTTGATCCTGTTCTGAGTACCCTGCCAAACCGCCTCTTTGATAAATGATCGAAAGATCGCGGGGGTATTCAAGAGGCAACAATGGCAACTCGGGAAAAGGTTCAGCGATTGAAATCCGTGCCGGGATCCGACGGTGGACTGTTTGATCGGGAGCCCGCGTCCACCGGGGCGGCGGCTTCCCGCACGGGTCTCAAACCGCCCAATCGAACCTGCACCTTCACCGGACTCGATATCGGGACCACAAAGATTTGTGCCATCATTGCCGAGATCGATCCGGCAGGAAAGACCACGGTTCGTGGCATTGCGAGCACACCGAGCCAGGGTCTCCGACGTGGCGTCGTCGTTGACCTTGAGGAAACCATCGCCTCTATCCGCACCGCCGTTCGCAAGGCCGAGGAAATCGCGCAGGTCGGAGTGCGCGACGTCCTCGTTGGCATCGCCGGAGGCCATATTCAGTGCTTCCAGAGCAGCGGTGCCGTCGACGTTTCGAATCCTGAACGCGGCATTACCCGCGCCGATATTCGACGGGCCGTTGACAAATCCGCGCTCGACCAGATTCCCATGGAGCGCGAGGTTATTCATACACTGCCCCAGCGTTTCATCATCGATGACGGACCCGTCGCGAACCCCGAAGGCTTCTCCTCCCGCAAACTGACGGCGGACGTGCTAACCGTCACTGCTGCTGTCACAAGCGCACAAAACATTATTCGAGCCGTTCGTAACGCCCACTATCGCGTCGGAGGAATCTACCTCGAGCCTCTTGCATCCTCACTGGCCGTTCTGACACCCGAGGAACGCGATCTTGGCGTTGTCGCCATCGACATCGGTGGCGGCACGAGCGACATCGCCATCTGGGCGGAAGGTACCGTGCGCTACACCGGCGTTGTTCCCTACGGAGGCGATTCCATCACCGAGGATGTGCGTCGCGGCTTGAAAATCAGTTGTTTCGACGCGGAAAATCTCAAGAAGCGCTACGGTTCCTGCCTCCCGAACAACATTAAGGAGGATGAAAAGGTCGAGGTTCCCGTCGCCCTTACCGGAGAAACTCAGGAAATCAGCCGTCGTTTTCTCTGCGAGATTATCATGAGCCGTTACGAGGAGATCCTGCTGCTGGTGAAGGAACAGTGCGAGCGCAGCGCCCATTTCGACAAGGCATTTGGCGGTGTCGTGCTCACCGGCGGGGGAGCGCTGCAGGAAGGTGCGGCAAAGCTGGCCGAAAAAATCTTTGACCGTCCCTGCAAGATCGGACGTCCCTCCGGCCTGGCGGGCCTCAGCAGTGTGGCCAGCTCGCCGATCTACTCAACCGGTGTGGGTCTCGTTTACTACGGTCTTCAGGCGGACCAGGAAGCGGGACTCAGCGAAAAGAACCTCTTCCAGCGTCTCGTTCGTTTCTTCAAGAAAGCCATCGACTGGTATTGAAGCCTCATCGCCACGTCTGCTCACTCGTTTTCGTTCCCACTCACACCAGGACCATCAATGCAAGCAAGGGCCAGATGAGAAGCAGAAGAAGTCTTGTCTGTCTTGACATGAAGAACGCTTCGCGCAGATCGAGATCGCGAATTACTCCAGTGTCTGCCGCAACACTGTCAAGACCAGCCGTTTCGCGTTGCCCGGTCTCACGGACTGCCAGAGCGTCCCCATCCTTCGGACGGACAGTCATGTTTGGCAACTCTCGAGCACTCCTCCTTCTTGCACTCCTTGCTCTTTCGGTAACCACCCTTTTTGGCGCCCCGAAGGACGCTGCCATTCGCGAAATCATCGGCAAAGGCTCCGCAGCCTCCGCCCATTGGGGGATCTACGCCGCCGATGTCGAGACCGGCTCCCTCGTTGCCAACGTGAACGGTGGCAAACTCATGATTCCCGCTTCCACTCGAAAGCTTGTAACCGCTGCCCTGATTACCGAATACCTTGAAGCGGACAAGCGATTCGAAACCGTTGCCCATATCCCGGCGCTTCCGCGCGAGGGAGTCGCCAACGGTGACCTTGTTGTGCGCGCCATCGGAGATCCGACCTGGCGTCCCGCTTTGCTTGGGGGCAGACCGGGCAAAACAAAGCTTGCCGAAATGGCTCGTTTGATTCGGCGTGCGGGAGTGGAGCGGGTCACCGGCGATCTCATCATCGATGCCTCCCGGTTTGATGACCCCGCCCCTGTCCCTCCAGGCTGGGAATGGGAGGACCTGCAAACCATCGACGGCACGATTCCCTCCGCATTTGGAGTCGACGCCAACCTGGCGGGAGTCCGAATCGCTCCCGCGTCCATTGGTCAGCCGCCCGCGATCAGCTCCTCCGGCTCACCCGTGTTTGACCTCCTGAATGAGGCAGTGACCGGGGCTCGTGGATCCGCCCCGACATTTCAGCTTCATCGCAGCCTTGACGGCCACACCCTGAAGTTTACCGGATCCCTTCCTGCCGACTCTTCAGAAGGGGCCCGATCAGTGCCGATAGGAGATCCCATTGGGTTCGCAGGTGCCGAACTTCTGGCAACTCTGGCCTCCGAAGGTGTCAAAGTTGACGGAGACCTCCGGATTTCCTCCGATTCAATCAAGGTCGGTCACGTTGTTGCCATCGTTCAGTCCACTCCGCTGGGCATCCCTCTGCGGGCGGCCTCCGGTGAAACGATCGCTCCTTCAGTCCTTTCACAAATGAACAAATCCAGCGACAACCATCTGGCCGAGTCCCTGTATCTGCTGGCAGGGGCGGAGGCATTCGCGAAAGCATCTTATCGCTCCGCTGCTGAAGCGGAGAAGCAGTACTGGAGTTCACTTGACGTTTCCGGCTCTGACATAGTCGGTATCGACGGGAGCGGTCTGGCTCGACGTAATCTTATCAAGTCTCGAACCCTGGTTTCTCTTCTGTTGGACAAGTTTGATAATACAGCGTTTACTGACAGTCTGCCAATTGCCGGAGTCGATGGAACCCTTCGTTATCGGCTGAACGATCAGGGATTGGCAAAGCGCGTTGCCGCCAAGACTGGAACCTTGACGGGAGTCTCTGGTCTTGCGGGCTATGTGACCACAAACTCAGGTCGCCAGGTTGCCTTCTCGATTCTTGCCAACGGATACTCCGTATCCGCCTCCTCCATGCGCCGCACAGTTGATGATATCGTTCACGTTCTTGCAAAATAGTGCACAGTTTTTGTCTCTAAATGAGATAAAAAACGCCTCGAGCTAACAATGAATGCCTCTGCCGGTTTAGCTGACAATGAGTTATCGAAACGCTTTATCCCGTCTAAAATCGGCTCGAATTGCGATATTCTCTCATCCCTGGTCATGTTGATCGTGCAATATGGTCCGAATTGAGCAACAATCACCGGTCTGAAAAAAAACACCCTCGCATCTTGGGAAAGGAGACCTGAGAATCCATATTGATCCGGCCGGGGTTGCGCCCCTTTGAATTCGCCCCCGGGCGGTACTTGCCAGGGGAGCGGCCTCTTGAGTCTTGCCCCCTCTGAGAGTAGGCGGTTCGTACTCTCACAAATCCGTACGATAATTTCGTCAGGAGAAATCACATGAAAGCAAGGTTAGCGTGGAGAACACTGTTCTCTCTCTTGCTGGTCGGAGCATTTGTGACCGGCTGCGCCAACAAGAGCCACCAGCACAGCGACTACGAAGCATGGCTGTGGGAGCTTGAGCAGAAAGTCGACAACCTGTCCACTGGTGAGTCCCAGAAGGTCGTTGTCGAGGAAAAGACAATGACCCGCGGCTCCCGCCGCAGCGACGTCCCGGCAGGCTACACCGGCGCATGGATGGCTGTCCCCACAGGTGAAGAATCCACCAGCGCCGTCCTCGTTGAGAAGATGGTTCCCGAGCGCGTGGTTGCCGGAAGCGACTACGAATCTTACATTATCGTCACAAACGTGACCGACAGCCTTGTCCTCAAGGACCTTGTTCTCACGGACACGTTCTATAACGGCTACACACTCTCCTCTTCTTCTCCCGCCGCCGCCTCCAGCAATGCCGGTGGTGCAACATGGCGCATGGAGCAGCTCGGCCCGGGCGAGTCTCAGAAGATCACCCTCAATGGCAGTAGCGACGAAGTGGGCGAGATCGAACTTTGCTCGACCATCGATTACACCCCCGTTCTCTGCATCTCGACCCTTGCCGAGCAGCCTGCTCTCCGTCTGACGAAGACTGGCACCGCCAACGCTCTGCTTTGCGACCCCATTACCTACACGCTGACCGTGACCAACACCGGCACGGGCACCGCGCGTAATGTGGTTGTGACCGACAACCTGCCGGCAGGCGTGACGACGACCGATGGCCAGAGCAGTGTTTCCTACGAAGTCGCCGCCCTCGGTGCCGGCGAGAGCCAGGAATTCACGATCAACGCCGAGGCGTCCCGCACCGGCACCTTCACGAACGACGCGTCCGCGAAGGCTGACGATGGTCTCTCCGCCTCCTCCGGCGACGTAACCACAGTCATTTGCCAGCCCGTCCTCGAAGTCAGCGTGACCGGCACTGACCGGACTTACGCCGGCCGCAAAATCACCTTCAACGGAACGGTCACCAACACCGGCGACTGTGCATCCGACGACACGGTCGTGACCATGACCGTTCCCGATTGCACCACCTTCGACAGCGCGAATGCCGGCGGCACCCAGGCTGGTGGCATTGTGACGTGGAGCGTCGGCCGCCTCGAACCGGGAGCGACTCGTAACATCGTGCTGACGGTTCAGGCTGATGAGATCTGCGTTGCACGTACCACCATCGAAGCCGAAGGCGAGTGCGCTGTTCCGGATGAAGCCAGTGCCGAAACAGAGTTGCTTGGTATCCCTGCCGTGCTTCTCGAAGTGATTGACGAAGTGGACCCTGTCCGCGTTGGTGACACCACGATTTACGTCATCACGGTGACGAACCAGGGCTCAGCGCTCGACACCAACATCCGCATCACCGCCACGCTGGAAGGCATGGATCATGTCTCCAACAGCGGCGCGACCGCGGGTTCGATCGCCGGACGCACAATCACCTTCGCTCCTCTCGCCTCGCTTGATCCGAAGGCAGAGGCTGAGTGGCGCATCACCGCCCGTGCCGCCGAGGTCATGGATGCACGCTTCAAGGTGACCATGACCACGGACAATACGGGCGATCGTCCGGTCGAAGAGACCGAAGCGACCAACCTGTACGACTAATCCCAAACCCTCTCCGAATAACCAACGGCCGGTCCGCCATCAGCGGACCGGCCGTTTCACTTAACAAATTGTCATTCTTGCGTCTCGCGTGGAGAAAAATTGTCCTCAATTGAGACAACTAAACAGTGCACATCGTTTCTTGAAAATGAAAGCTCATACTCTATAAAGCTGACACAAAATAACTTACAATTGCCAGCAGGGAAAAAAAAGACTCAGAGTTTCGTGGTCTGAAAGGTGCCTGTTTGAAGTGCGTGGGCAATGCCCACGAATGCTCTACTCCTCCTCTCCTCGGAAGACAGGCCCGCCATCTGGTGGGCTTGTCTTTTTTTATCCTCCAATCACTGAGCTCTTCTCCGGCGTCTGCAAACTCCACAGCCCCATCGAAATCCATTGGATCAGGCCCTGATTCCGGCCTTCCGGATGTCTTTCCATGACTTTCTTTTCGGAAAGAGAAAAAAATGTCCTCATTGGAGACACAAAAACTGTGTCCTTCCACCCCCGGAAATACGAAGGCATTCTTTACAGAGCTGATAACAAACAGCTTAAGAGTCACTGACGAGCAACGGCAGGTTGAAGTATGTCGTGGTCTGAAAGGTGCCTGTTGGAAGCATGTGGGCAATGCCCACAAATGCTCTACTCCTCCTCTCCTCGGAAGACAGGCCCGCCACTTGGTGGGCCTGCCTTTATTTTGTCCACTAGTCTTCACTGGTGCCATCATTGGCCATAAGGACAAGTCTGGGTCGGAACTCCCCAACCACCTCCACCAGATCTCGCTGAGCCGCCATGACTTCTCCGATGCGCTTGTAAACCTGCGGAGCCTCGTCCACTCCCGCCGCGATGAGTTCAACACCCTGATCCTCCAGGTATTGTCTCATCTCTGTCTTTGTGAGTCTCTCCCTGGCGGCCTTCCGGCTCATTGCGCGCCCGGCGCCGTGCGCCGCGGAATTCAGCGACCTTTCATTTCCCAATCCGCGTACGATGTAGCCGGGATCACCCATCGAGCCGGGAATGATACCGAGCGCGCCGCTTCCTGCGGGAGTCGCTCCCTTGCGATGAACCACCAGCTCCTCGCCGCCATGCTCCTCAAGCCAGGCGAAGTTGTGATGGTTCTCCAGCTGATATGCGGGCTTCAGCCCCGCCGCAGCCAGCACATGCCGGTGCACACAGTCGTGATTGGCGGCTGCATAGCTTCCCGCCAGGTTCATTGCGAGCCAATACTCCTGACCTGCGGAAGACCGCAGATCAAGCCACGCCAGGTGTCGATGTTCCCGCGGCAGAGGAGTCAGCTCCATTGCAAGATTCGTATAATGCTTTGCCACGATGGCTCCAAAGCCCCGTGAACCTGAGTGGGACAGCAGTGCGAGATAACTTCCCGGTTCCAGCCCGCCCAACGGCTCCTTCAACCCGGCTTCGCCAAACTCAACGAAGTGATTGCCTGAACCCGACGTTCCAAGCTGCTCCCACGCCTTGTCCCTCAATCCCCTCACAAACCCGGGAGCGTCTTTCCAGGCTGGATCGTCCATGACATCATGCTCCCGGCGGGAGCGAGTGTCGAACTTCGCGCCAAGACCGAAGCGGGTTTCGTTTGTCAGAGACTTTCTGAGCCTCTCGCGCCACCCCGCAATCCGCGAAGGGTTCACATCCATGATGGATATCTTCATGCGGCAGGCGATATCCACCCCCACGCCATAAGGTATCACGGCGCTGCGTGTTGCCACCACACCGCCAATAGGCAGACCGTAACCAACATGTCCATCCGGCATCTGTGCTCCCGCAACGGTCACCGGAAGACGGCATGCATTTCGAAGTTGCTGCAATGCCGAGTCATCCACCTGATCCTTCCCCCACACGGCGTATTCAACCGGTGTATCCATCAGCGGGATCGCATTGGCGTTGTTTTCGGCATTTCTCTTTTTCCGGCTCACGATTCACTATCCACTGTAATTTGGGGCGGAGGAGGTGGATGAATCCGTTCCTCCCGTCAAGGGCGATTCGGAGCCGGTCTCTCACCTTCCGCTGCTCTTGTTTCTCCGGCCAGCGTGGGAACCTTCAAAAAAAAGCCGCCATACTCTCATCGAGTACGGCGGCGGCGTTTCCCTGACGATGTTTTTGTGGAATGTTCAGCCGAATCCGACGTTGAGATCCCGGAGTACCAGGCCGCTTGGAACTTTCGGATAGAAGTTCACCGAAGAGTGGGGGAGCAACTCTCCGTTTTCCGCAACCTCCAGAACCTCTTCCTTGCTCAGCGGGTTCAGGAAAAAACCGACGCAGGACTTGCGACGGGCCAGCAGGCTGAGCCCTTCACTGATGTCCCGGCGATAAAGAATATCGTCTTCGTCCAACTCCACCTCAGGATTACCGATCCATCCTCGCGTGATCACATAGTGGTGAAGCATGACAACATCGATCGATTTCATGTGATCCGACATC
>JANQSL010000240.1 GCA_028284075.1 Candidatus Sumerlaeia bacterium | reverse complement strand
TGAGTCACGATGGACTTGCGGTGCCGGTAAACGAACTCGATGGGGTCCTCGATGGTAACAATGTGACCGCTCATGATGTGATTGCGGTAGTCGATCATTGAAGCCATGGTGGTGGACTTGCCGCTGCCCGTGGCACCCGTCACCAAAACGATTCCGCGGTCGGCGAGGGCCGCCTCTCTCAATACGGGCGGCAGACTCAGTTCCTTCAGTGTCGGAATATCCATGACCACACGGCGCATCACCATGCCGATGCTGCCGCGCTGAAACAGAATGTTGACGCGAAAACGTCCGACGCCGTCGCTCATGAAAGCCAGGTTCATCTCGCGCCCCCTGAGGAGCTCGTTCCACTGGTCTTCGGTCATCATGGTACGGGCGAAATCCTCGAGTACCAAAGGAGTCAGCCGCTTGCCGCCGCTGGCTTCGGGCGCCCGATGTACGCCATCGCAGTTCATGCAGGGCACGGCCCCTGCAATCAAATAAAGGTCGGATGCCTGGCAGGCATCAACTTCCTTGAGAATTGCGTCCAGGTCCATATCTTGGCACGATCCGTATAAATCCACATGTCGTTTTCATGAAAAGTCTTGTCGTGGCGCCCGACCGTTGCAAGGACCTTGTTCATAAATCACGATACAGGGAGGCAACAATCGGCGAGGTGAACGGACAGGGGATACAGTCGACCCGTGGCAAAAGGGTTTGCGAACTCCTCTTTGTGCTTGGAGGCCTTTGGGTTGGCCTGTTGGCCTTTGCACCTTCCCTTGTGGGACTGACGACTGTTGTTCCCGCCGACCTTCTTCTTCAAAATCTGCCGTGGGTTGAGAGTTCCGAGCGCGTGGATGTGGAGTCTTTTCCCTCCAACATCCACGCGGCGGATCAGGCATTCCAGGGAGTGCCGTATGCTTTGATCGTTCGTCAAAGTCTCTCGTTTGGCGAGCTGCCGTTCTGGAACCCTTACTTTCGACATGGAATGCCGCTGCTTGGAAACGGTCAGAGCGCTCCCTTTTCTCCGCTCTTGCTCCCGCTTCGTTTCTTTCCCCTTCCGCATGGGTTTGCGTGGTCTCTGGTTTTAAAAATCGCCGTTCTTTGGGCAGGCACCTGGCTTTATGGAAGACGAATCGGCTTAAGGGGGTTCTGCTGCCTCGGCCTTTGCGTTGGAGTGCTGTTTGCCCCACAAATGATAACGTGGGGGCACCACCCGAATTTCAACGCGCTCGTCTTTTTCCCCTGGCTGCTTTTGTTTGTGGAGCGCATTGCCTGTCATGAAGATGGACCGGCCGACCTTCTAGCTTCCTCTCTGGGTCTGTCAGTTGCGCAGGCTTTTCAACTTCTCGGCGGTCATTTTCAATCCTCTTTCATACTGACAGTCGGCATTGTCCTCTACGGAGGTGTCCGGATGATCCTTGAGAACCCGCGAACTTCTCCAAAGAAACTTCTGCTGGCCGGTTTGGCCCTGCTGACGGGCACGGTCGTCGCCGCCCCCGCCATTCTTCCCTTCATCGATGTTCTTGCCGGATCGGAAACGCTGGTCTCTCGCGAGCATCTTGGCACGGGCCAACATACCATTCCTTCCGATGCACTTGTCCTGCTCTTCAAGCCGCTCGACTTTGGCAGCTACACGGGCTACTCTGAACGAGTATGGACCGAAACGGTTCATTTCTGGAATCATTATCAGCTGTATGTTGGGATGCTTCCGCTTTTTCTCTCTCCCCTTGTATTGCTATGTCTTTTTCGGCCCGGCGACTATCGGTCGGTCCGTGTGGCCGTGTCATGGTTACTTCCGCTTATTGTGGGGCTTGAGCTCGTATTGGGCATTAGTCCCTTCCACGGCAAACTCACGGCACTGCCATTATTTGACGTTCACCGGAACGCGCGCTTTGCACTCTTCCCGCAGATAGCGGTTGTCGTCTTTGCCATGCTGGCTCTCAATGAGTTGGTCAAGGAACGCAAGGCTGGAGCGGAACGTCCAGGGCTTGTTCTCGCAGTGACAGCCGTGCTGTTGGCGATCGTGGGGTTTGCCATGGGCCGCATGGGCTATTGGGACTGGCGCCCTGCTGTTACCGTGCCGGCTGCAATCCTTGCGGTCGGAGCCGCTGTCGCCGCTCCCATCGGCAGCCGCGGCATTTCCCGTGAGCTTCCCTGGCTGGTACCCATCCTCATGCTCGTGGATGTTTTACCCGTCTGGTGGAATTACTACCCGCAGCCTCCCCGTGAGTGGTACGACCGCGCGACAACACTGCCGGACGAACTTCAAAACCATCTTCATCCCGAGCACGGCGTGGAGAGACTGATCACTGCGGGTACCACACCATGCAATGTATCCGCTCTTTACGAAATCGAGGACATTCGCGGATATGACTTCCCGGTTTCGATTCGGCATGCCCGCTATCGGAGCGAAGTCATGGGTGTGGAGGACGATGACGAGATCCCGAGAGAATGTCTGTTCGAGCCAGACTGCGTGAACGCTCTCATGAATTCGGGCGCGTCATGGATGCTGGCGTCTCGTGATCTGCTTGAAATCGAGCCCTGGGCGAGTACCGAAACGGTTGCCGCACTCACATGGGACCTGCGTCTGCAGCGCATTCCCGGTGCAGCGATCGCGACATGGCACAAAGAGCAGTCCGCTTTGTTTGCAGAAGACACAGGCTCGGCTGCCAGGCTTGCAAGAGACCAGCTGCCGCTATCGAATCGCTGCATTGTCATTGAGGATGCGAACGAGGAGTATGGACCGGAAAGCGAGGCTGTCGCCGCGCCGGCCGTGCCGTGTCGAATCGTGTCGAGAACGAACAACACCATTGTGATCAGAGCGCCGGACTCTTACGGCCCCTCCGGCTGGATGCTTGTTCGGTACAGTTGGGACGCCGGGTGGACGGCAAGAGATCAGGGAGGTACCGAGTTACAGATCTATCCCGCACAGGTGAAGTATATGGCGGTGCGACTCACGGATGAATCGAAACTGGTAACACTCAAGTATGAACCCCCCTCCTTCAGGCGGGGACTGGCACTGTCTCTTGGCGGTATTGGATTCTGGACGGCCGGGCTCGGAGCACTCGCCGCGCTCCGCCGACGACGCCTTTGAGCTTGCGGGGAAATGGCACGGTGGCGTACTCACGCTGTGTTAGCGCAACGACAACGAGGATCTGAGTGTGGCATCGATTCCTGATTCGCACGATATGGACAAGCGCGACGATCTTGTTGCGTCTCTCAGTCGATCCATCTTCATGCGGGAAAGTCAGCATGCCGCTCGCGACTACGAGTCTCTGACAAAAGCCGACCCGGAGTTTCGACTCGACGGCAATTTGCAGCACGATCTCGCGCGACTGTTGGAGCTGGGCAACGAAGCGCGCCTCGCACTGCATGCCTATGAGCAAATTCTTGTTCACGACCAGGAACACCCACTCTACGCACAGTCGCTCCGCGCCGCCGGGCATCTTGCCTATCGCCTCAAGAGCCACAAGAAATGCCGCAGGTATTTGGAAAAGTTTCTCGAATCCGGTCCGGCAACGGCCGAGGCGAGAGACGCCGAGTCGATCCTTGAACGGCTTCCCGACGGAAAAGGCGCCCCCAAACACGGCGCCGGCCAGGTTGCGAAAGAGGAGAAGCCCGCTATCGTCCGTCCTCAGCCAAAGCTTGAGGACAGTCAGAGCGTTTCAGACGTTCACAATCTGCCGACCGAGTCCAGCTATGAAGAACTCATCGCCATCGGCAACGTGTATGATGAAACCGGAGATGCCGCTGAAGCCGACGGATCGCCCGAGAAAAAACCCCTGTCATTTGAGACATCCCACGAGGCCGAATCGCGGAATGCCGAGCCGCCGGTTCCCACGCCTCCTTCGGCGGAGCCTCCCGCTCTACCGCCTTTTACACCCATGCCGAATGATTCCCTCGAAGAGTTCGGCGCGCCCGCTCCCATCAGCGATGGCGAGGTGGCACCTCCAACCGCGGACCTGCAGGACGACGCGTTCGCCGAACCGGACCCCGTTGCGGAGCACGACCCCTATGCTGAAACACCGCCGCTTTCCATCGGTGCCCGTGATGTCCTTCGTCAGAAGTCCAAAGAGAAACTTCGCGACCTGAAGCCGGAAAAACGGGAAAAAGGTCCCGGTGACACGACTGGCTGGGCACGAGATCCCAAACGACATGTTGTGCATGCGCAAAGCGGGCCCGCGCTCTATGAACGCCTGCAAAACGCCGAGTTTGCAATGCTTCTGCCGGTTGGGGAGAAGATCATCCTCGAACAGGTTGTTGAGGCCCTGCGGGTCATCGAGGACCTGCCGGAGGCCGACGCACGCCTTGCCGTTCTCGAGCGAAAGGGCCTGCTGCGCCAGCGTCTCACCTGCGAGCAGGTCCTCGAAATCCAGCCGAAGATTCGCCGCCTGCGTCAGAAGTTCCTGTTCGTCGTGACAGGCCCGGAACTGCGCCCCCCCATTATGCACGTCGTTCGACGACTCGATGTCATGAAGCCAGGTCTGCGAATGCATACGGAGCGAGGTGTCATGAAAGCACGATGGGAGGACGTTCAGCTGCTGAGCTGCTCACGTCTGGAACGGAAACCGGCGGTTGATGTCTTTTCCGGAAGCCCGCTCACTCACTTCCGTCTGTATGAAGGATCGATGAGTTTTTCCGATATCGATGGGGGCGCCGGTGATCCCTCGGACGCCTGCCGTGACTTCCTCAGGGAAGTCCGTGAGAAATGTCCCGATGCGCAGATTTCTCACACGGTCCGGAACTTCCTGGACGGGCGAAACTGGCGTCCGCAGAAGTTTCCGGACGAAGCGGAGTACAACCTGTACAACCAGTGTCTGCTTTACGCACACTTCGGCGAGACCGTCGATGTGAAAGCGCTCGCCGAGTCAGCCGCTGCGGGATCTTCCGTCTGACACTTCCCGGCTATTGAAACGCCATCCAGTCTCCGACACCTGTCTGTTGCAGGTCCGTGATCCAGTCGGAGATAAGTTGTACCGCCTCTTCATCCACACGAGATGTTCCGATGGGCGGCATGCGCACACTCGCGTCGTGAGTGGACATCCGAAGAATCACCGCCGAGTTTGCCGGGTCGCCGGGATCGATCCGCTGAAGGCCTGGCACTCCAAGGTCACTGAAGGCACTGACACCAATCAGGTTCATGTTTCCATCGCTTGTTTCCCAGCGCATGTCGAGTCCGCCGGGTGCACCGCCGCCGGGTTGATGGCACATGGAGCAGTTGGAGGCGAGGTAGGCGCGGGCACGTTCTCGAAGCAGCTCCGACTCATCGCCATGGTCGGGAATCCTCGGCAGGTTCTCAGGCGAATCAGGAAGACCGGGTGATTTCAGGATGCTGATGTGGTTCAGTGTGCGGAGCTGGTTGTCCGTCACGCCGGACTCGGGGTATTCGAAATCAAAGTTGAGCTGGCCCGTTGTGATTCCCAGAGTGCGATTCGCCGCAGCCGTGTGGCACTGTAGACATTGGGACCGGCTTGGATACGACCATTCGTACTCAAGGGGTGAGCCGTCCTCCTCGATGATTGAGAAAGGGCGCGTCTTGCTCGATGTCAGCAGCACCGCATCCGTTTCATCCTCGTTCCATTCGTAGGAGAAACCGTACCAGGAATCGTCCTGCTTTGTGAGTATGCGCGTCTCAATACGCTTCAGTGTGTTGAGCGGATCCCGCTCGTCCAGTGGCAAAAGGAAGTTTTTGATAACAACCGCGTCCTCATCAAAACCCCAGCCGCCGGACTCCATGTAAGTCGCCTGATCGAAGTGCGGAAGCGCAATGTAGCGTTCCTTGTGCGTCCCATCGGACCAAAGTTTCGAGCTGGGCTCGTAGGGAATAACACCGTTGTCCGTTTGATCCTGTCCAAGTCCCGCGGCCAGAAGCGCGGGAACTTCGCTTAATCTGAGGGGTACCGGGTTATCACCGCCGGGGTTTGGCGAGTTCGGTCGCAGGACGTAAATCTCACCACCATCCGTATCCAGAACAAAGACCTCTCCCGTCTTGTCCGTGCCATATCCGGCGATTCCTTTTCCGTTCTGGTACTGGGCGATCTGTACGGGGCCGTCCACAACAGTCTGCGAATCCGGATCGTACAAGAGTCGCCAGACACGTCCGCTTCCGTAGTCCGCATACAGATAGTTTCCGTACAACTCAGGCACTTCCGTTCCGGTATAGACGGCAAGTCCCGTGATGGAATCGCCAAAAGTCTGTGAGTACTCGGCGATCGGATCGATCAAGCCTTCCGTCTGGCATCCCTGCGATGGTTCGAAACAATGGGCACCCTCACGATGATCCCATCCGTAGTTTCCGCCGGAAACAACGACATCCACTTCCTCCCATGCGTCCTGCCCGACATCCGCAACGTAGAAAATATCTGTCAGCGGATCGAAGTGCCCGCGCCACGGGTTGCGAAATCCGTAGGCATAGATCTCCTTCAAAGTGGAAGCGCCCGCCGGTCCCCCATTGAAGAACGGATTGTCAGGCGGAATGCGGTAAGCCAGACCCTGATCAGGCGTTCCATTCACATCGATCCGCAAAATATTGCCGAGAAGATTTGTCGTGTTCTGCGCGCGATCATTCGGATCGCCTCCAAGTCCCCCGTCGCCCAGTTGAATGTAAAGCATGCCGTCGGGGCCAAAGTGAATCATCCCGCCGTTGTGATTGCTGAAGTCCTGATCGACGGAAAGGAGAAGTTCTTCCGTTCCAACGCTTACCGTGGCGGCGTTCGGTGGCGATGCGGTAAAGCGTGAAATATGCGATCGTCTTTGATCGGCGGTGCTCGTGCGCTTGTGGGAATAGTAGATATAGAGTTCGCCGGTCGTTGCAAAGTCCGGATCAAACGCCAGCCCCAACAAACCCTCTTCGGAACCGACTCCACGTCCGCCGGACGAGCAGGGTGACTGGAGCAGCGAGGAAGCATCGAGGTAGGTTGTTTTTGTGCCGGCGGGATCGGATTTTTCGAAGGAGATGATCTGCCCGCACTGCTGAATGACAAAGAGACGTCCGCTGTCGTCCGGAGACTCGGTCAGGTAGACCGGTGCCACAAGAGACAGGTTATCGAACACCTGCGTGAGTTGCATTGAATTCGTTCCCGCTCCGTCCGCCGGAAGCGAATCGATCAGCAACGTTGTATTTTCCGCTCTTGTATCGATACCGAAAGGCTGAGCGTGGGACATTGACGCCGCGAGTGACAATGCTCCGGCAGTGAAGCGCAAAAGACGTTTCTTCATGGCAATCGAAGGGGTGAATCCCCTCACCGTCCGATTAAGAATTCAGAGCCCGCCCCAGAGCCAGCAACAAACCCACGTGGATACCGTCATGGATGAAGCTCATTGTCAACCCGTCCGCGGGCGTTTTCAGAACAACGCCAAGCGATGTTTCATAGGGCTTTGGGAAAGAATCGGAAAGCCGGTTTTCCATGTCTGAAAACACCCTCCGGGTTTCCGCCGAAAGTTCGGCAACAAGTTCCGGCAGAGTTGGAACGGGATCGCTTCCCCAGTCGCGCGGGCTTGTTCCCTTTGCAAACCATGTGCTGTATTCTTCCGGAATCGCCATGTCCTCTCCCAGCAGCAACGACGTTAACCGGCGTGGAGTGGTGATCAGATGCCCGACGTGCCACCGAACATTATTGTTCCAGCCAGGCGGAATATGATCCGCTCGCGATGAATGGGCAGTTGCAAGAGTCGCGATCTTCCCGCGTGCGACAAACGTTTGCTCTTTCAGAATGGAAAATGTGTCCATAGTGAAATCCTTTATTTATTCGGCTCCGACAGCCTTGAGAAATGCGCTCTGGAATTCGCTCTTTTTTCTATTCAGCTCTTTCAGAGCCGTGCGCACACCCTGCACGTCCGACTGCCGTTCCGCCTGAAGAAAGAAGTAAAACTTGATCTTGGGTTCGGTACCGCTCGGACGGCCGATCGCTTTTGAACCGTCTTCCAGCTCAAAAACGACAACCTTGCTTGAAGGCAAATCAATCGTTCCGAGTTTTGCGTCTGTCTGCCCGTCGAGAATCTCCCCTGTGTCGACACGAACACGTTGCACGACTTTGAAACCTCCGATTTCACGGGGAGGATTGTCCGTCAGTGTTTTCATGAGTGCCGCTATTTTCTCCGCGCCGTCCATGCCCGGCATGACAACGGACTTCTGCCACTCGACTCGCGGACCGTACTGGAGGTAAATTTCCTCGAGATAGTCGATGATGGTCATCCCACGGCTCTTCAGCCAGGCCGCCATTTCCGCCGTAACGCAACTTGCAACAACGCCGTCTTTGTCCATTGCATGGCGTCCGATCAGATAGCCGTAGCTTTCTTCCGTACCATACAGAAACTCGATGCCCGTTCCCGCGTTGTCCCAGTCTCGCGCCTGTTTCGCGATCCACTTGAACCCCGTTAAGCCTTCGGCGTATGCTGCGCCGTGGCTTTCCGTGATCGAGCGCAACAGAGGGGTTGTTACGATGGTCGAAACGATTCCCGCCTTCGGAGGCAAAGTTCCCAGTTCTCTGCGCGTGCGGAGAAGATAGTCTCCGATCAGGCAGCTGAGCTGATTCCCCGTCACCAGTCGATATTCTCCCTCGTGTAGAACTGCAATTCCGAGACGGTCAGCGTCCGGATCCGTCGCCAGTACCAGATCTCCGTCGACGCCCTTCGCCAGTTCGATTGCCCGCGCCAGTGCCTCGCCCTCTTCCGGGTTGGGGGATGCAGCGGTCGGAAAGTCGCCGTCCGGTTTCATTTGCTCCGGCTCGGGATACACGTGTCCGAAGCCCCATTGTTCCAGGGCCGTTGGTGTCATCGTTCCGCCTACGCCGTGCAACGGTGTATAAACGATCTTAACGGGGTTCGCCTTGATGGTATCGGGACGCAGCGACTGTTCCCGTACCGCGTCGAGATACGTGGTATCCGTATCCTGTCCGGCGATCTGAATAACACCCTGCGCCACTCCCTCGTCAAAATCCATGATCTTCACCTGGCTCATGCCGGTGACTTTGTTAACTTCCGCGATGATTCCCTTGTCGTGAGGAGGAACAACCTGCGAACCATCGTCCCAATAAACCTTGTAGCCGTTGTATTCCTTCGGATTGTGACTTGCCGTGACAACAATGCCCGTGTGACAGCCCAGCCGGCGCACGCTGTAGGAGAGCCAGGGCGTTGGCCGAATCTCCGGACAGATATGCACGATGATGCCGTTAGCGGCCAGAACCGATGCCGCTGTTTCCGCGAACTCACGGGAAAAGTGTCGGCTGTCATGGGCGATCGCGGCTCGAATCGGTCCGGGCTTCTCCGCATTTGCCAGTACGTAAGTCGCAAGGCCCTGTGTGGCTTGTGCCACGATGATGCGGTTCATGCGATTGGTTCCGGCACCAATCAGGCCGCGTAACCCACCGGTCCCGAACTCGAGTGTTTTGTAAAAACGCTCCTCCAGTTCCTGTGTTGCTCCGCTGTCCACGAGCGCCTGCACCTCGGCCCGCATTGTGGCGTCCATTTTTTCCGAGGTCCATTCCTCCACCCGTTGAGCGATTTCCGGTGAAGAGAACTGCGATTGTGTCATGATGTGATTCCCGAAGCCTTCCGGAGGGGAAGCTGGCTGGAGTATGGTTGTTGAAAGACAAGTGGCGAATGACGTGCGGGTCTATGCCGAAAATAGGCTGAGGAGTGGTTGCGGAATTCCGTGACCGCCAGCGGATGCCGCTCAAGTCTTTGGCGACGGTGAAATTTCGCTGAGTGCCTGCTTGAATGTTTCATGCACCTGATATTCCGGCGGTTTGCCGGACGGCTTGGGTGCCAAGGGCTCCACACGCTGAAGGCCGGCGGTTTGAACCTCCCAGACATCGTCTCTTTCCCGCCTTGCCAGTGCTTTCAGATGGCTGACGATTTTTTCCAGTATGTACACGTACCTCAGGAAGAACAGCATTGTCGTGGCGTTCACTCGTTTCTCACCGCTTCCGGACTTTACCCGCTCTTTCAGTTCCCGCGCCTGGGCCTGAAACCGCCGTCTCAGTTCAAGCGCTCTTTCGCCGTGTGCGGATGCGATGTCGGGCTCGGGCTCCAGGCCATCGAGTGTGGTTTCCATGATTTCGCAAACCAGATCGCTGAGGAGAAGCAGGTCGTTCATGTCGTCGTCCGGAAACCAGATATCGCGCCGAACCTTCTCCCGTGACAGGTAGCCAATATCCTCCACATGATCGCCAATGCGCTCGATGGCACTGCTGGCAATCGCCAGGCTCTCCAACATGCGAGCCTGGCGGGGGATAAGCTGCCGCCTTGCAATTCGGCCGATGTAGGTCTGCGTTTGTCGTTTGATGGTATCCACCGCTTTCTCTTGAACGGGGATGGTGGCAAATTTCCGAAGATTCAACGAAACCATTCCATCCAGCGACTGCATCAGCATACGCCGGGTAATTCCCGCCTGACGGCGCAGTTCGCGAATAACCGCCAGAATTGCACTTTCCGGCCGCTCCAGAAGCAACGGATCGAGATAGCTTGTCTCCTGCTCGGGAAGACTGGTTCGTTTTGTCAACATCACCGCGAAACGGCCGAACAACGGAGCAAAGGGCAGGAAGAGAACCACACCGATGACCTGCTTCAATGTGTTGAAGTTGGCAATCTGGCGTGTGACATCGTCCGTCATCAACGGGATCGCGAGATTGTAGAGCGGAATCATTATCGTCGCAACAACCGCCCCAAGGACATTGAACATGACATGTACAATCGCTGCACGCCAGGTCGCCGCTCCTCCGCCAAAAGCAGCCATCACCGTCAGCCCGCAACTTCCGATATGCGCGCCCAGAAGAAAAGGTATCGATACCGCGAAATCCTCAATAACTCCGAGGGCCGCCATCGAAAAGAGGAGCGAAATGATCACGCCGCTGCTCTGAAAGACAGCCGTCACCACCACGCTGGCGATGAGCACCAGCAGGTATCCGGAAACCGAACGGTCGCTGAACAAACCAAGCAGTGACTGCACGGGCCCCGTGTCACGCAGGGGCTCGAAGGCCAGTTTCGTTGTTTCAAGGCCCAGAAACAGCAATCCGAACCCGACCAGAATCAGCCCTGCATTGCGCAGCCCTTTCCGCCGGGCAAACCGCCGAAGCATCGCACCCGCCGCAAGAATGGCAAAGCAGAACGCGCCGATATCGAAGGCCACGATTTGCATGGAGAGTGTCGTTCCAATGTTTGCGCCGAAAATGACGGGAATCGCCTGTGCAAGGGTCAGAATACCCGCGTTCACATATCCAAGAACGACGACCGTCGTCGGCCCTGTGTGAATCAGGCTTGAGGCACAGGCCCCCGCGGCCGCACCCCGGGCAGGACTGCAGGTCATCCGGCCCAGAAAATCACGCATGCGGGCGCCGGCCGTTCGCTGCAACCCCTCTCCCAGCAGTTCCATGCCCATCAGGAAAAGGGCGATGCCTCCGGCAAGAACGATGACCGCGAAATGCTCGTTGGCAATATTCAAAGACGGGCTCCTGTTCCGCCGGTTTCCCGATGGAACAGGGGAGTATAGAGGAACATTTTGTTAGCGCAATGTTAAGGCGACGGCTCTGGCAGCTTAGTGAACCACGAACAAGTCCAGCTCGACGGGCACCGGTCCCGTATCGAGAGCATCCCCCATGAAGGAAAGAAGCTGTGCGTCGCTCACCTGGCCCGAATCCGTCAGGTCCAGACCGCTATATGCTCCCGGCACCGAGACTTCAGTGTATCGAACCCAGTCAAAATCCGCAACCAGGTCCGGCATTCCCGCAAAACCAGGTGAGCTGTTGTGTGTGAAAGGGTCTGTTCCGTCCACGTTTGTCCAGTCCGTGTAGCAGGTCAGCCCCACCTGAAGGGTTGTCACACTGTCCCAGTCGGAGCGCGGGTACCGCCGGTGAACGACCCAGCTTCCACCCTCAGGGCGGCGCAGCATGATCAGCGCTCCCCCGATTCGAACCGAGCGAATTTCGGTCGTGTCAGTCGGCGCGGAGGAAATCTGAAGGAGAGATGTGCTGTCCTCTGTGGTTTTGACCTCGTACTGATAAGTGCCTGGAGAGTCGGCGGTTCCATGCGAAAGAAAAACGTAGTTTTCACCCCCCGCTGCCCAATCGACCGCCGGATTGGCAATCGGCCGGGGTTCCCGGATCATGATCCCCGCGAGGGAAAACTGGCGTCCCGGCGCAGCCGTCCCCGCGGCATTTGTCGTGTTCACGCGGGTGGTGACCGCAAAGTCTCCGGAGACCGTCTTGAAGGCCAGCACGCCGCGGTAGTTCGCAAACCACGAACTGGTGTGGGGCACCATTCGCATCCAGCCTGTCCGCGATGTGTCGATGTTCCAGGTTTGTAGCTGATCCGCGTTCCACCCCTCCACGGAATGGATACGCTGCCAGTTGGACAGGGTGGCGGAGCTGTTAAACTCATCGTTCAACAGACTGAGCTGGGCGTGGCTGCCCGATGTCAGGATTGAACTTCCCGCGACAAGGGCAGCCAGTAGCGTTCTTTTCATGAAAACACCTCACTGTGGTCCGTTCAAAATCCGGACGAACCGGTGAGTCTGGCAGCAAACTGTTTTACTGACAACTACACTTAGGACTAGCAGCCGGTCTACTGTGGATAGATTGCAGCCTCCACGAATACGAAGCCGCGAGTACTCCCGGCTGGATCCCTCCAGGATTCCCGCTCGATGACGAGGACGGGGTGCTCGGATCTTTCACTGATCCGCAATGTCATGTCCTCGCGGAACGGACCCTTGCCCATAACGCTGCCGACACCGGACAGATTCTCAAACTGAAATGTGAAATCCGCCCGGTCGTGAGGCTGCCCTGGATTGCCGCCCCAGAGAGATACGGTGTATGTTCCCGGATCCACGGACCGGTTGAATTGAAGGGCCACACGGTCCCGCGCCGACCATGAAAACACCTGACCGTGGTCCGCCTGCTGAGGCAGATGCCAGCCGTCGGCAATGTTCTGCAATTCCGGCACCGCCACGGAAACCGCCGTATCGAAAGACGGGCGTACCGCCTCTTCCCAGGGCATTCTGCCGATGCGGTCCATATGTTGATGATCAAGCTCCCTGAGGTTCAGGATTGTGACGAGCCGCTTGTAGTCCGGGTAGTCGATTCGCTCGACCTTCTCCGAAAAAAACCCGCCGCGGGCCGCCAAAAAAAGAACCCCTTCGCGCCTGCGATCCTTCGTGACGAACAGGTCCAGAACTGTTGCGTTGTCGACGTTCGGTTCAACGCTTTGAAGGTCCGAAAGCGGAACCAGCGGCCAGTCGCCGTATCCGCTTTCCCAATAGGGGATGAGTGCTTCCGGTGCGACGTACAATGGCGTTCCCTTCGGCGGCAGAAGCTCTGCGTCTTTTTCAACAAGTTTCCAGGGCTCGCTCCACTGTTGTCTGAGAAGTATGAAGTGCCAGCCGTACACCGATGTCAGAAACAGCGGTGCCAAAGCCAGCAGCACCCACGGGCGATTGTTCAAACGCTCATAAGCAATTGCACACATTGCGCACAAACCGCCGATCCAGATGCCGATCGCAATGGATGGATAGCGGGGGGCATAGAAGGACTTCATCAGGTCCAGCCGCATAATGCTCCAGAGGAGAATTGTAAACAGGGCGCCCAGAGCAATACCGGTAACGGCCATCAATCGCTGCATACGATGACGCACGTCGATCTGCATTAGCGGAACGCGAGTGCTGATGTACCAGGCGAGCGCCGGGACCAACAACGTTGCGGCACCAAGAGAAAACTTCAACGAGCCCGTTTCCCATGTCGGGAACCCCGAGCGGCCATAAGGGTAGTAGAACAAAAACACGGAGATGAGTTTGTCGAGAGTCGGGGCAGGCATCCAGTTGCCGCCCATACTGCGCATGTACTCCAGATTGGAGAGCGCAATAACAAGCCACGGAAGAAACACCACCAATGCCAGCATGTTCGCCGCAGCACCTCCGGTGATAAAGGGGTGCAGAAGATCTCCGTGTCGAAGAATCAACGTGATGGACATCCCGATCCAGAGCAGTCCCAACAGGAACAGAAACACCCCGGACAACAACTGGGTCCACAGCGCCACCGCCGCCAAAACGGCATAGGCTCCCCACAGAATCCCTTCTGTCCGCGACGTTGACGTCCCTTCATCCTGCGACCGGCGCCAGAGTTCCAGCAGCAGAATCCAACAGGCTGTCATCGTGAGAACCAGTATGCCGTATTGCCGCAAGTCACCGCTGATGAAGGCGCCGTGTCCGCTTCCTCCCAGGGCGAATGCAAAGAGAAATCCACCCATGTCGTTCAGGAGACGCCGGCCACCGAACCAGGCCACTGCACACATTCCCATCCACAACACAACGTTCGGCAAGCGGACAAGAAAGATGGAGGGTTCCAGTGCCACGCCGGTTATCATCAGCCAGAGCTTGATGAGTAAATAATACAGCGGTGGATGCGCATCGGCGCGGCACATCTCAATGAGTTCGCCAACGGGCAATGATGCGACAACGACAGTGTACATTTCGTCACCCCAGAACGTGCGTGCAAGAGCGCAACGCCAGAGAACAAACGGCATCAATGCTCCAACAACAACGGCGAGTCCCGCCCAGGGGTGTGCCAGGAAACGCTCGATGCGGCTCTGAGAGATTGTCATGGAGAGATGCTCTCCGGTGAGCCTGTGACAGCCGCAACCGGAGAGCATGGATGTTCTCGCTTCAATCGCCTGTCAGGCGAGGTCGAACAACAGCACCTCCGCGTCTTTTGTTGCCGTAACGCGAACGGCCGCTTCCTTTTCGACAGCAGCGCCATCGCCCTGTTCAAGTGCGGTGCCGTTTACCTCCACCGCTCCCCGGGCGACCTGCACCCATGCACCACGTCCTTCGGCAAGATCGTGCACCACCTCTTCACCGGCTTTCAGCCGTGCCACCTTCACGACCGCGTCCTTACCAATTTTCAACGATCCGTCGCGGCCGTCCGGGGAGAGAACCGTGACGAGTCCTCCCTGGCCCAGCTTCTCCCTGTAGTCACGGTCTTCGTAGCGCGGTACCGTGTTGCGCCGGCCCGGAATAATCCAGATCTGCAGAAAATGGACGGCCTTGTCACGCGAACCGTTGAACTCACTGTGAGTCAGGCCCGTGCCCGCCGACATGAACTGCACCATGCCCGGCTTCAGAACGGCTTTGTTGCCCGTGCTGTCGGAATGCGCCAGCTCGCCTTCGAGCACCCAGGAAATTATTTCCATGTTGTCGTGGGGATGGGTGCCGAACCCCTCACCTGCCTCGACAACATCCTCGTTAATGACTCGCAACGAGCGATAACCGACGTGCTTCGGATCGAAGTACCCGGCGAAAGAAAAGGTATGGCGGGAGTGGAGCCATCCGTGCTCTCCGCGCCCGCGATCGCCGGACTTTCTGATGGTAATCATTGGCATTCTCCTTTTTTATGAGAGCTCATTATTTGAGTACTCAATTATCAAAATCGATGCCAATTGGAATGAATGGAAGAAAGGGCCGCCAGGCAGCTCACCGACGTTCCGGGCAATGGACGGACGAGACTGCAGTATAGGTCAGTGGTTCATTTCAGGTCGTTTTCCAGAACGATCCGATATCGCGGCTTTCCGCGATGAAGTTTCTCGAAGGCTTCGTTGATGCCTGACATCGGAAACGTCTCCACCTGAGGCTCGATGCGGTGGCGTCCACAGAATTCCAGCATCTCCCGCAGCGTTGCCGCGCTGCCGGAGGGCGATGCACTGATGGATTTCTGACCAAGAATCAGTGGAAAAACCGAGGCTGTGATTTTCGGTGCCGCTCCGACAATATGCAAAACTCCCTTTGGCTTCAGGGCCGCGATGTAAGCGTCCCAATCCAGTTCAACATTCACCGTAACGAGAATCATATCCAGAGATCCCGTCAGCTTTTGCAAACCTTTGCCGTCATTGGTGCTGACAAAGTCGTACGCTCCGAAACCGCGGGCTTCCTCTTCTTTCGCCGGGCTTGTTGAAAACGCCGTCACGTGACAACCCCATGCCTTGAGAAAACGCAGTGCCATGTGGCCGAGACCACCAATACCCACGACACCAACACGATCCGTCGGTTGAATGTTATTCTGAATGATGGGATTGAATACGGTGACGCCACCGCAGAAGAGCGGACCGGCCGTCGCATCGTTCACGCCCTCCGGAAGAGGCAACACCCACTCCGCACTTGCTCGCACCTTGTCCGCAAACCCGCCGTGGCGGCCAAGGATTGTTGCTTCCGCCGTTGTGCAGAGGTTGTGATCTCCCGCCATGCACTCGCTGCAGGACATGCAGGACTTCGACCACCAGCCAAGCCCGACGGTCTGTCCCACGGTGAGTCCCGCAACGTCTTCACCAAAAGCCGCCACCGTTCCGACAACTTCGTGTCCACCCACAAACGGATAGGCCGTCATCCCCCACTCGTTGTTTAGCATGCTCAGGTCGCTGTGGCAAATACCGCAGTTCCGAACGTCGATCTCGACTTCATCGCGCCCGAGGTCGCCTGAGTCGAAATCGAACTCGTCAAACTTTCCGCCCGCTTCTCTGGCTGCAAAGGCATGAGTACTCATCGCGAATGTCCGCCTCTTCTGAGTATGCCGGGAGTCAAGCAAGCCCCGCGCCGAGGAAAAAAACCTGGCGGGCGGCCAGGCTTTTCCAAAGACGAAGTTGTGCCGGATGATTACGGGCCAAGCTGCCCGTCACCTGTGCGAACGATATCGCCGGTCGACACTGTGCCGTTTGTCGGATCGTAGATGAAATCCACGCCGCGTCCCTGTTCCGGCTCCACGAGAAAGTAAAACGCGTTTCCGAAGTTCTGCTGTGGAGTCCCCTGCAACGGATAGTTCAAACGGTCCGGCCCAACGCTTTGCAATACGAAGCCGTCCTCCTGAAACCTGGAAACCTGCTGCGGACTTGGCATGGGTGCGACGCCCACGGCACCCAGATCCATAACGATGGTCGCCTGTGCATTGGCATAGCCGTAGAAGTCCGTGTCGCCTGATCCGATGGCAAAGGGATCCACCAACAATCCGTTGGTCAGAAAAGACACAGGCGTCGTCAGGCGGCGCAACGCACGCCGCGAGTAGTCAAGACCGAGCTTGATGGGAAAGGAGTCCGGACCGGGTGCACCTCGGCGAACGTCCGGGTATTTGTTGTAATCCACCGCGTAGGCTTCCAGTCCCGTCACCAGCGTTCGCATGTCCGCCTTTGCCCGGGAGACCTTCGATCTCACCTGGGCCTCCAGGAAATTCGGAACGGCAATTGCCGCCAGGATTGCGATGATCGCGACGACAATCAACAGCTCGATGAGTGTAAACGCTTTTCGCTTCATCATGTCATTCTCCGGAACATTGGGATGCACGCCCCCACGGACGAGCAATCACTCGGACCGGAATGCGCCGGAGACCGGGGGGCTGAACTAACTTGGAAGGGTCCAAACCGACACTGGCAATTGCAAAGGAAAACTCGCAGTTTACGATCCCGGCAAAGCGGAATCAGCACTATTCGGCACAGGATCGCTGCCATGTGTTCTCGCGTTTGTCGAGAAAGCGCCCCGCCGCGAGTTGAAGGTGGGGGAAAAACCGGTGAAAGTCCGCTGTAATCTCGCCGTCGAGATCTCGTAACTCATGCACGGCATTCTGCAGTCCCGGATCGCGTTTTAATCGCCGCGTTGAAATCCGGTGGAGGGCGTCGCCAATACCTTCCACCGTGGCGTAGGAGGGCAACCGGTCGGGTTCCACGACAATGCGGAGCACCCACTCCATGCCAGGGACGTCATCGTTTTTGAACCGGCGCAGTGTCGCGTAGGTATTGTCAGCAAATTCACGCAGCGACAGATTTGAATAGCGGGTCCAGTCACGGGCCAGAATGTGATCATAGAAAATATCGACAAGAATCGGTGAATACCGCCCCCAGCGCCCCTTGATGCGATCAATGGTCTGGCGGGTGATGGTGTGTTCATCCGTGAAGCGATCGATTGTGCGGTGCAGCATGACGCCCTCGCGTACTCGCGGCGCCAGAGAGGCCACGACCTCCCGTCCTCGCAGAAAGTCCGTCACCATGTTTCCCACCAGGATTTCCGGATCGTCCGGTGACAAAAACGCGTGAGCCAGAAAATTCATATCCGCAATTCACAGCGCTGACACCCGGACGGGTAAACCCGAACATGGCGAAGTCAAAAAGAGGGTGCCCCGCCCGATCAGATTCGCAAAAGCCCGATAACCTCAGGGGGAGGAGGGCTGGCAGCGAACACGGAAGGGGCGGGACATACTTTATTGGACGATTGTTGTGGAACCGGAGATCTCTCGCGCCGTAACATGAAAGGAGGCGGAGTATGTCATGCCATCGCCGGTCGCGTGTTCGGAGATGTAGTTTCCCTGGTACAGACCGCGAAAAATGGCGACGCCATCGTCATCCGTAACGGCTTCGGTGAGCGGAGTGGGAGAACCCGCATCCGCGGCTCGCAAAACGGCGTTCGCGTCAACCACAGGATCGCCGTTTGCGGTGCGCAGCGTCCATCGCACCGCACCGGCCTCGAACAACACGTCTTCGATTTCCGTTGTCTGTCCCGGAAGAATTTCAACCTCGTGCAACCCGACGGAGTACCCCCAGTCGGAAACCTCGACACGATAGTGTCCGGGAGGAATAAAGCGAACCTCCGTTCGTCCATCGTCGTCGCGATTACCGCGAGCATTGTACCGCCAGGAGTTGTCCGGATCGAGAGGCTTCATATCAACCCACGCCAACTGAACCGGTCCGCCGTCCGCGAGACGAACCGCCCAGGACACAAGCGTTCCCGTTTGGTCCGGCGACGCGACGACACGAAGACCGCTGACAGTACCGCTTTCCGGAACGGTAACGGCAAGATCCCCGGCGTAGTCGATTCCGTCGCGAGCAACTTTGGCGGTGAGCGTCCACTCTCCCGGGAGGAGATTTTCAAAAATGAAATCACCATCCGTCACGAACGCGCCGGGAGGGTCATCGATCACATCAAGAGGAGTGGCCGTGACGGTTCCCTGCTCAAAGCGTATCCCGTCTGTGTCCACAACAACGCCGGTAACAACGGCACCATCCCAAGCGATATCGTATTCCAGATCTTCGCCTGAGGCCAATATAACGGTTTCCGTTTTTGTCGAAAGATTGGGCGTCCTGGGGAAGACGCTCATGACCCATTCGCCTTCAGACAGGTTGGAGAGGGTTCGGTAGGTGGCCTGCTCCGCGGAGACAACTCCGTTTGATTGCCATGAGTATGCACCGCGGGCCTGTTCCAGGCGAATGTCCGCCTCGACAGACTGTCCCTTCCAAAGGAGACGACCGTGAATAGATGCGGATCCGATCGGAAGCTCGAGACGTATTTTCTGCTTCGGTTCGATCCTGCGCAGAGCTCTCAGATTCTCGCCGACGATTTCGATGTTATGATCGGACGTATGAAGTCCCCGAAAACCGGCGACGCCGGCGGAATCGGTGTTTGCTTCCTGAATATCGACGTCGCGGAACATGCTGCCCCACAGAGGATCAAGCCGAACGGTCTTCCCCGCAAGCGGCTGGCCGGAAGATTCGTCATAAACAAAGACGACAACATCCGAACCGGTATCCAGTTCCACATCACCGGCATCGATGACCTCACCAGGCAGGATTGTCACACTCAGGCTGCGATCAAGATATCCCTCAGCTGTAATCTCGAAAACGTTTACCCCCGGAGCGAGTTCCTGAAATTCAAATCGTCCGTCTTCCTCCGTGACAGATTCGACGACCTCAAATGCATCGGTTCCGCGCCGCCAGGGATTGTTCTTAATCCCGCCAAGTGAAACGGCTGCGCCGGACACCGATTGATCACCGGCAACGATCCGACCGTAGACCCCACCGGGTTTCCTGAGGCGATAGGTACGACGAACGGTGTCCTGTTCTCCGTAAGGAATGGAATCTTCATCTGCCACAAGTGCGCCATAACCCTCCGCTTCGATGATCACCTTGAAGTGATCACCCTGTTGATAATCGTCCGAACGAAATTCTCCCGAACCCTCCAGAGGAAAGGGTCTGGCGCGACCGCGGTGTTCGTCCCAGGCGAAGAAGAGATCGACCGGTTTCTCCGTTTCGTCATCGATGACCGTCCCAATGATCGGAACAGATTCCATGGTGGGGAGGATGAGTTCGATGTCGCCGGATTTCGACGGATCAGGAAGCATTTGTGTCACCCGGCGACTGCCCGCCGATGCCGTCAAAAACCCGGGACGCGGAGAAACGTTCTCGAGACGAAAGTGTCCGTCGGATGACGTAACTGTCGCGGCAATCAGACTCCGGCTGATCGCGTCCCGCCATGCGACCCCCGCTCCGCCGACGGGGTCGCGCTCCGTATCCAGAACGCGACCGGAAACAACACTCCCGACGTTCAAACGGTCATTGCCAAGAACAAGAATCGCACCCTCTTCCGGTGCTTCGACCAGCCACGGTCCCCAGGACATCGACGCGTTCGAAACAGAAAGTCGCCATTGGCCTCTGCCAAGTCCGTGAATCGAGAAGTCACCTTCTTCGTTCGGACGACTCGTGGAGGGGCTCGCCCCCAGGTAAGCACCGAGAGTATGCTTACCGCTCCCGGACGCGGGTTCCGCGGAAACAACAAGATCCGTAAACAACATCCCTTCAGGTCCCACCACACGGCCGGAAAGAGGACTCTCCGCTTCGAGAACGAAGGAGTGCTGGAGAATGGGTGGTTCGGTGTTATGATGGTCCGCCCATATCCGGGCTCCCGTTCCATTGATAAAGTCCAGAACGGGAGCGTGATGGGGAGCTTCCACATGAACCACGATGAGGGGTTCGTCGCGAACGGTCATGGAAAACAAACCGTTCCAGTCCGTCAGGGAGGTCGCGACTTCGGCGGGCCCGGCACCGGAATCGTCAACTTCCCAGGAGCCGATACGAACAGTGGCACCGGGCAGAGGTTTGCCATCGGCTCCGTTAACGCTCCCAACAACCGAGATACAGCATGTGTTTCGTTCAACCAACCAGTCGTCCTCGCCGTCTCCGGACTTGAGAACTCCGGAAGTCTGCAAAAACTCTTCCGTCGTAATCCCTTCGTTATCTGCTACTTTTGCCGAATCCGTTTTTATGAGATGGCCGAAGACCTCCTGTGGAGCATCATGGGATATCATCCCCGTAGCGGACGTGTTCCTGTCTTTATCACCATGATTCACAAAGTAAGCAACTCCGCTCGCCGCGATCAAAATGGTGACGACCGCAGCCATGGCAACCTGCTGCAGCGCGATTCCGCCCGAGACCGCCAGCGAAGAGCTGACAGAGCCTGCCCGTGAGGATGCGGCAAGAAAGACACTCGAAGCGCTTTTTGCAGGCAGTGCCGGCACCAGTGCCGATGTTGAGGCAATCGCGGTGAAAACACCCAGAAGATCCCGCAGTCCGCGGGCGTCCGCAAACGGTCGAAGACGCTGAAGCGCACGACGAATGCGGCTGGAAATGGTGGGTTGAGGCCGCCCGGTGAGAAGACCGATCTGCGCGTGGGTCAGCCCGTCGAAGTAGTGCCACTCGAGGCACTGACGATCAAACTCATTGAGCTCTCCAAGAATGGCTCTGACGGAGGCAACGGTTTCGGCGGTGACCGCGGGAGCATCCGTCTTCGTTGCCGAGGGAAATTGCCCCTGCCCTGCGTCATCCATGCCGACCTCCTTGCGACGGCGGCGGCGTTGTCTCAGCCGGTCCGCTTCAAGCCACGCGGAGCGGCCGGCCGCCGCCTCCGGGGTTCGGTAACGTTCGGGGGCTTTCCGGTATTCACCGGCTCGTGCCCAGGCGATTAAACGGGCATAGGCCCCCTGGACCGCGTCTTGAACGGTGTCGTGATCGTTGCCCAGCTTGCGGTAGCAAACCGCATGGACGATGCGAACGGTTCGCTCGTAAATGGGAGCAAACGTCGCTTCCGAAGGGTTGTGGAGGAAGCTTTCCCAGTCCTGTTCCGTCATGCCTCTTCTCCCGGTGGACGATTGCTTTCACAGGAACAAGGACGTCTGAGGAAGGAATTTATGCACTTTGCAGCCTGTTTGCCGCCCGGGTATCAGCCTCCGGGCTGACGGGCTCACTTTCCAGTTGCGCGAGCCAGGGGGTCTTTTCAACTCTCGCGGCCCCCTTAGGGCCGCCATAGCTCAGCCGGTAGAGCACTTCCATGGTAAGGAAGGGGTCAACAGTTCGAATCTGTTTGGCGGCTCCATTTTTCCCCGAAAACAAAATGAAACGGCCCCTCCAGCGAGGGGCCGTTTCTTGTAGTTCAATCGTTGGTCGGGAGACTACTCCACCCCGAAGGTGTCGACTTCGACAGGAAGCGATCCGTTCACCCCCAGCGGAACGGCGGTCGCGTGATCGCCGGCGGTTGCTCCCTCAAGCGCGTCCACGCCTCCGAGTGACCATTGTCCCGCCGTCCACGTCGAAGTGACCGGCCCATTCAGGCGGACCGCGTAGGAGTCGAGATACTCCCAGGCTTCGCCATTGCCGTCCACGCCGCGAACGCCGAAACTGTCAATGATCGTGTCGACACCATCGTTGAAAACACCGTTTGTATTCACGTCGATAAAGATGTGAATCGAATCGTCTCCATTCATGCTGATGAAGGCCTCCTCGACCACGGTGACGTTTGCCGGAGGTGAGGGATAAACCGAGTCGAACTGCGCCTGATCGCCGTTAACCACGAGGAACTCGCCTGCTTTCAGTGGTGACAAAAGCAGCCAGTCGTCCAGCATATGGGAGGAAAAGGATGTTCCTCCGTCGTTTTCGCGGTAAAAGCCGATGTTCGCCAGTTCACCGGGTGTGAGGTCCGTGTTCGTGTAGTTTTTCAATTCGACATAGGTGGGCTGGTGAATGCCATTGAGCGTTCCGTCGACAATGCCCGTGATCATGACCTGAGCGTCGGCAATTCCGCCGGCAAACAAAAGCCCCGCGACCGCGGGAATAACCTTCTTCATCACACTGCCTCCATAGGTGCTGAGCAAAACCCGAAACCCTCGGGCCAGCCTCTGGTCTTTAACCGATGTAAACTGAGGAATGGCACGTTTGCCGGAGTCGCGCATGGCGCAAGGCGATTCTGAAAACGTGATCGTGTCTCGGAAGAAAAAACACAAAAAAGAGGGCTTCCCGGATGAGAAGCCCTCAAATTCCCAAGGGATCTGAAACTGGATTAATCGACGCTGAAGGTGTCCAGCTCTACGGGGAGGGTCCCGCCAAAAGAGCCGGGTGAACCAGTATCCGTTCCGGAGCAGTAGGCGCCTGAGAGCGCGTCATAGGATGACGGGGCAGCAACACCGGCTACGGGGGTGGCGATGTCGTCCAGTTCCTGGGCACCAGCACCATCGGGGTCTCCGTTTGTGTATGTCACACGACAGATCTCCACGTTGGCTGGAGTTTCCAGAACGATTTCGTCTCCGCCGTTTGCGAGAGTATAGCCTCCGATGGTATCCCAGTTCACATCGACCGCAATGCCACAGGAGCCAAGAGTTGCACTGGCTCCGACCAGAAGAAACCCGTTCGCCGGAATAATCGTGGCTCCCGAGAACGTGGCGGAATCCGAGCCGTCGTCCTTGAGTTCCCACCCATCGATATCGATAGGTGAGCCTGTCGTGTTATAGAGTTCCACATACTCACCGTCAGCATCGCTTGTGTCAGACGGATTCGCCTGCCACTCGGTGATAATAATGTCGCCTGCACTCTGGGCGCTTGCAATACTGCCTGCAAGAATCACCCCTGCGGCAGCGAGAAGAGTCTTCTTCATGGTTTCGTCTCCATCAAATGAAGTAAATCCGGAGCGGGCAAGGCAGAGCCGGATTCCTCGTTTCTGATACGAGATTTCATACTTCAACTTTCCTGCGACCCGTGCAAGCCTTGATGCACAAAGTAACAATTTTCTAGTATTGAGCTGTGGAAATCCGGCGAAATTCAAACGAATCACCACCACCTGGACCGGTAAAACCCTTCGACCAACGCCTTGACCAGCGGTCCGCGGCTGGACCAGCCTCCCGTTCCACGGAGGCGAAAACCTGTGCCCATTTTACCACTTCGATACTACGGCGATCCGGTCCTGCGGGAAAAAGCCACATGCTATGAAGCCGTCGGCGACGAGGTCAGGCGCCTTGCGGAGGACATGGCCGCCACCATGTACGCCGCCCGCGGAATCGGCCTCGCGGGAAACCAGATCGGTATCGCCAGGCGGATTCTCGTCATCGATGTGTCGGATGATTCGCCCCGTGCACGAGGCGAATCACGCGAACCGGCGGCGAATCACAACGCTGAGGTCTACCTGAACGCCGAGATCGTCGACTCAAGCGTGGAGGACGGTGACTATAATGAAGGATGCCTTTCCATTCCCGGCGTTGAAGGGAACGTCTGGAGACCGAGTCGGGTGCGTGTGACATGGATGGATCTTGACGGAAACAAACACGATGACTGGTTCGATGGTATGCGCGCGCGGGTCCTCCAGCACGAAATCGATCACCTGGACGGAGTGCTCTTTGTCGATCATCTGAGCATGAACGACCGCAAAGCCATTGCCGGCGCACTCAATCGATTGAAGCAGGAAACTCAGGAGCGGCTCGAGTCCGAATCCGCTTGAAGCGGTTAGGACTTCAATAACGCCAGAATCTCTTCTTCCATCTCCCGCAACCTCACCCCCCACGTTTGCCGACGGGCCAGAACCTGGCGCTGCTCCATAAAAGACGCCTCGTCGTTCAGCGAGTTCTCCACAGCGGCGATCCACTCTTCCGTTGTCTCCGCCAAAGTCACGGCGGGTTCGTAAGGCAAAAGCGACGGCAGTGGTGATGCAACAACCGGCCGCCCTGTTGAGAGATATTCAAAGAACTTGAGCGGAAACACGGCACGCGTCGCACGGTTCTTAACGTACGGAATCAACAACACATCCGCTTCCTGCAGCCACCCTGGCAGGATGGTATAGTCCACGTGCCCTGTCATTGTGACATTCGGTAAATTTCCCAGTTTGCGCAACACTTCGGACGCATCGGTGCCCTCCCAAACGGGACCGACGATCACAACCTGCCAATCCGACCGCCGCTTTGCGATGCGTCCGAGCAGTGCCAGGTCAACCTTGTGCGGTGTGACATTACCGCTGAACAGCAAACGTGGCCGCGGAAGCTCGCAAAACTCCTGAAAGCGTCCTTCCTGAATGTTCGGTATCTTTGAGAAATGCCTGTAATCCGCCACGTTCGGCATCAAACGCGCCGCGGGGTTCACGGAACGTGCGCGATCGAAGAGGCTGCGCTCGGTGCAAAATACAAGGTCCGCTCGAGCCAGCAGACGTTGCTCCGCATCCCGCAGCGCTTCCGCATTCGCTCCCGGTACCGCCGACAGATCGTCCACCATATGATAAACCACAAGGGACGGATCCAGACGATCCAGCAAATACACGGCATAGGGTGAATAGACCCAAACAACGGGCCTGGGAAAGTGACCGACAACACCCCCTGTCTGGGCGGCGAATGCGGCACGATTAATGGTTCTCTTCGGTGCTGTCGACCAATCGGGGCGAACGATGGGAGAAAGCGTCCACAGCCGGTTTTCGCGGCGGCGCGAACCTTCAAAGGCACGCTTTACTCTGCGGCCAATGCGCAACAAATCGGTTGTTGAAGCCGCCTTCGGCGAACGCGTGCCGATCGTTTCGATGTAGAGCACGCGGTTGCGGCGTGCCAAACGACGCATGAGCTGGTGCTTGTTCGTCGGCAGCAGCGTATCCCAGTCCGCCGTCGAAAAGCACACAATGTTTTGTCCGGAAAGGCGGGGACCGGGCTTTCGCTGCGGAGAACCGGCCCCTGCCGGTTGATCATTGTTGCCGGGCATGAGCATCGGTACAGGCTCAACGAAGCTGCCGCAATCGAACTCCGTCACCCGCCCTCGTTCAGCAACTTGTCAATTCTCTCTTCAACGTTGATGGTGGCGGGATGACCTCTCCAGACAATCGTTCCGGACTGGTCCAGCAAAAACGCGGTTGGCACTCCACTGATCCCGTAAGTCCGCATCGGTTTCGATCCCCATCCGGTACCGCCGTCCTCGCACCACATGTGCGGGACATTTTCCCACTCATGCGCGGCAACATGATCCTTGAGCGTCTGCAGCTCTTCGTCACAACTGATGCCGAGAATCGTCGCTCTGCCATCCCAGTCCGCGGCACGTTTTTCGAGAATGGCACTGTTGTGCTGCATGGGAGCCTGACACGGACCGCACCACGTCGCCCAGAAGTCGAGAAACAGGACCTGACCCCGGTAGTCTGAAAGTTTCTTTGAGTCGCCGGTTACCATCTCTGTCAGCGCGATGTCCGGAGCAATATCACCGGCCATCGGCGGCGCGGTGACATTCCTTGTAATGCTCATGTCGCCGCTCGCCAGGGTCAGCCGCTCACCAGGGATTTCCGATTCTTTTTCGCCGATTATCAGCTGGAATTCAACACCGCTTGCAAGCTTCGTGAACGAGATTCTGCCATCATTGTCAGTCTTGCCGGTTCCGACATCGAACTGACCCCTTCGGCGGTCACGATAAACAAGGCGGCACGTCGTGTTGGACAATGGGGAACCGTCGTGTCTTTTCAAGTTCAACACAACGGTGTGCTCCCCCTTCAGCGAACCCTCGGAAAAAGGTGCGTACGTCATGGTAACCGTGCTTGTTTCTCCGGATGAGATCGTCGCTCGGGTCCTGTCCCTGTAATGGTCCGGCCGATCGGACATCCACCGATTGTAAAGCAAACCTGTTCCCGCCTCGACACTATAGCTCCCCGGCGCCAGATCCTCCGCGTGGAGTTTCATCGCCAGGGCCTTCTCAATGTCTTCTTCCTGGATTTGAACGCTGTATCTGCGTTCCCCGACTGAGAAACTCGCTGACAAGACAACGTGCAATGGCCCTGGCTCACCACTCTCACCCTTTGTAAAGGTCGCCTCCAACGCTCCAGGTGGAGGCAGCTTCACGTCAACTCTGCCTGGGGAATCTTCCGTAATCGGCTCGTTTGCGCTCCAAAACCGCATGACACCGGGAGCATGGATACCATAATACAGGTCAATATCTCCCGCCGGAAGCATAATGACAAAATCATCGCCGTCCCGCACGGAAGACAAATAGCTGAAAGCCTCTCCGGTTCCGCTTGTGGTTGTCCACCAACAGTAACCGGCGGTATCCGGCGTGTAACAGACAAGCTTCGCGTCTTTCGGCAGCGGCGTTCCGTCGGCAGTGACAACAGCCAGGCGAAGCTCCCTTCCTTTCTCAAGCACGACTTCGATATCGAAGTCGTCGACCTTCTCATCGATTCTGACCGACTTTCCTGAAAACCCTGGAGCGGAGACATACACGTCCACATACTCAAGGTTCATTTCCTGTATGTTCGGCTGCTCGTGTTTGCCTCTGCCTTTCTCGTCAAGCATGATAACATTGTGGGTGCTTAGTCGGCCCTCGCTGACAACCAGCGCTTTTGCTCCGGACACCGCCTCCCCGTTTTCGTCTATGACTTTGATGGTTCCGTCAGCGGGACCTGCCGCCGGAACTGCCAATCCCAGCAGAATAGCTCCAACCGCCACCGGACAGAAGGATAATGACGTCACACCTGCACCCCCCTCGGAGATTTCATGAAACATTTGATTGCGTGGTAGTGCATTCCGTTTGGACACGCAACCGGCTATTCCATAGCATTGCCTCCCCCGTTGACCCAACCCTCCGGGCGCTGGCAAGCCCCTCGCACCTCCGGAAGGAAAGGCATGGAATCGATGCTGATTCACCCCACCGCCGTGGTCGATCCCTCCGCTCGTATTCACGAGAACGCGGAAATCGGCCCCCATGCCTTCGTCGGCGCGGATGCGGAGATCGGTGAAGGCTGTGTCCTGATGCACGGCTCCTCTGTCGCGCCACGAACTGTCATTGGAGCGGGAACCCGGCTGCATTATCACGCCGCCATCGGAGGCGATCCCCAGTTTGTCGGCTTCGATCCGAAAACTGACAGCCGTGTCCGCATTGGTGAGAAGTGTGAACTGCGGGAATATTCCACGGTTCATCGCGGGTTGAAGGATGGTGCTGAAACCGTCGTGGGTGACCGCGTCATGGTCATGAATTCGGGCCACGTCGGTCACGACTGCAGCATCAGCAATGATGCCGTCATCGCCGGCGCAGCCATGCTGGCGGGCCATGTGGAGGTTCAGGAGCGTGCGTTCATCTCCGGACTCGTGGTTGTTCATCAATTCTGCCGGATCGGCCGCATGGCGATGCTCAGCGGCCAGGCGGGAATCGGCCAGGACGTGCCGCCCTTTACCACGGTGCAGGGGGCGAGCGGTGACGGTCGCCTCCGGGGCCTCAACATTATCGGCATGCGCCGTGGAGGTGTCGGTCGCGAGGCGCGCATAGCCATCAAGCGTGCCTACAAGACGCTGTTCCTTGAGGGTCACACGAAGAATGCCGCCATTGATCTCGTTCGCGAGGAATGGCATGGTAAAGAGATGCCGGAGGAGCTGGCATACCTGCTGGACTTCATGTCCGTCAGATCGAAACGAGGATTCATGGGCGCCTTTATTGCTCACGAAGAAAGCCCTTTCGATGCGCAGGGTTGAAAGAGTCTTCCGATCATGACCGAACCGACCGCTTCCGCGCGGCCCGTTCTTTCCATCGTCACGGTGTTCTGGAATTCCGCCGATGACCTTGAGCCTTTCTTTGGTGCGCTTGAAAGCGCCGCACCAACGTTGCCGTTTCCTCTGGAAATCATCGCCGTCGACAATGCCTCTTCCGACGGCACTCCGGACCTGGTGGAACAGCGCAAGTCGTCCGTCCCTCTCCATATCATTCGCAATGATGAGAACGTGGGCTTTGCCGCTGCCTGCAACCAGGGCATGGAAGCCGCTCGCGGAGACTTTCTCCTGCTGCTAAATCC
>JANQSL010000239.1 GCA_028284075.1 Candidatus Sumerlaeia bacterium | reverse complement strand
GGGCGGGGCACAGCTCCGTTGCGAGAGTTGTTCCGTCCGGAAGATGGCAGCTGGTGAGTTGTCCGCATACACAGTTCGTACGCATGACTTCCGCCGGATCGCGGCCCAGCAGGCGACCGCAGGCTTCGTTGATAACCAATACACGACGTGACGGCTCCATGATCATGATGCCGTCCGGCATGGAGTCCAGAATGCGTTTGTAACGCATTTCCAGGAGGTGTTGTTCAGAGACGGGCCGGAAAAGAACCACTGCCCCGGGCGTTTCGCAGCGCGAACCCACAAGGACCTCAAATTCCTCCTTCAGGGGGCCTGGGAACAGCGCGCGGCCAACCGCGGTAACGGACCTCTTCTCGACCCCGGCAGCCGTTGCGGCTTCAAGGGTCCGTTCCAGGTCCCTGCGGTCGCGAAACAAGGGGGCAAGAACCTGCCGCAGGGATCTTCCCTCGGCCGGCGGACCAGCCGCGTCGCGTCGCCGAAGTCCACTGGACCAGACATCCACGACCAGATCGGCGTTTGTCAGGCAGACGCCGCCTTCGAAGAGATCCGCCATCTTCGAAAGCAGAACGTCAGTGGACATGCATGGAGCTGAATTCGTCACTGTTCACCTCTCGCCACACTTCTGAGCAGGATCCCAGCCAGCTTTTCCCGTTGTCAATTCCCGGTCTGAGGGTACAGTGTATTCGGTCCGAAGTTTGGCTTCGCCTCCCCCGGGAAGACAGGAACTCCATGTTCAAAGGGAGTCTCTCCCTCGTTGAGCAGCAGGTTGACCAGTGCCCCCAGTCTTACGCCCGCAGCCAGCAACCGTTCTTCGACCACCGGCAGGTTGCTTTGCAGGTAATCCGCGCTCACCCGTGGCGAAGAGCCTTCCGGCAAGTCATAGGCGTATGTCATCGCGGCGGCTCGTGACTCCGCAATCCATGCCGCCACATTCGCTTCGCGAGTCAGCTCACTGAGCTTGTCAGCACCTGCGCCGTTCATCAGCTTTGATGCATAGTCCGGCTCGCTCATCGGAACTCCGCTGTTCAGAATTCCCGAGTCCCAGACGCGATGCAGGTTTGACTGGCTCCCGTCGGGCATGGTGACCCGAACATCGTTGCCACCACGATCCTCCGCAAGACCGCAATGCAACGGCTGATGCAAATCGCCGGCAAAGTGCACAACGAACTTAAGAGCTTCAGCGCGGTCCGGCACCGGCCGCGATTCATCGATCACCAGATTCGAGTAACCCACGATCGCTGTATAAACGTTACCTTTCGCGTTGAGCAGATCCTGCTGACGGGGCTTCGAAAGATCACGTGGGAAATTGACATAGTGGAGCGGCGCGGTTTCCGGCCTGTCCGGGCGCACCGTGTCGGCCCACGTTGAGACGTCGGCCAGAGATTCGCCCTCCAACAGTTCCGCGACTTTTGCTTTTGCATAGGGTGTCAGTTGAGTTTCCGCGATTTCGCCGACAACCCGATGGCCGTACCCTCCCCAGGCCTGCACGACTCCTGTCGTGATAACCATCAGTGCGAAGATGATCGTGGTCCTTAAACGTCGAGTGACCAATTTTCGAACTCCTTTGTCCATAATCCCTTGTGTCCCGGTTCAACGATAGCCTGAGCAAGCAACTGAAGAAAGTCGTCGCGTGCGATATCGCGTGCTCCGAAACGCTCTGTGTTTTCCGTCTGCATCTGGCAGTCCAGAAACCGAAACCCCCACAAATCGCACTTTTGAACGAGTGCTGTCAACGCGACCTTGGATGCGTCCGGTTCCAGCCGGAACATGGACTCGGCAAAAAAAGCCAGGCCAATGGATACCCCATAGACCCCGCCCACCAGTTCGTCCTCCCGCCAGCATTCCACGCTGTGGGCCCATCCTGCCCGGTGCAGTTCGCAATATGCCTCGATCATTTCCTTTGTGATCCATGTTCCCTCCTGGTCAGGCCGGGACACCTTAGCGCAGAGCCTGATGACTTCGCGGAACGCTGAGTCGGCACGAACCTCGAACCGTCCCTGCCGGATTGTTCGTCGCAGCCGGCGGGGGAGATGGAACTCCCCCGGCATCAGGACGAAGCGCGGATCCGGCGACCACCACAGAAGGGGCTGGTCATCGGAATACCATGGAAAGATCCCGCTCCGATATGCCAGCAGCAACCTCTCCGGGGACAAATCCCCTCCGACCGCCAACAGGCCCTCCGGACCCGCCTCGGAAGCGGGTGGAAACCACAGACGGTCTGTCAAAAAGCGGAATTTCAACTCATTCATACCTTTCCGATGAAGGCTTCCCGGTGATCCCGCTCTTGCCAAGCACTCTCCCGTGGGATTGTACTCATCGCATCAGCGGACGGAGTGAACGCATTATGACAGTCGCAGACGTTTCCATCGAGCAGACCATGACCGCCATGGGCCGCCAGTCCCGACAAGCCTCGCGCGCAATGGCGGCCGCATCGCCGGCCGCAAAGAACCACGCTCTGGAACTGATGGCAGTTGCCTTTGATGCAAACCGCAACCGCATCAAGGCGGAGAACGCCATCGACCTTGAGAAGGGCGAAGCCAACGGGCTGACGCCTGCCATGATCGACCGGCTTCGTCTCACCGATGCCCGCATCGACGGTATCATAACGGCCGTTCGCGAAATTGCCGCTTTGCCGGATCCCGTTGGCGAGATCGAAAACATGGCAACGCGACCCAACGGTCTTCGCATCGGCCGCATGCGCGCACCCATCGGAGTGATCGGCATTATCTATGAATCCCGCCCGAACGTAACCGTGGATGCCGGCGCGCTCTGCCTCAAGAGCGGGAATGCCGTGATTCTGCGCGGTGGTTCCGAGGCTTTTCACTCCAACACGGTTCTTGCCGGACTGATGCTGGAGGCCTGTCGGGAAGCCGGGCTTCCCAACGGAGCGCTGCAACTCGTGCCAACCACTGATCGCGCCGCTGTTGGCGCGCTTTTGAAGATGGATGAGTACGTCGACCTGATTATTCCCCGCGGCGGCAAAGGCCTGATTCAACGCATCGTCAACGACTCGATCATTCCGGTCATCAAGCACCTTGATGGAAACTGCTTTGTCTATGTCGATGAGCATGCGGACCTTGAGAAGGCCCTTCCCATCGTCATCAACTCCAAGACTCAGCGCACCGGAGTCTGCAACGCCGCCGAGACACTTCTTGTCCACAGCGCCGTCGCGAAAAGCTTCCTGCCCGGTTGCCTTGCCGAGCTTCAAAACCTTGGCGTCGAGGTTCGTGGCTGTGAGCGTACCGCTGAGCTGGGCTCGAGTATCGTTCCCGCAACTCCCGGCGACTGGGACGAGGAATATCTGGCTCTGATTCTGGCGGTGAAGGTGATCGATTCATTCGACGAGGCCGTCGAGTTCATCAACGCCCACAGCTCAGGCCACACGGAAAGCATCGTGACCCGAGACTACGACCGGTCGAACGAATTCCTCCGCCGCATTGGCAGCGCCTGTGTTCACGTCAATTGCTCCACTCGCTTCAGCGACGGCGGCGAATATGGCCTGGGTGCGGAAATCGGTATCTCCACCGACAAGCTCCATGCCCGTGGCCCCATGGGACTTCGAGAGCTGACTTGTGCAAAGTGGGTCGTCCTCGGTGAGGGGCAAATTCGGGGCTAGAGGCTTCAAAGTGCAGCGGCCCGATTGTTTTTTGATCAGACGCTCTCTCGGTATTGACGCCCGTCAAGGTTCCCTTTAGACCCCCCGCGCGGTTTGTCCCAAACCAGCATCTTCCAGGGGGAAAATTATGTACGCAAGATCTAAAGCCTTCACACTCATTGAGTTGCTTATTGTTGTCGCAATTATCGCAATTCTGGCTGCCATTGCAGTGCCAAACTTTTTGGAAGCTCAGGTTCGATCGAAGGTCAGTCGTTCCAAGGCCGATATGCGGTCGCTCACTGTCGGAATCGAAGCCTACGCTGTGGATAACAACAATTTCCCAAGCGACACCGGTGGTGCCCAGAATGGATTTGGCCGTCCCTATGCGCCCGGAAACACCCCGGCCGCCAATTTCACGATCGGGTATGACCTGACGACACCCATCTCCTACCTGTCCTCGGTGAGCGCTTTTCGCGACGTCTTCAAGCTCCAGCGGAAGGACATTCAGAACAATCCGGGCACTGAGGGCCGGGATCTTTACAACTTTGCCAACTGGTCCATGCGCCTCAAGACCGGCGCAATTAACCAGGCAACCTATGACATTGTCTCCCAGCGAGGCGGCGACTGGGTCCTTTTTGGTGCCGGCCCCGACACCTTCACAAACAATAACACCTTTGCTGCGACAGACGACTTTGAGATTCCCCAGATTCCCTACACCGTGAGTTACGACCCCACAAATGGTACGGTTTCCGTGGGCGATATTTTCAGATCTCAGCTTTTTGGAGACGGCATTCGCGAGCGTGTTCCCGTTCCCTAAGTCCCGTTTCGACACAGATAAAGGGGAAAGCCGATTCTATGAATCGGCTTTCCCTGTTAAGCTGGACTACTGAAACCGCACCCGGCGGCCCGCTACCGTTGACATCCCCCTCAGGACGGGCCAAAATTTCAGTTAATCTTTCCTCAGGGGGAAACCATGCAGATCAGATCCAAAGCATTTACACTCATCGAACTCTTGATCGTGGTGGCCATTATCGCCATTCTGGCAGCGATCGCGGTTCCGAACTTCCTTGAAGCTCAGACTCGCTCGAAGGTGTCACGCGTCAAGGCTGACATCAGGACGGCTGCGACAGGCCTGGAAGCCTACGCGATCGACTGGAACGCTTATCCCTACGATGGTTACAACCGGGTAAATTCTGACAAGTACAACTACTGGTTTCTTTCCGACCATATCTCCACCCCCATCGCCTATCTGACCAACAACATCATTGTCGATCCCTTCCGCCAGCACCTGCCCAATACAGGTGCCCACTATCAGTTGAACAACGTTCGCTACACGAACATTGAGTCAACATGGGGGATGAAGTTTGATCAACTTCAGACAGGAGGAACCGCGATATCCTCTCTTTATGGTGAGGTTTTGGAGGAATTCGGTGGATGGCGTATTAATGGCGCAGGGCCTGATCGTACGTTTGGTCCCGGCGGATGGGAAGGGATCAGCAATTATCCAGCGGCCTCCTTGCCCCTTCCCTACGACCCCACCAACGGAACGGTCAGCGATGGCGATATCATCAGAACACAGAAATCCTCCACGGGTTATGTGAACGCAGGCGAGTAATTCACACTCTTTACATCGCAAAGAGAAACAGGGAAAACAGCGTGGTCTTCGGGCCGCGCTGTTTCCGTTTCAGAACTGTTTGAGTACTCCCCGTGCAGAGCATTCACACTCACTAACGTTTCAGTCATAGCGGTGGTGCTTGTTGCGGAAACATCGCTTCCGCCTGTCTGCAACTGGTTCATTCCCTGACGACGAAGCCGGTTGTTTTCCCTGACGGACCTGAAGATTCCTTTATTTCACTCCCTGGCATTGACATCTCTCAAATCGAAAGTCATTGCTCAGTTCAAATTGTTCTTCGGAGGAAACGACATGACAGGAAATCTCAGATTCAAAGGCCACGGCTTCACTCTCATCGAACTTCTCATCGTTGTGGCCATTATCGCCATTCTGGCGGCCATTGCCGTTCCCAACTTCATTGAGGCGCAAACAAGGTCAAAAGTTTCACGCGTGAAGGCCGATATTCGAACACTGGCAACCGCCATCGAAGCCTACGCCGTCGATTACAATCACTATCCGTTTGATTGGGCCGATGACGTTTCCTTTCCCTACTACATGCACAATGGCATTACAACGCCCGTTGCCTACCTGACCAATGGCGCCCGTCTCGCGGATGTCTTCTCCAAGGGAATTCAATCCCAGACATTCAACCAGATTCGCGAACGATTCCGGTATCGCGCCTTTACCGAGAGGTGGCTTTCCGGCGGAGCGCCAGGTTCACCCTTTCAGGGTCTTCCGGGTCCCGGCGCTCCGGGAATGCAGCGTGCACAGGAAGTGCATGGCGGCTGGTTTCTGAGCTCCAAGGGGCCGGATGGTACAACCCTGCCACTTCCTCAGGGCTTTTCCGACGGAAACAATCTGAATGACTGGCTGTGGCTGCAGTATGATCCGACCAACGGCACAGTTTCGGCTGGCGATGTTATGCGAAGCCAGAGCCAGTCCGATGTTGGAGCCGCAGCATATCCCTATACTGTGAACTACTAGCCTGCCTGAAGTATTCTCTGTGGCACACTTGTATGGATGACAAAGGGCGGCTCCATTGTGGAACCGCCCTCTTCTTCTCCTTTTGTCAAAACGACTGTGTGCTAGTGGTGAATTACTCAGTGGTCGTGATGGTGTTCTGTGACCATCCACTGGTATGCCCCGGGCAATAATCGCACCGTGCCTGAAGCTTTGCAACTTCCTCCTCAATACGAAGCCCCTTGAAGCGCTGGCTCATGTCAAGGTCTTCGGTTGCCATCTGTGCCAGAAAATCTGCAGCGGAATTGAATTCCCCAACCTCTTCATGCTCTTCGAACCGCTCGCGGGTCGGCGTTACGGGAAGGTGACGGAGCGGCGGACGCGGGTGGACTGGGCACATCTGATCCGCGATCTTTGCGACACGCATTATCCTCATGCGGAGAAGATCGTTCTCGTGATGGACAATCTCAACACGCACGCCGGCGCCTCGCTTTACGAAGCCTTCGCTCCCGCCGAGGCGAAGCGTCTTTGCGACCGCCTGGAGATCCATTACGCGCCAAAACACGGAAGCTGGCTGAACGTGGCCGAGATCGAACTCTCCGTGCTTCAGCGTCAGTGCCTGAGAAGACGCCTGCCCGAAATCGAAAGCCTCGCGCGGGAAACCTGCGCATGGACGACCGCGAGAAACAACGCCGCCATAAAGGCGCAATGGCAGTTCACCACGCCCGACGCCCGCGTCAGACTCAAACACCTCTATCCGAGAATACTAAAAGACGGAATACTAGAAAGACAGGGCAAAGTGCCAATATGGAGACTCCAAATCCATTACTGACGAGGAATCTCTTCCCACGTTTATTTATTTCCTCATTCTCCTGTTTGTTAAATTCGATATTGAGATACATGATTTTGTATCATGCTGCCAATGATAAAAAGGTATTTTTAATACATGAATCGAGCTTCACTTACAAAGATATACAATGCTGGATAAGTATAGAGCGCTTCTCTACATTTCTTGGAAATTGGGAAAATGCTGCTTACTTGCGCTTGCGAGCCAGCACCACCAGCGAAGTTCCCTGAGGCAGGTCAATCCAGCGCAGGAGTGCCGCTTCAGCTTTCAGTACACCCACGAGCAGTTGATTCAACGGCTTTGGCAGCGGGATCAGGTGGGTTTTGGGTCGACGGGTCGGATCAACCTCCATGGACCTCTGCCAGAGCTTCTGGAGGGTTCGGAAAACAACGATGACGGGATGCATGAAGAAGATCCCGTAAGAATCCTTTACGGGCTTGAACCGTCCTTCCTTCAGAAGCGTACGGAATGAGCGTTGAGTGTATCGACGGAAGTGATGGAGAGCCACGTCATGATCGCTCCACAGAGACGGGTGAGCCGGCACCGTCGCCATGAGATAGCCGCCGGGACGAAGAACCCGGTTGAACTCACGAATCAGGAGGTCATCCCGCTCAACGTGTTCCATCAGATCAAGAGCCAGTATGAGGTCCATTGAACCGTCGGCAAAGGGAAGCCGGACCACATCCGCCTGGACCACTTTGTCAATGCCGCGGGACCGGCAGAACTCCAGTGCAAGGGGCGAGAAATCCATTCCCACCGGTTTCCAGCTCGCAATGCTCCCCAGCATGAGCCCGGTTCCACATCCGACATCCAGGACACGCCCGGGCCGCGGAGGCGAAGTCATGAATGTTTTCAACACATCCTGTATGATCGCCCGCCGCCCCTGAAACCACCAGTAAGTATCCTCAAGGTGATACATTTTTTCGTATTCTTCAACGTTCAAGACGGGCCTCCGGCGGGAAGGGCAGAGTTCGTTGTGCTCCTGTCCGCGTCAAGCCGCTTGCCTCCCCTCTCAGTCGCTGGAACGGGGGGATTTCGATTGCAGATCTTTCATAATTCGGACAATAACGATTTCCAGAGGTTGAGATAGTCACATAGCGCCCCCCAATCAAATTGTGAGGCGTTGCCATGTTTACTGATCCCACTGTCGATGTTCTTGTTGTGGGTGCGGGTCCCGCCGGTCTCCTGACAACATGTGGTTTGAGAAAAGCGGGAGTGAACCCCTTTTTGATCGAGCAGAGTTCTCGTACATCCGCCCACGCTTACAGTGCTCTTCTTCACTCTGAAACCGTCGATGCTCTGGATACTCTTGGCATTGGCGTCGCGATTCGCGAGCGAGGTCTCGAGATCCGCCGAATTCAGATCAATCTGCCCGCCGGGGAGATTATCGACCTTGAGCTGGATCGTAATGCCTCGCCCATTGTGGCACTGCCCCAAAGTTCACTCGAGGAGATTCTCCTGAGCGCTCTCCAGGAAGCGGGTTCTCGCGTGCACTGGGACCATGAGCTGACGGACCTGGGTGAAACGAAGGGTCTCGTTGCAGCAACAGTCGCCGAACATGGTGAGGTTCCACAGGGCTATCCCGTGCTTGCTCTCAGGCGCCTTGTCATCCGGGAGCATTGCTTGAAGACGCGATGGATTGTCGGAGCGGACGGCTATCACTCAACGGTTCGTCGAATGGGAGGTTTCGGCATCGACCACAGCGGGGCTGCCCGTCGGTTCTGGTTTTTCGAGGCGGAAGCCGAGGGTGCCCTCGAGCCATTGGTGCGTCTCTGGATCAACGAAGACGGCGTCGCCGCCCTGTGGCCTTTGGGGGGGCGATCATGCCGCTGGACTTTTGAAAGCTCCGGCAGCATCGGCACGACTGGAGCCGAAGCGGTGCTGCGCTCTCTGGTTCGCCGCCGTGCACCCGGCTATACGAGCGGTATCGCCGAAATCAAGTGGAGTGCCGGCGGGCTCTTCGAATCGCGGCTTTGTTCTGTTTTTCGCAAGGGACGTCATGTTATCGTCAGCGATGCCGCCCATCTCGGCGATCCCATCGGGACGCAAAGCATGAATGCGGGGCTTCAGGAAGCCGTTGATCTTGTCGGAAGGCTTGCCGGTCTGTTGAACGGAACCTATGATGAGAAAACACTCGATCAGTACAGTACCCACTCCATCAGGCGGTGGAAGAATCTGACCTGTCACGACCTTAAATGGTGCGGCGAAGTTCCCGCCTGGGCCGCTGATTCGCTTGAGCCTCTGCTTCGCTCACTCCCCGCTTCCGGTGAGCCCCGAAACGAATTCCTTCGTCAGCTTGGACTCGCCCCGCCCGTTGCCGCCGGATGACCCTGAGCAGCCATGGACGGCCTGGCAACACTGGTGATGTTCGTGCGTCTTCCCGTTCCGGGCGAGACAAAGACACGTTTGGCTGTCGATTCCTCGCCCGAGCATGCTGCCAATCTCGCCCGCGTGATGGCAGAGCATTTGGTGAACGCACTTTTGCCGCAACAGCGAGAAGCATGGCGGTTGGTCATTTATGGCGCGCCAGGTGAGCGGATTGCACGGATTGAGAACTGGTTACTTGAGCATCACAATCGAGAGGCGGTTTGCGCGGAACCCCAACCGGAAGGCTCTCTCGCTGATCGCCTTGAGCACGCGCAAACCCTGGGTAACGGGCCTTTGGTGTTCATCGGATCGGATTGTCCTGACGTCTCATCAACGGATGTCCACACAGCCTTGCGTCTGGTGAAAGACGAGAGGGCAGTCGTGGGACCAGCCCTCGACGGAGGATTCTGGCTCCTCGCTCTGCCCGGGAAAATAACCGGCATCTTTCGCGATGTTCCCTACAGCACCCCTGACACGCTGGCTGTTCTTGAGTCTCGTCTTGCCGGACACGGCTTCTCTGTCACGCATCTCGACAAGAGGAGAGACATCGATACAGCTAAGGACTGGCGGGCGCTGGAAGGTTCTCTGCGAAGTCCGCTCGCGGCTCGAGCCCGGAGGCTCAACATTGATCTGCCGGAATAGCGAGCCCTCGAAGCCAGTTTGCCGTTGCCAGGCACCACCCCTCGTCCTGAAATTGCCTTCACAACCCTGAACAAGAGCAGCACTGACCAGGGGTTTACACGAGACTCGCGAGCTGAACGAGCCGGAATGTCGAACACGCAGGGTAATCCCGCATCTCGCGATACAGCCACTCCTCCTCCCAAACGGTTTCGGGAGGAATCCGCTCTTCCCGCGGGTACGTCGCTGGCTGGCAACTTCATGATCGAAAACGTCGTGGGCGAAGGCGGAATGGCCATCGTTTACACGGGCCGTCAGCAAAGCCTTAACCGCCGGGTGGCCATTAAGGTTCTTCACCGGCGTTTCGTGCGCGATCCCGAATTCGTGGAGCGCTTTGAAGGAGAGTCCGGAGCGCTTGCGGCACTGTCCCATCCCAATGTTGTAAACATCATCGACCGTGGTCACGATGGCCAGAACTACTTCTTTGTGATGGAATACGTCGAGGGAAAGACTCTCGACCGCATGATCATCGAGAACGCTCTTGAGATGAAAGACTGGCGCGCCGTTGTGACGGCGTGCCGGGATGCTCTTGAATATGTTCACCGCAACGGTGTTGTTCACCGCGACGTCAAACCGTCAAACATTCTTCTTGGTCTCGAATCGGCCGTCAAGATTGGTGACTTCGGTATCGCTCACATCGTCAAAGGCTCACGAGACCTGCAGCAAAGCAGCGGAGCCATCAAGCGCGCGCTGGGAACTCAAAACTACATGGCACCGGAGCAGATCGAGGACTCCGCCTCCGTCGATCACCGTGCCGACGTTTATTCACTGGGTGTCACGTTCTACAAGATGCTGGCCCGTGCAATGCCCGTGGGCGACTACCAGATGCCTTCCGAAGCCAACCACAAGGTTCCCGTGGCGGTGGACGCCGTGATTTGCAAGGCGATGATGGAAGATCGCACGGAGCGTTACCAAACCGTTCAAGCGTTTTGTGACGATCTGCTTGCCGCCCTGAAAGAACAAACAGTCAGCATCACCTCCGTTTTAAACTACCGAAACACTCCGACACCCACAAATTCCCTCTACACGGGTTCCGACTTTCGCACACCGATTCCCGTATCGCAAAAGGGTGCTCAGACCAAGACCCCCAGGCCTTCCGGCAAGCTGTTAACACCACGCCCGCTTTCAAGGAAGAACGTAACACCAAAGCCGGCGAAAACGACACCTGCTCCGAAGCGGGACACATCCAGAAGCGATACGCGAAAGTCCGGCAGAGGACCTGTCATTGCCGTCGCCATCGTTGCCCTGCTGCTTGCCGGTGCCATCGTCGCCGTACTGCTGCAGGGCCGCAGCGAGCCGGATCAAACCACACCCTCCCCCGATCAACTGGTTCCCATTTCGGAACAGCAGGATCGGCTTCGCGACGAAATCATTCGCGAGAAACAGGGACAGTCCGGGAACGTGGATTCGGACTCGCAGGAAGTCGCGCCTTAATGATTCGACTGATACAGGTCGGCATGATCCTGGTCGTGCTGCTTGGTTGCGGACGTAACCGAACAGGTGAGGAACTCATCGCCGCGTACGACAAATCGGAACAGTCAGCGTCTGACTACAGCATTGTCAGCGGGTATAATGAACCTGTTGAGTTCAAGAGCGGTATCGGTTTGCGAGCGGCCGCCAGCGGTTCGATTCTCACCGTCTCCGTCCGTAACCGATCAATGGAGACCATGACGCTCGGACCGGAGGCTTTCCGCCTTGTTATGCCTGACGGTCTCTATGCATTCAATCCTGACAGGGATGACCTGAAGGGTTTTCCGGTTCGTGACATCGAGCCGGGATCATCGGCTCTGTTTACTGTCGGGGTGGCCGGACGACGCGCCCTGCACGATCTTGGACTTGTGCTGAACTATCCTCCGGCCGGAGTTTTGATGCAGGTTCTTGTCGAGCCCGCCGGTCAGTAGCATCCTCTCAAACCTCCGCCAAATCGAACAGATCTCCGAGGAGCTCGTCACGTCCATGACGCGTGACAGAGGAAAAAACTCTCAGTTCATTCGCGGGAATATCGCACGTGTCGGCAATGAGCCGGAGAGATTTTCTCCGTTTCGTGGAAGGCACTTTGTCGGTTTTTGTGACAACCGGAATGACGGGGACCTCAAAGCGCTCAAGCATTTCAAGAAAGTCGAGATCGCCCTCGTTGGGTTTCCTGCGGATGTCCAGCAGCAGGACCGCGGCACGAAGCATGGGATTGCGGCGCAGATAGCCCTCCATCATCGGGCGCCATGCCTTTCGCACGGAAGCCGGAGCGTTTGCATATCCGTAGCCCGGGAGGTCGACGAACCAGATTGTGCGTCGTTCCTCCGCCTCACGAAGGGCCACGGAGAAGACATTCAGTGCCTGAGTGCGCCCTGGGGTGGAAGAAACCCGCGCGAGGCTCTTGCGGCCCGCCAGGCAATTCAGGAGCGACGATTTTCCCACATTGCTGCGGCCACAGAAGCAGACCTGCGCCTGAGGGGTCTCTGGATAATTCTGCCAGCGGGGCAGTGAGAATCGAAACTCCGCTTCAAGGACGTCCACCATGCTGTCGTGTTTCCCGTTGCCCGCGATGTGATGCGTTCAAACGGTCGGTCCATCTGACGCGGAGCGCAAGCCCTCGCCATGAGCAACTCCCCGGACAACTTCGATTTTCACAGTGCCGGTTTGAGGGTCCTCAAACTGGAGGCGGAGGCGCTGCGCGGCCTCGGTGAGCAGATTGAAGGAGAGGCGTTTGCCAAAGCCTGTCGGTTGATTCTGGAATGCGACTCCCATGTTGTTGTGACCGGCATGGGAAAAAGCGGCCACATCGGAGCGAAGGTGGCCGCCACACTGTCCTCCACAGGGACCCCCGCCTTCTTTCTTCATCCGGCGGAGGCCGTGCACGGCGATCTCGGAATGCTGACTCCAAGGAACGTGGTATTGGCGGTTTCTCACAGCGGCGCGACGGAGGAAGTTCTCAACCTGCTTCCCTACATCTCGCATCATGAAATTTCATTGATTGTCGTTTGCGGCAGCGCACTGGGGCCACTGGCGAAGCGCGCCGATGTGGTGCTCTCATACGAACTGGAAAAAGAAGCGTGTCCGCTGAACCTTGCTCCGACCGCTTCAACGATTGCGCAGATGGCATTGTGCGATGCACTTGCGGGTGCTCTGATGGAGGCTCGCGGGTTTACAAATGAGGATTTTGCACTGCGTCATCCGCTTGGCGCACTGGGCAGACGATTGCTGGTTCGAGTGCGGGACATGATGGCGACCGGCGCCGACAACCCCGTTCTGCACGAATCGGCGACGTTGAGCGAAGCTATTCCCCGCATGGCACAGTTGGGAGCGGTGGCATTCGTGGATGATACCGGGATCTTGACGGGAATCTTCTGCGATGGGGACCTTCGCCGGCTTGTGGAACGCGGCGGCGCGGACCCGACAACACGGATGTCTGAGTTGATGATCAAAAACCCAAAGCGTGTTTCTCCGGACATCGCCGGGCCAAAGGTCGTCGATATCCTGCAGGAATTCCGAATCGGTGTTCTGCCCGTCGTCGACGAAGATAACCGCGCCGTCGGCATGATCGATCTCAAGACACTGCACCAGGCTGGTTTGGCAGGCTAAGCCTTTTGACGTCCGCGCATTTCCAGTACAAGATGCCGTAACTCGGGAACGATCAGTTTGCGCATCGCAAGGCCCACGGCGTTGGAACTGCCGGGCATGCAAAAAATGAGTGTGCCTCCGCGCAGTCCGGCGACGGCTCGTGAAAGCATGGATGCCGCGCCGACTTCTTCCCAGGACAGCATCCGGAAAATCTCGCCAAAGCCGGGAAGCGTCCGATCCAACAGGCCGCTCACCGCTTCATAAGTGCCGTCCCGAGGGGCGATTCCGGTTCCGCCGTTTGTCAGAACCACGTCGACATTCTTCTCTTCGGAGAGTTTCAGAACTCTTTCACGAATCGTGTCCGGTTCATCTTTCAGAATGTCATAGTGGACGATTTCGATGCCCGCTTCCAACAGAAGCTCTTTGATCAAAGAGCCACTTCCGTCGGTTTCCGTGGTGCGGGTATCGCTGATGGTCAGCACGGCGACGCCGATTCGCTCAAGAGACTCAGCCTGCTGGCGGTGTTGTTCAGTGGATTGAGAGGTCATGTCCCCAATTCCTGATGCGCGGATGAGTGGGGTCAACGGGATCAATAGTGAGGTTTTTTCCTCAGTTTGGAGTTGACGGCAGGGTTGAACTGAGGAATTATCCTCATATCGTCGGGGGTCAGCCTCCGGCTATGGCGGCAATACCGGGCCGCGCGGAACCGCCCGGGCATGTGTTTTTGGAGACCGTGCGTGCCTGACGAAATGAGCGGGAATCAGCGAGGCATAACCTGTGTACAGAAGATCGGAGACCAGGTTCGTGACGACCCTTGGGTGTCTGCTGGTGGCGATTTCCGCGATTTGGAAGACCGTTGATGTTTCATTGCAGCAGGAAGTCTCTCCGGAAGAGCCCATACGCTCGTTGCGGCATCAGATTGAAAACGCGGCCGCGGAGGGAGACGTGGAGATGATCAGAAGACTTCTGATTCGTCATGAGGCGGGGGCCTGTGAGAAGTGGCTGGCTCTGAAGAATGCGTCCGCTGCTGACCGGAAAGACATTGTTCTGCTGGCCGTTTCGCTGGGAGCCGATGTTGGCCACGTCGAGTGGGACACGGGTTGGAACGCATTGCATCACGCGGCACTGTTCGGTTCCGCGGAAACCACTCGCGTCCTGTTGGAACTGGGCTGCGATCCACAGCAAAGGGCGCGTAACGGCATGACTCCCATCGAACTCGCGCGTGCCCGATCCTCCGGCCGGTACTGCTCTCGCGAATTTCGGGAAAAACTGCTCAAATGCGAAGAGATTCTTCGGATGGCTGCTGACAAGTCGGGTCTCCTGCCGCAACCCGTACAGTGCGACGGAGTTCCGATGTATGCGACAAGCGGGCACTAATGAGGATTATGCCTCACTTCAGCCTTGACGGCCGCGGAAAACTGAGGCATATGCCTCATATAGTTGCCGGACGAGTCCGATCCCCAGCAAATCAAAGGAGCGTGGAATGAAGCAGCTGACGGAAGGAGAGCTGGAAGTCATGCAGGTTCTCTGGGAACACGGTGAGCAGAAGCCCTCCGAAATTCAGGAAAGGTTTCCTCGTTCCATCAGCAACATGGCACTCCGCTCTGTTTTGCAGGTTCTGACGGAGAAAGGACACACAACCCGGCGCCGGATCGGCAAAGCGTATTACTATCGGTCCAGAACACCCCGGGACAGGGCGATGAAGAAGATGACTCAGCGCATGGCGCAGGTTTTTGCGGAAGGCTCTTCGTTCGCACTGATAGCGAAACTGATCGAGACGGAGAAGTTTTCCGAAGAGGACATCCGGGAGTTGCAGAAAATCGCATCGGGAAAGATCCGGAAAAAAGCCTCCGGCAAAGGGAAAGGTCAGAAATGATGAGCAATCTGACGCATGCGCTTGTGGATCTCCATCCCGTTCCGGATGCGTTGCTCAAGCTGACTGTTGTGTTGCTGACAGCATGGGGAATCAGCCTCTGTTTGCGCTCCCGTAACCCGCGATGGCGCGTTCTCTTGTGGCGGATCAGTATCACCGGTGCGTTGTCGATACCGGTCCTTTTGCTGCTGGCTCCCGCCTGGGAGTTTCCGGTTACACCTCCAGCCGCCGGTGCAGCCTCTGCATTGCGTGGCGGATTTCTGAACGGTTACGGCGGTTTGTTCCCGGTCCCGATGGATTCCGTGTTCATCGGAGATCTGACTTCCGTATCACCTCTGGACAAGCGTGGAGTCGCCTCGTTTCTACCTGAAGAACTCAATCCATACCCATTGATTGCCGCGACCTGGGTGCTGGGTTTCCTGGTAATGAGTGCGATTGTGTTTCGGAGCCAACGGCGGGCCCTTCTGATTCTGCGAAACTCTTCCGCGCCGTCACCTGAAGCCGTTCGTTTGTTGAGGCGAGTGGCGGCGGAATTGGGAATCCCAGGCCGTATTCCCATATTGCGGCTTTCACCGGTTCTCTTCTCGCCCTTCCTGATCGGCGTGCGGCGGCCGGTGGTGGTTTTGCCGTCCTGGCTGGCTGAAGATGAAAGGCAGGATGATTTGTCGGCCGTCCTCGGCCATGAGTTGAGCCATCTGAAGGGAAACGATGTTCTCTGGCTCGGAGTGATCAATGTTCTGACCTGCCTGCTGTGGTGGCATCCGCTTGTCTGGATGGCCCGCCGCGCACACACCGACGCATGCGAAGAACTGGCCGACGCGGTGGCTGCCGGGCATGTGGGTGACAACGAGTTATACTCGGGAGCACTGGCGAGAGTTGCTTTGCAGGCTGGCGGTCACCCGCCCCTGAGCACAGCGGTTCCGATGGCACGCCGTTCCCGGATGATTCGTCGGCTGAACAATCTGAAGCGTGTTGTTCTCACTTCAGACCTGGGGTACACACGGACCGCGGTCGCCTTGATTGCCGGTGGAGTTTTTCTTTGCACAATCTGCGGATGTCGATTCGGCCACGCACTGGATGCTCAGATAGGGGAGTCACCACAGACCTCCGGCACACCAGGAGTGCAGGTTCCAGGCAGGGAACCGGAATCACTCACGCTCACTACGGAGTTGCAGACATTCGAAGCTCACAAGTCGGACGTTGAGGCCACTCTTGAAGTACGGGATCCTGCGGATGGTATCGATGTCATCGTGGACAATGATGACAAAGCTCCCGCTTATGTCGAGACAGGCAGATGGAGGAGAAGTGTTATTGCAAGAGGTCATGAGGGCGGTTCCTATCGATTTACGACATATCCGGAAGCCTCAGCCACCTGGACGGTTAGCCTGAAGCAAACAGGCAACTACAATGTCCAGGTGTTCTATATCGCCGGTAAGAACCGGTCCACCTCGGTCAAGTACGACATTGCCGCCGCTTCAGGGAAGCACTCGGTTTTCATCGATCAACAGGTCAACGACAGCGGCTGGATTTCTTTGGGTGTGTTCCCCTTCAATGCGGGCGACAACACCGTCACCCTCGATGCTCTCGGAAGCAGCGTGAGCCGTGGAAAAATCGCCGCAATCGCCGATGCGGTCAGGTTTACCCTGAACGACGGCAGCGGAACCGGCCGCGTTGCGGGATCGAATGTGGACAACCCGACTGAGTGAGCCGGAAAAGGAGATGACCTCGATGAGCATCGCCAGAAGACGCGGTTTCACGATCATCGAACTGCTTGTTGTCGTCGCGGTTATCGCGATCCTTGCGGCCATCGCCGTTCCAAACTTTCTCGAGGCGCAGGTTCGATCGAAGGTGTCGCGCGCCAGAGCGGACATGCGTGCGTTTGCAACGGCGCTCGAAACCTACCGCAGCGATTTCGAACGCTATCCGCCATCGTGTGGAACCGGACCTTACGTCCAGAACGGATTCCCGGGTCCGGTGAGCGTGCGTCTCATACCTCTTACCACACCGGTGAGTTACTTCTCCTCTATTCCGAGCGACCCGTTCTCTCCCAATGCGCTGCCTCCGGGCGACCCCGGGGTGCCGGAAACATATGACACGTACGACTACATCGATGCCGACAACTGCCGCGGTTGGGGCAGTTCGATCACGAGCGGGAGCGTCTGGCGGCTTGTGAGTGCCGGACCCGATCTGCTGCTGGGGTTCGGAGGTTCAGCAGCTTCGATCTCCAGACCCAACCCATTCGGTGTCGACTACGATCCAACGAACGGCACGACAAGCAACGGAGACATTGTGCGCATCGCTTCTCCAGCCCCCGCCCGGGGCGGAGCACCTGACGATCTTTCCAATCCGGATCGCCCCGGGATTCTTCGAGTCCCGTTCTACAGGGAACAATACTGACCGCGGATTACGTGTGCGGAACGGTGTTGTTCCACTTCAAGGCAGGGCCAAGTTGGCGAGCACCTCAGCTCTCACCAGGTGTGAGCCATTTGGTGACTGCAGTGATGATGTTGTAGGGCGAAAAAGGGGGCACCGGGCATTTTCAGTTTCACGAAATTTCCACCCATACCAACTGCAGGAGATATCAAGATCATGACCATGCAGCGAAGACTGAGTGTTACCGGGATAGTCCTGGCCGCCCTCATCGGAGGCATCGGTTATTATCAGATGAGCTGCTACGGCTCCAGTCAGCCGCAGTTACCCCTGCCCTCATCTCCACCTCGCGGGATGATCGTCGAGGCGGCAGAGCCGTGAGTACTGAAAAAACGATGAGTGTTGTTTCTCTGGCACCCGCCCGGGGTGGAGCGCCTGACGATCTCTCCAATCCGGACCGCCCCGGGATTCTTTGAGTTTCGTTCTCCAGGGAGCAGTACTGACAACAAAACAAAACGGGAAGCAGCGAAAGACCATGCCGCTTCCCGTTCGTTTTTTGCGAGGTTCCTGTCCACCCTCTGGAATGGACGTCTAGCTCTTGAACTTTTCTTCGTACATCTCGCGGATATCCTCAAAGACTGAGGGGTCGGCGAGCGTGGTTGTATCGCTGGCGGTGCGCCCTTCGACGATATCGCGCAGAAGGCGGCGCATGATCTTGCCGGAGCGGGTCTTTGGAAGATCGCCACTCACGATGATGGCTTCAGGACGGGCAATGGCGCCGATCTTTTCGACGACGTGTTGCTTGAGGTCACTCTCCGTCTTTGCGTCCCGGTGAGAGCCGCCCTTCAGGGTGACAAATGCAACGATCGCCTGACCCTTGATTTCGTGCTGTTTGCCAATAACGGCCGCTTCGGCGACGGCGGGGTGATCGACCAGCGCTGACTCGACCTCCATGGTTCCGATGCGGTGGCCGGAGACGTTCAAAACATCGTCCACACGGCCGAGAATCATGAAGTTCCCCTTCTCATCGCGTTTTGCACCGTCACCGGGGAAATAAATGGATTTGTCCCACTTGGAGAAGTAGGTGTTCACGAAGCGGTCGTGATCGCCCCAAATCGTGCGAAGCATGGACGGCCACGGGTGCGTAATCGCCAGAAGACCGGTGCCGCTGGTGACTTCCTCGCCGGCTTCATTGAGAATGGTGGCTTGAATACCCGGAAAAGCGAGACCGGCGTAACCGGGCTTCGTCGTGCAGGCTCCGGGGAGAGTCGTGATCATCATGGCGCCCGTTTCAGTCTGCCACCACGTGTCGACAATCGGGCAGTCACCACCGCCGATATGGTTATGGTACCACATCCAGGCTTCAGGGTTGATGGGTTCGCCAACGGAGCCCAGCAGCCGCAGTGACGAGAGATCGTGTTTTGCGGGCAGATCGTCGCCCCACTTCATGAAGGCCCGAATGGCTGTGGGTGCGGTGTAGAAAGTGTTAACCCTGTGGCGGGCAACCATTTCCCAGAAGCGGTCGTTCTCAGGCCAGTTGGGAGCGCCTTCGTAAATGAGGTTTGTGGCGCCGCACTGAAGCGGACCGTAAACGATGTAGCTGTGGCCGGTGACCCAGCCGACATCTGCCGTGCACCAGTAAACGTCATCCGGCTTAATATCGAAGACATACTTCGTTGTTGCATAGGTTCCCACCGAGTAACCACCGGTGGTGTGAACAATGCCCTTGGGTTTGCCCGTCGTTCCGGAAGTATAAAGAATATAGAGCGGATCCTCCGCATCCAGTTCTTCCGCGGGGCACTCGGGACTCGCATCCGCCATGAGACGGTGATACCAGTGGTCACGGCCCTCCTGGATGTGGCAGGGGAAAGGCTCGCCGTGGGGACGTTTGACAACCACCACGTTTTTGATGGTATTGCATTTTGTGAGAGCCTTGTCGGCTTCATCCTTCAGGCGCAGAATATTGCCGCGGCGCCAGCCGCCGTCCGCGGTGATGAGCAGTTTTGCCTCGGCATCGTTGATTCGATCAGAGAGTGACTCCGGTGAAAAACCGCCGAAAACAACGCTGTGAATGGCGCCGATGCGGGCACAGGCGAGCATCGCAACGACCGCCTCGATCATCATCGGCATGTAGATGGCAACACGGTCGCCCTTGCCGACTCCCAGCGACTTGATGGCGTTGGAGAACTTGCAAACCTCAGTGTGGAGCTGCTGATAAGTCAGCGTGCGAACCTCAAAATTCTCGCCTTCCCAGATGAGTGCCGCCTTGTTTCGAGTCGCCGTCTTCAGGTGACGATCCAGACAGTTGTGGGTGATGTTGATTTTTCCGCCGACGAACCACTTCACATCGGGAGGATTCCACGACATGATTTCCTTCCATGGGCTGAACCACTCCAGTTCCTTCGCGACACCTTCCCAGAATTTGAGGGGGTCCTTGTTCGCCTCCTCATAGAAAGACAGATCGGATATGTGAGCTGTCTTCGCGAACTCGGGGGAGGGCGGAAACTCGCGTTCTTCGTGAAGAAGGTCGTCAAACACCGCTGCAGAACTCATGGTCATGCCTTTCTGTTTATATGGGGTCCCGTTTTCGGAGCGATCCGGAGAGACCATAAGGCTGGAGAGACCTGACCGCGGAATCAAGGGTTTCCCTTGGAGCGAAGAATTTTAGGATGCCTTACCCCCCGCGGGGAATTATTCACAGTCCCGGGAACCGTATCCGGCGGAGCATCCCATTGGGAACAGGGGCCTTGACGCACTCCGAAGCCGTCGGGCCTTCTGCGTTACTCTCATTAGTCGGATCAGCCTCTCCGGCTGACCGAAGGCCGGATCGAATGCCGCAGCAAGACCCTGACATGAGTATTCCCGCGTCCATTGACGGATGTCTGAGAAGTTGCACCGAGGCCCGCGCCCTGGTGACGGCCCTTTCGGATGACCAGTACGCCCGGCCCGTTGGGACTCATTCCTCCATCGGGGCCCATATGCGTCACTGCCTCGACCACTACCTTTGCTTCTTTCGAGGCCTGGCCGACGGAGCTGTGGACTATGATTCGCGGGACCGGTCCGCAGACCTGGAGGGCTCTCGTCAGGTGTTTTTTCAGGTCATCGACCTTGTTGAGAGCGAGCTGCTGAAGCTTTGTGGGAACGATCTCGCGAAACCGGTAACAATCCAGCAGATTCCCTCAAAAGGGGCGACCTCCATTTCAGTCGAAAGCAGCATCGAGCGTGAGCTTGTGTTTCTTTCCAGTCACAGCATCCACCACATGGCTTTGATGGTACTCCTTGCCGAGATGCAGGACGTCTCTCTCGTCAAGGACCTGGGAGTGGCCTACTCGACACAGGACTACCACCAGCGGCTCAGACAGGCCGATTAGTTCGCGGGCCCGCCATCACGCCCGTCACCTCTCTCCGGCCGGAAACGACGGATTCCGTTTCCGGACACGAAAACGGCTTGTACGGGAACTCTGTAAACAGATAGCGGAATTTGTACTGCGGTTGTTATCGGCCGGAGTTGTTAAGTCGCCGAACATCGCTCATCCAGGGATCGGACATGAGCCGGTGTTGAGGCCACGGAGAAGGAGCCCCCATCGTGTATGTTTCAAATCTCAGCAAAACAATTCCGTCCTCTCTGAACGAAACCTTCGCTCTCTTTACTGACCTTCCCGGAAGCCAGGATCGTATTCCATCGATTCAAAAAGTCGAAATTCTCAGCGACGGACCCTTCGGGATGGGAACTCGATGGCGGGAGACACGTGTTATTCTTGGCAAAGAGGCGACTGAGGAAATGTGGGTGACGGCTTTTGATTCACCCCATTCTTACACGGTCGAGGCGGAATCCCACGGCACTCACTATACCACAAGGTTTCAGTTCAGGCGCACGGGAGAGAACGCGACGGAAGTCAGCATGAACTTCGAGGCGCGGCAGATCACACTGGTGGCCAAAGTGCTTGGACTCTTCATGAGCCCCATGCTTCGCAAGATGGTGGCGAAGTGTTTGGAGGAGGATCTCGAGGCACTGGCGGAAGCGGCGCGCACGGAGGAACGGCACAACCCTTAGACTCCTGTCGCATGAGGTATTGCGCCATATTGCGGAAAAGGACCCGGTGGATCAGTCCGATGAGCCCACGAATAAAGATTTGTTGTATCGGTAGTATCGCGGAAGCTGAGACCGCTCTTCTCGCGGGAGCTGATCTTCTTGGACTGGTATCGCGAATGCCGAGCGGTCCGGGAGTCATCAGCGACAGGGACATCGCCCGGATTGCAAATCACGTTCGGGGCCGTGCCGAGACCGTCCTGCTCACATCTCTGACCGATCCTGTGGCAATAGCCGCTCAATGGCGGGAATGCGGCACCTCGGTAATTCAACTGACCGATGTTCTTCAGAACGATGTGTCGTCGGTTGTGGAACTCCGGAAGCTTGTTCCGAAGGCGGGGCTGTGGCAGGTCATTCATGTCAAAGATGAGAAGGCGGTTACGGAATCGGCGATGTATGCTCCCCATGTTGACGGCCTCCTCCTGGACTCCGGAAACCCGGAAGCCTCGACGAAACAGCTTGGTGGAACGGGACGGGTCCATGACTGGCGGATTTCGCGGCGAATCGTTTCCGAAAACCCCGAAACTCCTGTTTGGCTTGCGGGTGGGCTGACACCGGAAAACGTCTCGGCAGCGGTCGAAACGGCTCGGCCGCACGGCCTCGATGTTTGCTCCGGCGTTCGGACGAACGGCCAACTTGACGGCGCAAAGGCGCGTGACTTCGTGATGCGGGCACGTGGTTGTGAATGACAGTGCCAGTGAACATCCGCGAGGACGCGGTACAGGATCCAACCCATCCAGCCGCTTCGAACGTCTCGCTTATATACCGGATCCGGGGGAGACATTTAACGCGGCGGAGACTCTCTATTTCCGTGACAGGTCGCGTTCCGTTTTGACGGACAACGACTCACCGGACCTGCCTCTCAAACGCAGCCTCAATCCATACAAAGGTTGCAGCCACGGTTGCTCATACTGCTACGCTCGACCCACTCACGAGTACCTCGGATTATCGGCAGGTCTTGATTTCGAGTCGAAGATCTTTGTCAAAGAAGCCGCACCGGAGTTGCTGCGCGCTGAACTTGAGAAACCCTCTTACAAACCGGCTCCCATCGCGTTTTCAGGAGCGACCGATCCCTACCAACCGGTTGAAAAGAGTCTGCGCCTGACACGCCGGTGCCTGGAGATCCTCGCTGTCTTTCACCATCCGGTGAGCATGATCACAAAAAGCGCGATGATCGAGCGTGATGCCGATTTGCTCGGGGAATTGGCAAAGGAAGACTGCGCATGGGCGACAATTTCACTGACGACCCTGGACAACGATCTTCAACGGCGGCTCGAACCTCGTGCATCGACTCCACGCGCACGGCTCAGGGCGGTTCGCATTCTTGCCGATGCCGGAGTACCGGTCAGTGTGAACATCGCACCGGTCATTCCCGGTCTGACGGACCAGGAGATTCCATCGATCCTGAAAGCGGCGGCGGAAGCGGGTGCACGCCATGCGGTCTGGGTGCTGCTGCGATTGCCACACGGTGTGAAAGACCTGTTTGCTGAATGGCTCGATGTCCACGAGCCCCTGAAGAAAGAAAAGGTTCTGTCGAGGCTGCGCCAGCTGCACGGCGGAAAGCTGTACGACTCGGAATTCGGGAACCGTATGCGGGGACAGGGTCCGCTTTCAGAGCAATTCGAGCACATGTTTGCGCTCTACAGTCGCAGATACGGACTCAACCGCGAACCCCTCTCGTCCAACGGCGATGCTTTTCGCCGGCCAAAGGAGCAGATGGAGCTGTTTTGACGGCTCGCACCCTCAGATGACAGGCTCTTCCTCTTCCTCTTCTTCCTCTTTTTCATCTCTTCCGGCGAGCATCTTGACACGCAGTTCATCAGGAAAATGGGCACGCTCGAGAGCAACTTCTCCCGTGATTTTCTGCTCGAAATAGAGTTTGAGCAGAAAGTCGTCCATCGTGACCATGCCAGCCTTCTGCGATGTTTGAATCGTCGAGATGATGCGATTCGTTTTTGCTTCACGAATCAGGTTCTGCACGGCCGCCGTACAGTGAAGGATTTCATAGGCGGCAAGTCGTCCGCGGCCCGACGCATGAGGAAGAAGCGTTTGGGCGATAATTGTTTTCAGCGCAACCGCGAGAACCGAGCGAATCTGCTCCTGCTGATTCATGGGGAACGCATCGATGATACGGTCGATGGTGCCGGAGGCGCTGATGGTGTGCAGGGTACCGAAGACGAGGTGGCCTGTTTCCGCGGCGGTCAGCGCCGCTTCCATTGTTTCAAGATCTCGCATTTCGCCCACGAGAATGACGTCCGGGTCCTGACGGAGGGCGCCACGCAGCGCGTACGCGAAAGAAGGTGTGTCGACGTGGACTTCACGCTGGGTTAGAATCGACTTCTTGTGGGGGTGCGTGTACTCGATCGGGTCCTCGATCGTGATGATGTGCGCGTAGCGGTTCGTATTGATGTAATCGATCATGGTCGCGAGCGTTGTGGTCTTTCCGGAACCCGTCGGACCGGTAATGACACAAAGGCCGCGATGTGCGTGGAGCAGCTCGGTGATGGACGCCGTGGGAAGGCCGAGGACTTCAAAGGGAATCAGCCGCGACGGAATCAGTCGCATAACGATACCGATGGCACCACGATTTCTGAAGATGGACACACGGAACCGGGCTTCGTCGGAATAGCTGTAGGCAAAATCGGCGGAGCCGTGCTCCTGGAGCATCTGTTGATAGCGCGGCGGAGTGATCTCGCGCATAAGACGGTCGGTATCGTCCGGCGTCAGAATGTCCGGATCGACGACGTCGAAAATGCCGCCGACGCGCATGCAGGGTGACTTTCCAACGCGAAGATGGAGGTCGGCGGCATCGCGCTCGACCATGATCTTCAGCATTTCATTCATGTCCATCATGGTTGAAGGCGCCTCCGTCGCTTGCCGGAACCCGCGGAAGTCACAGCGGGGACTGATCAGTGGGTTGTTTTCTGTGCGAACAACCGGTTCGGTGCAAGGCTGTCGCCGGGGTTGCCTTGCCGCAAGGAAATAGGCGGACCCTCACGGAGTTGTGACGGGTTTCGAAGCGAAGACAGCCCACCCTCCGCTGCGAAACGCGGGAGACAAGCTCGTGGAAGAAGACGTTTCGTCGGTCACGATCCATCGGGCGCCATAGCGGTTGGCGATTTCCTCGAGCGTACTCAGGTTGACCGGCCGGGCGGATGAGCCGTCCCGCCACGACAGAACAGCATTCTGGAACGCCGTGGGGGAATCCGCCTCCCGCGGGTCCAGCCGTCCCGTCAGGAGAAGAACGCGGCGAGCCCAGTCAGCAAGCTCCGCGTTGCGATAGGGCACATACTTCAAATCGGCAACAATGGGACGTTGTTCGATCACACGGAAATCCCCGCGGGAAGCGGGTACGAGAAAGAGGTCTTCCCGCGAGGTGTTTTGCCGAATCCATTCCGCAACAGCGGTGCGGTTCTCGTTATGGGACTGAACCTCACCAAGCCAATACTCATGCCGGAGAGAATTCACGCTCTCGCGGAGAACGGAGGACGTTTGCAGAGCGAAGAGAACGGCGAAAGCGCCGAGCGCAGCGACCGGTGCGATCTCATGGCGTAAAAGCGGAGCGTTGGAGGCAGCGGCGGGACGCTTCACAATCGTCGCAAGCAACAACAGCGTTATGATCGTGAATGTGAAGGGATAGCGAAATGAAACCACATAGATTCCAGCCAGAAGCAAACCGCGCGGACCGGGAAGGGTTCGCACGATTTGACAACAGACTGCGCCGGCTCCGCAGGCAACGATCGCGAGCAGGAGTCCGAGAAGGCGGAATGCCTGGAAGTAAACCACAACAGGCAGAATCAGGTTCCTTGCGCAGAACCAGAACAGCGCTGCTGTTACACAGTACCAAAGCAACAGAACCGCGGGCAGCGTTCCCTGTCCACGGAACTGACGAAGGAGTATCGCCCCGGTCCCAAGGACAGCGGCGAACTCCCCCCATTCGCGCATTTCCCAGGTCCAGGGCATGTGGTGGTGAGGATGGCGCGCCTCAAGGATGGCGATCACAAGACGACCTGAGAGAGGTGTTTCGCTTGCAAGGAAAAAACCCGTCACAGCGGGCAACAGCGCCGGGATCGCGATGACCAGAGCGATACCGGCCAGATGGAGTGGCTCCCGGTCGGGACGTGGCCTGAGCAGTCCGCCGACGAACAGAACAGCGAGCACCGGCAGACCGATAAACAAATGAACGAGAATGCCGATCCCGGCGGAAACAGCCGCTCTCCACCATGCGCCCTCTCCCGCGATCCATCGCGCGCCGAGGGCCAGGGTCCAGACCCCGACAGCCATTCCAAGAAAAGCACCCTCGTAATGTCCGCCTTGCAGAAAGTGTCCGCCGATCCAGACGCGCGGTTCAAAGATCACTGCAATCATTGCAAAGAATGGCGCTGAACGAACGCGTGGAAACAGACTGTCGCACAGGCGCCAGACTCCCGTCATCAAGACAACACGCGTAACCAGATGGGCGGCCAG
>JANQSL010000188.1 GCA_028284075.1 Candidatus Sumerlaeia bacterium | reverse complement strand
GCCCAAGAATCGTCTCGGTTCCGTTCTTAACCGCAACATTCGTATTTATGCTGGCACCGAGCATCCTCACGAAGCGCAAAACCCTCAGCCCCTGAAAATTGAAACGCGCAAGCCGCGCGCGGCGGCGGCCTGAGCCGTCCCCTCATTCCCTGACCCGCATCGGGAGTCATCATGGCAGACAAGCTTGAGCAGTATCTCGGAACCGGACGACGCAAGTGCTCCATCGCCCGTGTTTATCTTCGCCCCGGCAAGGGCCGCTTTGTTGTGAACGGCCGCGAGATTAAGGATTACTTCGGCAACGTGCCCCGCTTTGAAGGCGTTTGCAAGTCGCCCCTCGCCACCACCGACGCCACGAGCAAATACGACGTCATCGTCAACGTCATCGGCGGCGGTCCTTCAGGCCAGGCGGGCGCCATTCGCCACGGCCTTTCCCGCGCACTCATCCGTGCCAACGAAGGCAATCGCTCACCGCTGAAGCGCGCCGGATTCCTTACCCGCGACGCCCGTATCGTCGAGCGCAAGAAGCCGGGCCTTCACAAAGCCCGCAAGGCGAGCCAGTTCTCCAAGCGTTGATGGCTCTTCGACAGACTTCTGGAAACACAACAACCCCTCGCAAACGCGAGGGGTTGTTTTTTCTGTACGGGTTTGAGGCGGCAATCGCCAGCAGTGACTCAATCAATTCTTGATAAATCAAAGATCGGGCAGAGAACCCGGAATTTTCCGACACTCCAATTCACGGAGTGGCACTATAGGCTTTGCCGTATCTAACTAACACCAAAGGCCCAGTATTCCTCTGTAGGAGTTCTTGGCCTCCTGAAAGACAGGGAGAATTTCATACTTCAGCTTATAGTAGTCACCAGGAATATTACTTCCGGGAGATATGACTTCACCTAACCCCTGCTTGAGTTCGTCAAGCTCTTTACTTCTCGCAACTTCGTGCTTCACTGCCCAGTTGTTCACGAACGCGATCGAGTTGGTCAGTATTTGGTGTCTTGTGTAATCGACCTCCACAGCAGCATCCAATAACGCGCGCAACTCCCACAACCACATGCTCAAAATATGTGTGTTGACGTAAAAATATCCGGGCTCTGCTCCATCACTTGCTGCCCCGTATCTATAGCCACGAGTTTTTGCGAGCCCCGAAATCACTGGTTTGCGACCAAGCAATTCTTGAGCTCTGTCCACAACAAAACGGCCATCCTGAGGAGAAAATGTAAACCACTCACCGGGATAATATTCACTTGGAGCTTTCAGTATTTGCTTTTCCGGGTCCTCCATTCCGCGGAACACGTCGATCCAAGGGCAGAACACTTCTTGTGGGAGGGTGTTGAACACCATATCCAAGGCAAACTTCTGATCGCTATCCTCCAGTGTCGAATAGTCACCTTGGTCACTTGAGAAAACCCGCATGAGAGTTGAGCGTAGACGATTTCGCTCCTCGCTATTTTCCAATTCCCTCCCATAAATACCCTTGAAAAAAGGACATCTGAGCAATTCGTCTACCAGTCTGACCGCTTCATTTTCGGGCAAATGGCCGAGAAGACAGCTCAATCTCGCATCGTCAACTTGATAGATCGTGCAATTGAGTGACATGGAATAAATCCCTCCTTCCTAGCTTGTTTTCAAAGACTGGACGGCAGGCTAAAGGAAAGCGGAAGCAGGATTCTATACTTCGGGCACGTTTGTCTCCGCAATCACATCAACCATTGCCTGATGGATTGTGCCGTTGCTGCAGAGCATCTGCTTGTTGAAGATGGAGAACTCGCTGCCGCCAAAATCACTGACACGGCCTCCCGCCTCCTGAACGAAGAGAGCGCCCGCCGCCATGTCCCACGGATGGAGGTTCAGTTCATAGAATCCGTCGATGTGACCCGATGCAACGTGTGCAAAATCGAGCGCCGCACTGCCAAGACGCAGCATTCCCTGACTCCGGTCGAGAAACCTGCCGAGCGTTTCCGTCAACCAGTCCAGAACCGCCGAACGGTTGTAGGGAAAACCGGTCACAAGGAGCGCGTCCTGCAAGACATCCACCTTCGACACGTGCATTGGCTTCCCGTTGTGTGTCGCACCGTGGCCAAGGGCTCCGCGATAGTGATCGCCCAGAGCGGGTGCGCTGATGCCACCGGCAATGGTTTGGCCGTTGTGCTGAAGTGCGATGCTCACGGAAAACAGCGGAAGGCCGTGCGCGTAGTTCGTCGTGCCGTCGATAGGATCGATCACCCACAGGTAGTCGGAGGACGTTTCACCACAAGCGCCGCTTTCCTCTGCCAGAATCGCATGACCAGGAAAACGTTCCGCGATCATCGACTTAATGACTTCTTCCGATTCCCTGTCAGCGACGGTCAGCAAATCCACCGCCCCCTTTTTTTCGTAGCCGTCGAGCTTGCGAAAGTGCTTCAGATGAATTTGACCCGCGCTCTCGCACATGGCGTCGATGGCGGTCAGAAGGTGGTCCGCTTCACTGCGTGTGATTGACATAAAAGCCCCCATGACAACGTGAGGTGGAGTCATCACGCTCACGACGCAGGGGCAAGAGGCCGTTCCACAAGGGTCTGGTGAGATCCTGCTGCTAGCCGATGGTTTCCGGTTCGCTCTGCATGGCGGCCGGTGGAATGGTTCCCGTAACCTCACGGGCGTTTGCGGGTGGTTTGCAGGCGGGGAACAGAAGCGTAAAGCGTGCACCGCCCTCCGGCCGGTTTTCCGCCGAGATGGAGCCTCCGTGTCCCTCCATGATGCGGCGAGCGATGGCCAGACCGAAGCCGGTGCCGCCCTTCCGACCGGAATAGAACACCTCGAAGAGAGTTTCTTCCCTGCCGGGAGGAATACCGGGGCCGTTGTCCTCAATGCGAACCGCCCACTTGTGGCCTTCCTGCCTGGCACACATCCGAACAATGCGATCACCGTCTCGATGTTCGACCGCCTGCGCGGCGTTCAACAGCACGTTTGTCAGCACCTGACGCACACGTGTCGGGTCGGCTTCAATCCAGGCGTTTTCAGGAACCTCACGCTGAAACCGGACCTCGCGGGCTTCAAACTCCGGCTCCAGAAGATTGCCAACCTCACCGCCCAGAGCGAAAAGACGAACGGGTTCCTGCTCGAGACGTGTGGGCATCGCGAAGTTCATGAAATTCGTCAGAATGTGACTCAGCGACGTGATCTGTTTCTGGACGTTATCAATGACCTTTGTCGCGTGAGCCGTGGAGTCGGGGCGCGTGTCCTCCAGATCCTCGCGCACTGCATCGAGGTGCAGATTCATTGCGTGCAACGGATTGCGAATTTCATGTGCCAGACCGCTGGCCATTGTACCGATGTGTGCCAGATGCTGTGCTTCGTCGTGGCAGCGCTGGAGTTCGCCGTGCCGGGTCGCGATGCGTGTCAGCAGCAGAATCGCAAATCCTGAAAAAACGATAATCACCACGGACATCCAGATCAGGCTTCTGGAGATGTGTGTGCTGATGGGTTCGAGTGAACTCAAAGCAGCGGCTTCCTCGATGCCGTAGGTGAGGAACCCGATGTTACGATCGTCGTATTGAATCGGCACGCGTTGCTCGGGAACTCCCTCCGGAAGTCCCCGCAATTCGAATTCCACCAGCAGAGGTTCGGAGCTGTCCGGCGGCATCACTGCGGCGCGCATTTTGTTGCCGGGCCTTTTCTGTTTGGGGCAGTCCGTGAAGTCGCCCTCCCGGCCCGTCTGAACGATACAAACTCCCTCGGGATCGATGAGTGCCGTCAGCAGGACATTATGGTCGCGCGACAAAATCCTGAGCCGGGACCGGATTTCCTGGTCCATTCCCACATCGCTGAGGCTGTTGATCACATGCCCTTCGGCGGCCCGCCGGGCCACGATGGTCTCGATTTCCTGCGCGGCTCTGTTGGCGACGCCCGCCACCTCCGCCTGAGCCACTTCAACCATCTGGCGCTGCAGGCGATCCACCAGCACGGAGGTCAGGATGGCCACCACGGCTCCGAAAACGATGAAGATACCCGCCGCCCAGACAACCGTCCGCATCCGTCCGGGGATGCGCTGAGTCGGCACGGAGCGTTTTGTCTCTCCGGATGGGTTTTGCGTTTCGCCGGGCATACTTTCACAACTCTCCTTGGGTCACGGTAACAACCGTTGTGCCCACACTCAAGGCCCGTCACGCCAATCGAAAGACGTATCCCTCCGCCGTCCCACTCATGACCGGATCTCCTCTGCACCTGCTTGGCCAATGGATCAGCGCTCACGGAGCCATTGGTCGCGGTGCCGCTCTGCCGCGCCGCATTCCCCCGTCTCTGCATCCGCGGAGATCGAAACGCCTGCCATTACTGCTCTATTCGCAGGTGGCATGGGATGGCGTCTGGCAGCGGCCCCAGGAGATGGCACGGTTGCTGGCCCGGCATCGGCCGGTCGTCTTTTGCTCGCCCGTTCAGGTGCATGAGGCGCTCGGTTCCTTTGCCGGGCGCTGGGCGGAGATACGGTCGGAAGAGGGGGGAAGACTGGTGGTTTTCGCTCCGCTGATCCTCTCCGGTGAGTACCGGCACGGCGCTGTGCGAGCCCTCAATCGCGTCATCATGGCGCGGCGGCTGACGGCATTGCTGCGGCGGCGGCCGTTCATCCTGCTGACCAATTCGCCCTTTGTGGACTGGCTGGTTTCCGACCTGTGGCCTGCTGTCGTGGGTTACGATGCCATTGATGACTTCTGTGCCTTCGACTGGGCTCCGCGGGGATCGCGGGAACGGGAGGAGAACCTCCTCCGGCGGGCGGATTTTGCTTTCGCGGGAACGGACACGCTGTACCAGACGTTGCAGAGCACCACCCGGCAGATGGAGTTCATCCCATCCGGTGTGGATATCGAGAAACTGCAGAAATCCGCCGCCGAGCCCTCCGACCTGAAGGGTCTCGCAAGGCCGCGGCTGCTCTATGTCGGTACCTTGAACGATCGTGTCTCCGGCAGGTTGATACTGGAAACGGCCGAGGCTTTTCCGGAAGCGGCGATCGTTCTTGTCGGGCCGCGGAGAGCGACCTTCGGCGAGTGGCGTTTCCCGGCGAATGTGGTGGAGGCTGGTCTGCGTCCGCATGAGGATCTGCCTGGTTTTTATCAACACTGTGATCTGGGGCTGATGCCTTTCGCCGACAATGAGGCGGCTCGCGCCGTGAACCCGGTGAAAACGCTGGAGTACCTTGCCTGTGGACTGCCGGTCATTTCGACGCCGGTGCCGGATGTCCGTAAATTTTATGAGCCACCGGTGACGGTGGTGCCGGCGGAAGACTGGCGTGCAACCATCGCCCGCATGCTGGCCGAAGACAATGAGGAGGCACGAAACAGGCGACGCGAGTTTGCACAGGGAAGAACATGGAATTCGATGGCGGAGCGCATGAATGCAGTCATCAATGAAACGGAACAGCGGGTGATCGACAAACTGGGAATCAACGTTGCAGGAGGCAGACTCTGATGCCGGCAAGAAAATCCTCTGCAAAAAAAACGTCAGCAAAGAAGGCGAATGTCAAAAAGACAGCGGTGAAAAAAACGGCAAAGAAGAGTGCGGGCGCGACGGGCAGCTTCGCCGATCATCACCTGAAGAGCAGGCTCTGGGACAGGGTCGATCCGGACCTCAAGAACCGAATCGGCAGGTTGCGGGCGAACGGGCGGCTGACGGAGAGGGCGTTGAAGATTGCGAAGGAACTCAAAAAGGAGTTTCCGGACGCGACCTGTGCATTGCATCATGAGAATCCGCTGCAACTCCTGGTGGCGACGATTCTCTCGGCGCAATGTACCGATGAGCGGGTGAACATGGTGACGCCGGCGCTCTTCAAAAAGTATCCCACCGCTGTTGATTTTGCAAGTTCGCCCAAGGGCGAGCTTGAGAAGGATATCAAGAGCACGGGTTTTTTCAACAGCAAGGCGAAGTCGGTTCGGGAAACCTGCCGCGACATCCATGAACGTTTCGGAGGGAAGGTTCCGGAGGCGATGGATGAGTTGCTGACTCTCCGCGGTGTTGCCAGGAAGACGGCCAACGTTGTCCGGACGAACTGTTTTGGCTATCCCGGCCTGACGGTGGACACGCACTTCAAGCGCATCACGAATCTTTTGAAGCTCACAAGCAACAGCGACCCGGAAAAGATCGAGGCGGATCTTGCCAATCTGCTGCCGCCGGAAAACTGGTCGCATTTTTCTCATTCCATTATTCTGCACGGCCGGAAGACCTGCAAGGCGCGCAAGCCGCTTTGCGGGGAATGCGGCCTTGTCAAACTCTGCCCGAGCGCGTTTGCGCACGAGAAGTAACGAGGTTTGTTTTGAGCAAGACCAACGCTGATGAATTCGACGCCGACTGGGTGTTCTTCGATCTCGACGGCACGTTGTGGGATCATCCGTCGGCGGTGCGATTCGCACTGCGGCGAATCTGCGAGGTGACCGGTATCGATCACGCCGAGTGCGTGAATGAGTTTGTTCTTCAAAGCCGGATTCTCTGGGATCAGCTTGCCGACGGCACGCTGGATGTCGGGACGCTGCGCATCAAACGCTTTGAAAACGTCTTGATGAAGTTCGGTCTGGCGGACGATCACTGCGCGCATGAAATCAGTTCGGAATACCTGGAGCTCTATCTCGGGTATCAGGGAGAGTATCCGGAGAGTCCCGGGTTGATCGAGGCGGTCTCGCGGCACGCAAGGTTGGCGATTCTGACAAACGCTCCTCATGAAACGCAGGATGCAAAGTTTGGTCAGCTTGTTCATCGCGACAAGTTCGAGTGGATGCTGACGACCGATGAGACGAACTGTGTCAAAACGGATCCCCGTTTTTACCAAATGGCGTGGGAGCGTGCCGGCAGGCCGGATCCCTCGCGTATCGTGTACATAGGCGATGCGTGGGAGCACGATATCGCGCCGACGGCACCGTTGGGGTGGAATTGTGTGTGGATAAACTGGAAGGGTACGGAGATGCCGGAACCGTTCGACAATGTGCGGCAGGTTTCAAATGTGACGGCGCTTGCGGAATTGTTCCAGGCGGCTGTGCCCTGACGGTTTGCGGCATGGGAGAGAGTGGCTGAGAGGTCATGGGTCTGACTCCGGTTGATGAGGGTTGAGCGGGCGCCCGTTCGGTTTCGGGTGTTGTTCGTGGGTTTGTCTTTCTTCTGTCTTGCATGGGGTCTTGCTGGGTCAGGCCTGATGGGGAGAAGTGAACCACAGGTCGTTTCGGATTTCAGGAATCCATGGGAACGATGGGAGGAATGGGAACCTTTAACGAGAAAGGTTGTTTTGGGAATTATGGGAGATATGGGAGATATGGAAAGAATGGAAACACGGGACGGCACACCGGGGAAGTGAGAGGGTCGCAACGGCGAGGATACGGAGGAGGATGGAAAGAAGCCGGGTTTCTCTCGGGGAGGTTCGTGAGGTTTGGAGATTTCACGCACTCGCGAGTGGACAATCCTGCAAAATCGAAAGACTCTGTTGCAATCCACTCACTCCTTTAACAGGCTTTGCCAGTCATCGTTTCCGGGAGGAGTTCCGTGAAGTCGACGTTCCTTTTCGCTGTCATCGTGGTCACGATACTCGTGGGCGGATGTGCAAAGAAGGGGAGCGTGCCGGTTGGCGCGGCTCCGGCGCTCGATCTTTCACCACTGTTCGACAATGGAGCCGTTTTGCAACGTGGTCAGCCTCTTCCGGTTTGGGGCCAGGACAAGCCGGGACAGGTTGTTACCGTGTCGCTGAACGCCATGTCAGCTTCCGCAACGGCAAATGAAGAGGGATACTGGATCGTCCGGCTGCCGTCCATGAAGGCGGGCGGCCCTTACGACATGACGGTCCGTGGAAGTTCTGTCCGCGTTTTTCGCAACGTCATGGTCGGTGAGGTGTGGATTTGCTCCGGGCAATCAAACATGGAGTGGCCACTGGAGAACACGTGGCGACCAGTGGCTCAGGCAACGGAGCTGCTGGACGAGCGGTTGCGCCTGTTCAAGGTCCAGCGAATCGGCAGCACGACGCCGAAGGGAAAAGTGCGCGGGTATTGGTCTCCGGCAACGATCCGCGAGATGCAGCGGTTTTCCGCGGTTGCACTCCATTTCGGAAAGCAAATCGCCGAGACGCAGGATGTTGCCGTCGGTTTGATTCAGTGCGCGTGGGGAGGTTCCCGCGCGGAAACGTGGATCCCTGCGGAAGTTGTTTCCGCAAACAATGAAACGAGGTCCTATGTGGAACGGCTCGAGAAAGAGCTTTCCGTATCTGAAAACAAACGGCTTCGTAAAAAATACGAACAACAGTTCCGCGATGCGCTGCGGAACAGTTTTGAGCACGGCTCAAAGAACACGGGCACGGACGGAGGGTGGCACAAGGCGCAATACGATGATTCGGAATGGCAGCCGATGGATATGCCGGCCCGCTGGGAAAGCCATGGTGTGGAATTCGATGGAAAGGCATGGCTTCGCCGAACGATCCATTTGCCGGAAGACTGGGAGGGTGTGCCGGTATCCGTCTCGCTGGGCATGGTGGATGACCATGATGAGACGTGGTTCAATGGCCTGAAGATCGGTGAGACGGATATTTCGTCTCCGGCGGCTCATCTGGCCCGGCGCATGTATGAAGCACCGGGCGCTGTCGTCAAAGCGGGACGCAACACGATCTCCATCCGCGTTACGGACTTCTATGCAGCAGGTGGTCTGCACGGACCCGATCACTTGTTTTATCTGGCACGTCTCGATGGGAAGGGTCAGCCCATCGATCTCACGGGCGAGTGGCGCTTTCGAAAGGAAAGGCAGATGCTGCTCGAGCGCCCGAGTTTTCCCTCAGCGCCCGAGTTTGAGCGACAGGCTGTTATCATGCCGGGGGCGGCCTGGAATGGAATGATTGAACCTCTTATACCCTACGGGATCAGAGGCGTTCTCTGGTATCATGGCGAAGCTCATGTCAGCGAGCCGGTGCGCTATCGAACGCTTCTCCGGATGATCATGGAAACCTGGCGCGAGCGTTGGGGGAATGGCGACTTTCCGTTCCTGATCGTCCAGATTGCTCCTTTCGGTCACTTTGCAAATCCGTTCAGGGCTCACTCCGCGGAATTTCGAGAGTCCCAGGAATTTGTGGCCGCCAGCCTTCCCCACGCCGAAGTGATCGTCATTACGGACGCGGGAAACTGTCACGACATCCATCCTGCCGACAAAAGGACAGTTGGTGAACGTCTTGCCAGTGCCGCGCGAGACACTGTCTATGGTGACGTCACGGACTGGCGTCCGCCCCGCCCGAATGATATTCGGTTCGGAGAGGGTGCGGCTGTTGTGGAGTATCGCAATTCCGAGGGTGGTCTCGATACGCCGTCGCTTTTTCCGAACGGCTTTCTGATTGCCGGAAACGATCGGATTTTTTACCCCGCAAGGATGGAAGTTTTTGGTGACAACGTCATCGTTGTCTCTCACCCCGAGGTTCCTCGACCGGTCGCGTTGCGCTATAACTGGTCTGATTGTCCAAGCTACAATATTTTCAACGCGGCTGGAATTCCCGCAGCTCCTTTTCGCACCGACGACTGGGATCGGAATGTTACGATGGTGGAAGTCGATCCGCTCGCGGGAGAACAGGTGCCATGATCCTCTCGCTGCGCACCGGTCTCTTTCTTTTTGCGGTCATGGCTCTGGCGGCATGTCAAACAAAGGGACGTGTTACCAGTGGTTCGTTTGAATCGTTACGGCTTCCGTCACTCTTCGATGACAATGCGGTCCTGCAACGCGATCAGGATGTACCCGTGTGGGGGCGGGATAATCCGGGTCAACATGTCACGGTGAAGTTTCGCGATTATGTGAGGGACACGACTGCGGGGGAGGATGGGAAGTGGCTTGTAACTCTTCCGCCAATGCCGCACGGCGGGCCGGACTCCATGTTGATTCGAGGCAGTTCAGTCCGAGTGCTGCGGGATGTTCTCGTCGGAGATGTGTGGCTTTGTTCCGGCCAGTCGAACATGGTCTGGTCACTCGGCCTTCTTGAGAGGCCCGTTGCGCAAGCGCTGGAATTGAGGGATCCGCGCGTACGACTCTTTCAAATGACTCGTTTCGGGTCCGCGGAGCCTGTCGAAATGCCGCGGGGCGTTTGGCTGGAGAGTGACCTGGAAAGTCTGTACCACTCATCAGCTCTGGCCTGGTGGTTTGGCAAGTCTCTGGCCGATCAATACGATGTCCCTATTGGTCTGATTCAATGCGCGTGGGGCGGAACACGCGCCGAGGTGTGGATTCCTTCGGCTGTTCTCGCAGCGCATCCGGACCATGAATACTACACGGATTTCTTCGCCAATGATATTTCACCGGATAGCTATCGCGAAACACGCGCTGAATACGTTCGCGATTTCACGCGAACCATCGACCGCAATGTCATGAGAGGGCGCAAGGAACGCGGGATTGCCGGTCACTGGCACAGCATGGAGTTTGACGATTCAACCTGGAAGGCAATTCAGCTTCCGGGCCGGTGGGAGGATCTGGAAGTCGATGCGGACGGCTTCGGCTGGTTTCGCCGCGAGGTCAATCTGCCGGAGGACTGGGACGGCAAGGATCTTGTCCTCAGCCTGGGATTTGCTGACGACCTCGATGAAACGTGGTTCAATGGAGAATTCGTTGGTCAGTCGGGTGTGGATGCAGAGCTCCCGCGAGCGATCGCACGACGTTACTTTGTTCCAGGGAAGCATGTGAAACCGGGACGGAACGTCGTTGCGGTGCGAATTCTGGATGTCGGCGGTTTCGGCGGTTTACAAGGTCCCGACAGACTGCTTTACGCAAGACGTGCACTGGATGAAACCGACACACGTGTCTCTCTCGCCGGCGAATGGCGGTTTCGGGAAGAGGGACGCTTTCACCGCCAGAGCGAGCCACTGCCACGGGAGCCGGAGTATCCGCCGCTTGGAAACATCATTCCCGGTTTTGCATGGAACGGAATGGTCGAGCCATTGCTGCCTTACGGCATCAAAGGGTTCGTCTGGTATCAGGGAGAGGCCAACACCCCGCAACCAATCGCGTATCGAAGACTGATGACGATGCTTATCGAAACCTGGAGGGAGGCGTGGAAGCGGCAGGATGCTCCGTTCCTGATTGTTCAGCTGGCCCCGTTCGGGTCTCCGACCAACTCGTTCCGATCCATGTGGGCGGAACTGCGAGAGTCTCAGCAGGCGATTGCGGAAGAGGTTCCGGGCACCGGCATGATTGTCATCACCGACTCCGGAGATTGTGAGGATATCCATCCGGCGGACAAGAGGACCGTCGGCCGGCGTCTCGCCCTTGCGGCGAGAAACATGGCCTATGGCGAGAACGTTCTGTGGCGGGCGCCGGAACCCGAGTCCGTTGAATTTCAAGACGGACGTGCGCTGATCGAGTACCGCAATGCTGACGGCGGACTGGATACGACCAGCGACGGGCCCGCCGGTTTTCTGATCGCAGGAGAAGATCGCGTCTTTTACCCGGCCACGGCGGAGCCGGTCAATGTGACCACCATTGCGGTATCGGCTCCTGAAGTGCCGGATCCCATCGCTCTGCGCTATGGCTGGTCCGACTGTCCGCAGCTGAATCTCTTCAACAGGGCCGGAATCCCTGCGGCACCGTTCCGCACCGATGAATGGCGGGAATCCATCATGGTGGAACCCGAACAGGACCTCTGATTTGGGCTTGCTGCGGGGCGGCGCCGCATGAATGAGAACCATTCTCATTTCTGAGGAGTCTGTTCTTGTGCGTTTTTTTCGACTGATCTTCCTGCTGTTTCCGCCACTCGCCTTCGCCATCACGGCTCCCGCTGCCGAGGATGTGAAAACCACTCTTCCGGTATTTGTGAGTATCCCGCCTCAGCGCGAGTTTGTTGAGCGAATTGGCGGTGATCGCGTGACTGTTGAGGTGCTGGTGGAAGCGGGCCAGAACCCGCACACCTACGATCCGGCGCCAAAGCAGATCGCCCGCATGGCAAAGTCATCTCTGTACTTCCGCATCGGAGTGCCCTTCGAGGACGCCCTGCTGCGGCGTGTCGGTGAGTCAATGCCGCGCCTTCATGTGGTGGACACCAGCGCCGGTGTTCCGCTTCGCGAAACGGCGGAAGAGTGCAATGATCGCGATCACGACCATGATCACGAGCACGGAACGGATCCTCACATCTGGATGAGCCCGCGTCTCGTGATGTTGCAGGCAATAACGATTCACGATGCGCTGGCGGACGTGGATCCGGAAGGAACTGAGGATTATCGCGAGAATCTCGCATCGTTTCTTGCGGATCTCGGACGTCTCCACAGTGACCTTGAGCTGGCACTGAAACCGGTTCGCGGAAAGACGTTCCTGGTCTATCATCCCGCGTTCGGTTACTTTGCGGACGAATATGGCCTGAACCAACGCCCCGTTGAGATCGACGGCCGGGAGCCGGGTGGGAAGTCACTCACTCGGCTGATCGACGATGCGCGAAAGGAAAGTGTACGCGTCGTCTTTGTGCAAAAACAGTTCAGCTCCGCCAATGCCACTGTTGTTGCCAATGCCATTGGAGGCACTGTTGTGCCCGTGGATCCGCTGGCGGCAAACTACATGGAAAGCATGAGGGCTCTGGCGGCTGCCGTGCGGGAAGGACTTGCGGAATGAGCACGCCCGTCCTTGAGTTCGAGGACGTTTCCTTTTCCTACGGACCCACTCCGGCCCTGCGCGATGTCAACATGACGCTTTGCGAGCATGACTACATGGCCATCGTCGGCCCGAACGGTGGTGGAAAGTCGACGCTGTTAAAGCTCGCTCTCGGAGTTCTCAAGCCGGACGAAGGAACGATACGCGTTTTCGGTCGAAGACCGGGAGGCGTTATGCCGCGCGTTGGGTATGTGCCACAGCATCTCAACTTCGACACACGCTATCCCATCACGGTCGATCACGTCGTTCTTATGGGGTTGCTGGATCAGCATGGTGTCGGCGTTTATCGGCGCGGCCTCAAGAAGCGCGCCGGCGAAATGCTCGCTCGTGTCGGACTTGGACACGCGGCGGGCCGGCTCTTTCGCGAGCTCTCCGGCGGCGAACGCCAGCGTGTTCTGCTCGCCCGCGCTCTCATTGGCGATCCGGAGCTGTTACTCCTGGATGAACCAACAGCCAACATGGATCGTGTTCACGAAGCCCGCATGTACGAAATGCTCGCCGATCTGTGCAATGGTCTGACAATTTGCGTTGTTTCGCACAACGTTAATATTGTGACGCGTCATGCTTCGATGCTGGCATGCGTGAATCGCTCGTGCTCGATGCATCCGCTGGAGGATGTCAGCGACGGGCACATTCACGAGATTGTTGGCAGCGCATTTTTGCGGATCCACCACGACAGTGAATGTGACGTGTTCGAACCGCATCAACATCATCATCATGTTCATGCCCGCGGGAACGGCGGCGGCTCGTGATCGAGTTTTTTCGCGACGCCATCGAGTATCCCTTCCTGCAATACTCGATTCTTGCGGCACTGCTGGCGTCCATCGCCTGTGGCGTTGTGGGCAGTTTTGTTGTCGTTCGCCGCATGACCTATGTGGCCGGCGCGATCGCCCACTCCGTCCTGGGGGGGCTGGGAGCGACCGTTTATCTCAACCGCGTGCATGGTGTGAATTTTATTACCCCGCTCGCGGGAGCAGCAATCGGCGCCGTTGTCGCGGCAATGATTGTTGCATGGCTGACGCTGCGCGGACGAGAGCGCGAAGACACGGTGTTGAGTGCGGTATGGGCGGTCGGAATGGCGCTGGGCCTGGCCTTTATCTCCGCTTCTCCCGGGTACCAGACGGATCTGATGAGCTATCTCTTTGGCAATATCCTTCTGGTCGGAAAGACGGATCTGATCGTCATCGGCATTCTGGATGTGGCCGTTGTGATTTTCACTCTTCTCTTCAACGAAAAACTGGTGGCCATCGGGTTTGATGAAGAGTTCTCGCGACTGCGTGGCGTGCGCGTGGAACTCTACCAGTTCATGCTGCTGGTCATGACGGCACTGGCGGTCGTCATGCTGGTGCGCGTGGTGGGGATTGTTCTGGCCATCGCGCTGCTGACTCTTCCTGCGGCAACGGCTTTACATGTTTTTAAACGGTTTCACACGGCGATGTTCGCCGCGGTGGGCATTTGCGCTCTGACGACTGTCGGCGGTCTTGCCGTCAGCTATGAACCGGACTGGCCCGCCGGTGCGACGATTGTGCTGCTGGCCGGAGGAATCTATATCGGCGTACGGATCGCCGTGCGATTGCTTCGCAAAGCCTGAGGCTGGAAGGCGTCACTTCGGCTCGAGGGCGTGTTCCTTCAAGTCCTTGAGCGATACGAACTCCAGTGTCGCCGCATGCGTGGACTCCAGAATAATCGGAGGTGCCGTTTTCGCCTCAAGTGCTTCAACCCAGCGGGACACACAAAGGCACCAGCGTTCGCCCGGTTTCAATCCGGCGAAGCCGAACTCAGGGCGTGGAGTCACGAGGTCGTTTCCCCTTTCCCGGGAAAACGCCAGAAAGTCTGAGGTCATGACGGCGCACACGATGTGGACTCCGGCGTCATCAGGACCGGTCTCGCAACATCCGTTGCGATAGAACCCCGTCATTGGTTGCTCCGAGCAGTTCTTCAGTTCCGTACCAAGTACATTTTTAGGGCGATTCATGGTGGCCTCCGAGGTGTTGACACCACAGCGATTTGCAAAAAGCGCACCCTTCGTCGAGGGGAAAACAACTCTGATTTATCGCTGTCGCAACGCGGTTCCGCTCGTGGAAACCTGGCAACCGCACTGAACTCTGAGGGATTCATATCCACACGATGACGCCCTGATCAAATCACTCTTGCGTCTGGTTTTCGGTTTACATTGGCGGGGCCCGCGCCTAAAGAAGCGTGTTGCACGAAGGATTGGTTCCGCTCCGGGAGGCGGGGGAAGCACTTCGATGAAACGAGTGAAGAGACAACCGGCGGTCGTGTGCTGCATGATTACCGCGTTGGTGTTCATGTGGAGCGGTCGCGTCCTGGCCGGGAACAGATGGAAACCGCAGCCGGGGTTTTACTTTCCGTCCGATGTCAGCCTGATGGACCATCAGGAACAGCATTTCGACATCGAGGATCTCTCGGGCAAAGTTGTTCTCTTCGAAGTTGCCGATATGAATTCCCCCATCGCTCAGGCGCTGGCGGGAGCGCATCGGGTCGGGGCGCTTGGCGATGTTGAGCCGATGACGAATCTTCGCCAGTTTGAAGAGGCCTTTCCCGCATGGACCGGGGGCGTGTCGCTGGAAGATTCCCGTGTGGCGCTTGTAACATTGCTCCGGGAGGACATGGACGGTCGTTCCGCCAGTTCTCTGGATGCGCGGAACTGGCGCACGCACTTTGGAGCAAACTGGTCACGCAATCGCTACGTCCTCGCCGAAGAGGAATCGAAACCCGGTTTTCCCCGGGTCGAGTGGCAGGAGGGTTATTTGATTCTCGACCGAAACCTCGTGATCAGGACGGCAACCACGAGCCGTGATCCGGTGACGGAGCTCTCGCAGACTTATCTTCCGGCAATTAACTATCTGCTGGCGGAAAGCGGTCCGACACAGTGGTCGCAGGCGGCAAAGGAATGGCCTCTCTCAGGGGAACTGGCCATGTGGAGGGCAAAGCCTGAGCGAAAACTCATCGCCGTTGGACCTCGGCCTGGCGAAGCGGGAGGCGGAACCGGCCGTGTGTCTTCTGTCAGTGATGGATCTTTCAAGAGCCGTGTACTGCGCCGCCGCGGCGTTACCATTGTGGATTTCTATGCCACGTGGTGCGGGCCGTGCAAAGCATTCGAGCCAACCTATCGGGACCTGGCAAAGCGCAACCGGGACATCAGGTTTTTGCGCATGGACGCAGAGCGTTCACCACGAACTTCCGGGAGATATGGGGTAAATGCCTATCCCACAATCATCGTTTTCAGGAATGGAAACGAGATACATCGCTGGGTTGGCGCACCCTCGGCGCAAGGAGTCCAGAGCATCCTGGATCGTCATACCTAAAAGATGGCCCCCGCCGGGGAAACGGGGGCCGCGAGGGAGAGGGATGGTAATACCAACAAGCGAACTTGCGTTTGCAAGTTAAGATATAAGCTTTACTCGTGCCAGTATTCGAGTGAAGTGCAAGTTGTTTGATATCAAAATTCCATGACTTCAACAAGGCGAAAGCAAACTTCTGAATGGACATCGGCCCACAAAAATTAGTGAATGATTTCGGTGCAGACAACAATACTTGTAGGAGAGGGAAAGAAGGTAATATGTCTGTATTTGTGTTTGTCAGAGGGCCCTTAACCGGCAGCAGGGTCGAGCTGGGTCATACTGAAGTTCTGATGGGCCGCGGTCCACAGTGCTCTGTCAGTGTCCTTGATGTATCGGTCTCAAGGCTCCATGCCGTCCTGCGCCCAACGCCGGATGGGTGGGAAATTGAAGATCAGTCCAAGTCCGGCACCTATGTCAACGGACGGCGCATCGAAAAAGTCCTGCTGTCGCCAGGTGATGAAGTGCGCCTTGGCAATTCAGCCGCCTTGTTTGATCCGGCTTTTGATCTTCTCAATGCGGACTTCACCAATAACAGCGTTATCCTCTCTTCGGCAACGGCCGAAACCGTTGCGATTCGCCCCCAAACGGAAATCGACATCTTCCAGCCCCAGGAAGAGGCCCATCATGATCCGGCCTACGCCGGTGTGGAGTTCATTGTCGAAATCGGTGAGCTGTTCGATTCCTCCAATACGTCTTTCGGGGATACTCTCCGCAGCTCCGCGGAGCGAATTTCCCGTATGCTGCGGACCGACGCTCTGATGGTTATGCTCCATGACCCCGGTGCGGGAGGATTGAGGGTGAGTGCGGCGGTTGCGGGACGCGACGAGGTTCAGGCCGATACAAGCATGCTGATGCGTGTTCTGACCCGCCGGCGCGCCGTTCTCTTTACCCAGCCACCCATCAAGGTCACTGAGGATTCCCAGTCACTCCCGGCACGCTCGGTCGTTGCAGCGCCGCTGGCGACACCGGAGCAGTGTGTTGGCGTGCTCTACTGCGAGCGTGATGAAAGCGACCCTTTCACTCTGCGGGAGTTGCGGCTGGCGGTATCTCTCGGCCGCCTGCTGGCGGTCTTTCTCGATACGCGGCGGCGTGCGGACGCGCTGGAACTCAGACTCAACTATGATCTCGCGGACAGCGATGTCATCGGCAAGAGCCCCGCTTTCAGCGAAACAATGAAGATGCTCAACCGGGTGGCGGCAACGCCCGCAACCGCTCTTCTGGTCGGTGAAACGGGGGTTGGAAAAGAGGTTCTTGCCCGCGAAATTCACCGGGCCTCGCCTCAGGGAGAACGAAAGGCTCCGTTCATTCCCGTAAACTGTGCGGCGATTCCTGACACGCTCTTTGAAAGTGAACTCTTCGGCCATGAAAAAGGATCCTTTACGGGGGCTCACAAACTTCGTCTGGGATATATTGAACAGGCCAATGGCGGAACGCTCTTCCTTGACGAAATCGGCGAAATGGATCTCTCCATTCAGCCCAAACTGCTTCGATTTCTTCAGGAAAAAACTTTCACGCGTGTCGGCGGCACGCGGTTGCTGCGTGCGGAGGTTCGCATTGTCGCGGCTACAAACCGAAACCTGCTGGAAGAAGTGGAAGCCGGGCGTTTTCGTGAAGACTTGTATCACCGGCTTGCAGTCTTTCCAATTCGTGTTCCGCCCCTGCGTGAAAGAGGGATGGATATCAGGCTGCTCGCCGAGCGTTTCTGTCTTGTCTATGGTCGGAAACTTCGCAAACCCATCACTCGCATCAGTGAGGACGCCATGGCTCTGCTTGAGAATTATTCATGGCCGGGAAACGTGCGGGAGCTTGCAAACTGCATCGAACGCGCCGTCCTGTTGTGTGATGGAGACACTCTGATGCCATCCGGCTTTCTGCTGGGCCGGGCAGGCATGGCCCAGACCCAAACGGAAGCGAGCCAGGCCGCACAGGGTTCGTTTGTTGTGAATACCAATGGCAATGGCTCACCGGATCTGCGGCCTCTTTCAGAGGTGGAGAAAGAACATATTCTCCATGTGCTGGAGAACAGTGAAAATGCTTCGAAAGCCTGCGAAACTCTCGGAATTCATCGAAACACACTGCGCAACAAACTCAAGGAATGGGGGATGGTCTGAAGACCGTATCTCTCTGTCGCTTCGGTTGAACAGGCAAAAAAGCGCGCTACTGATAGAACCACCAGCCCAATGAAATAAAATCCCCGCGTACCCGGAACCGGACCGTTCCACTTGTCAGGACGTCGGGGGAAACCTTGAAAGCCTTTTCCATCAGCGGTGTTCCCGGCTCCAGCTCCCCGGTGGTCACAACGATTCCGCCCGCCGGATGACCGTCGATCTCAATGGGGAGTTCCAGGGGAGGTCTTATCGTGATAACGGTGGGCCGCATTGTGCCTTGCAGTCCCGTTCGCACCGGCACGGATGCAATCATGGCTGAGCGCAAAACCCCCTTCAGCGGCTTGTCCGGATCGACACGCAGTTGAAACGACTCGGCACCTGTGACAAGGCGGCCCGCTTCGACGACCTCCCTGCCATTGATTGTTCCGGAGACAACGAACGGTGCATACCAGATCGCGGGTCTGTTACTCGTCATCTTCCATTCAACGGTTGCTTCATCGTGTCTGTTGCCAACATCCATGCGCTGTACAAGCTGCAGTTTCCGCACGGCGTTTCGCGCCGTTGTCGATACCGGCAGCCGGGCGTTCACCAGCGGACTCCAGTCCGCCTGATGATATGTCAGAGTGCCTGCCTCTCCGCGGAGCGGGAGCTGACCAAGGATTCCTGGGCCGACGAACGGCGAAATCCATGGCGGCTGTGTGCGATTTCCTTCCAGCAACCACACGTCGAAACGCTCCGACGGATCGGCTTTCAGTACTT
>JANQSL010000151.1 GCA_028284075.1 Candidatus Sumerlaeia bacterium | reverse complement strand
GGGTTTTGAGGCGAATCGGGTGGACCGGTTGTCAGGGGGGCAGCGTCAGCGTGTGGCAATCGCGCGTGCGCTGGCTTCGGAACCGGCTCTGGTGCTGGCGGACGAACCAACCGCTCAACTGGACAGCGACACGGCGGCAGGTATCGTTGATCTGTTGAAGGATTATGCGGTCCGCAACGGTGCGACGATGTTGATCGTCAGTCACGAAAACCAACCAGGAGACTGGGGGGCGTCAATGACGCTGACTCTTTGCGAAGGACGGCTGGTCAACGGCTTGTGACGCGGGCGGTGGCTAGTTGCCAAGAGCAAGAACCTCGGACCATTGGGTCTTGTCGGGAATGACGACCAATCGCTTTTGCTCTTTGCCGTTGGTATCCAGGACCAGGAGGGTGGGAACACGGAACACGCCAAACTTCTTGGCAAGCTGGCCGCCTTTCAACTGATCGGTGTCCACGCGCAGGGGAACGAATTGTTGGAACCATGTCCCGGCGGGGTCGTTGTCGGGGCAAAGATCAACGAGGTAGTCGTAGCTGGGGATTTGTGGCACGTAGAATAAAACAAGCATCGGCTTTTGAGTCTGCTGCACCTCTTGCCATGCGGCGCCCGGGTCGACACGCCAAACGACGGATGAGTCAGGTTCCATGAGCCTGGGGTTGTCTCCACCAAGGACGGCGATCTTGCTCGGGTCCTGTGTCCAGGGTGAAAGGGGCAGCCTCGAGACGGGTTGAGGTGTCCACTGGATCGAAATATTGTCAGCGATGACGGCCTCGTTTTCCACGTCCTTTCGTTTTGTTACCATGATGCCGGGGGCCAGGCGGGTGAGCGTGTTTTCTTCGACAGGAGAGAAGGATGTCATCTGTCCGTCGATGGCGCAGAAGATCTGGTTCTGTCCGTGGAAAATAATCTGGAAGCGGTGCCAGCCGGGGAGTTGCAGGTTGAGTTCGGAGAGGCGCTGGCGCACATAGACTTTGGGTGCAGTGCCGCCATCGAGATAGGAAAAGTAGAGTTGTTCGCCCGTGATGCCGAACCTGTACATACGATAGGCGCTGGGTTTTTCCGGGTCCTGGTGGCTTGCAAGCATGGCGAAATTGGGCCATGGCTCGTCGATCTCCGGGACGTAAAAGTCCGCCTGAATCACGGCCGATCCCTGGGCACCAAGCCGGGCGCGTTCCAGGTGGCTTTTGTTCACCACGCTCAGGTGGGGCCGGTCAGTGTTCGGCTCAAGGCGGAGTCCCATCGTTCCGTTTTCCCGCACGGCAAGCGGAGTTCGGAGAGCGAGGAAGTCCGGTAACTGATCGTAGCGGACGGGCGACACGTTATTGGTGTTGGCATAGTGTCCGAAGCGAAGCTGATCCGGCAGACTGTCTTCCGCGCCTTCAAAGCTGTCCCAGGAGAAAACTCTGAACTGGGAGAAACCGGGTCTTGCCATAAGGAGAAAAGAAATACAGACGATACCGAAAACGTACTTTAGGTCCTTCAACTGCGTCATTCAAAAACCCTTTTTGGATACCCTGCGAATTTCCGCGCGAGGGTTTGTCATCTCGTGCGGTACGTCAATGCGATCCAGGCCTGAAGGACGTTGACCTGGCCTGACTTTGCACCGGACCGTCCGTTCATGAGGAAGACACCAGACGACCGTTTGAGAATTGTAACGGGAACATTCTTCCTGCTACTCATGTGTTTTTTGCAAACCGGCCCGTTTGTGGACGGGCGTCCGGTCGATGGCGGGCCCTGGATTCTGTTCGGCAAGGACACTGTTTCGCACGACGTTCCGGTTCAGCTTTGGATCCAGGGGGAAATCGCGGAGGGTGGCGGCACTTATCCGCTTTGGATGCCTCCGCTCAAGGGCGGTCTCCCGACGGTTGGAGCGTTTCTCTGGAACCCGCTCTCTCCCACGCTTTGGCTTCACGCCGTGTTGCCGTTTCATTTCGCTCAGCGGCTTCAGTTCACACTGGCTTTCTGGTGGGCTTCACTCGGTGGATGGTGGCTTGCACGTGTTCTTGGTCTTCGGCGCGACGTCGGCTTGCTGGCTGCGGTCGGTATCGGTTTGTCAGGCCATGTTGTAACACTGGTTCATGCAGGACATCTGACAAAGATTCTGGCGCTGGCGTGGCTTCCCTGGTTTGCCGGAGGAGTCGTGAAGGCTCTTGGTGCAGAGGGCGGGGTGAAGTCGATGCTGACGGGATGTGCGGTCGCGGGACTCGCTCTTGGCATGGCTTTTCTGAACGGTCACCCGCAGATTGCTTACACGATGCTGATGTTCGGGGGTGTGCGTTTCGTTTTCGCTCTGGTTACAACACGACGCTTCTTCATTTGCACGGGGGCGTTGGTGTTAAGCTGTATGATTGGCGGACTTGTTGCATCCGCGCAGCTGTTGCCGGGGATGGAGATGAGTGCGCTCTCGAATCGAAATGAAGGCGTGGCATGGGAAGAGGCTGTCGATACGAGCTATCCTCCTGGTGAAATTGCGGAGTTTTTTTTGCCGGTGTTTCGCGGTGATTCTTCGCAGAGCGGCATTAATCGTTACTTTGGCAATTGGGGGGAGCGACTTGTTTCCGATTATGCGGGAGCACTTCCGGTACTGTTCGCCTTCGGGGCGCTGATGGTCAGGGGAAGATTTCGCGAGGCGGGCTTCTGGTGGTTTGTTGCAGCCTTCTTTCTCGTCGTGGGCCTGGGTCAGCACACACCGCTCTATGGGTTCCTGTGGAGGATCGCTCCGGGCTTTGACAGCTTTCGCTCTCCCGGAACATTCATGGCGGGAACGGCCGTCGCGTTGCCGGTGCTTGCGGCTCTGGGGCTTTCCGGACTGGCGGGAGCCCTTGAAGGTGGTGACAGAAAAGCCTTTCGCATTATCAAGACGATCGGCATTGGTGCCATTGCGTGCGGTTTCGTTTATGCTGTCGCTCATTCACGGAGCGTTCCCACTTATGCAATCACGCTCCAGGGCGGTAACGAAAACCCCTGGGTTTCGGCATTGCTGTGGCAATCAATCCGGCGATCCGCCCTGGCGGCCGGCGTGGGGTTGTGCTTTGTTCCCGCCGCATGGTTTGTTTGCCATCGCTACCCGCTTCTCAAGTGGGCGCTGCCGGGGGGGCTGGCGCTGATTGTTGCCGCCGATCTCATGACAGCGAACGCAAAATTTCTTCGTGCGGAAGACTGGCGGAACTATGACCGGTGGGTTGCTCCGAGCGATTTCGACATTGCGATGGCTGACCAGCCGCATCCGGTTCGATTGCAATGGCCCGGACGGGAGGGATCGCTTCGCCCGATCCTTGTCGGACGCGACGCCCTGCTGGGATATCATCCCATCAGCTTTGAATTGTTTGAGCGGAACCTTCGTGAACTGGATTTCACGACGGATTCATGGCGAGACTTCTGGGGTGTGACTCATGTGATGACTCCGCAGGGTCCGGAGCGTACCGGCAGCAAAGGGGCGGTTCGCTCCGGTTCCGGAACCTGGAAGTGGATCGAACGGACGCCCGGTGAAAGCTCCATGCTTGTTGAGACAAGTGAAGCCACAGAGTTGTCCGTCGCGGAGATCATTGCTCCCGGATGGCAGTATCGCGTTGGCGAGGACGAGGAGTGGCAAAATCAGGAGTCCGTGAAGTTGCATCGCGAACACAGCCTTCCCGCGGGGACGAGCGTGATTCAATGGCGCTATCGTCCCTTTTCATGGAGGGCCGGGCTGTTTCTGAGTGCCATCGGGCTGGCATTGATTCCGGGACTGCTTGCAGGAACAATCAGGGTCAGGCAGTGAGAGCCCGTGTGAGGCTTAAAAACAATGAGGCCCCGGGGTGCCCGGGACCTCATTCAAGCTCTGAAAATTTCGAATGGGACGTCAGGCCGCGGCTTTTGCTTTCGCGACAGCCTTTGCAAGACGCGACGTGCGGCGAGCCGCGTTTCTTTTCTTCACGAGGTTCGTTTTGGCCGCCTTTGCGAGCCTGCTCTGAGCCAGCTTCAGCTTGTCGTCGATACCATCGAGGCTCTTTTCCTCGGCGGCGGCGCGGACAGTCTTCATGGCCGTGCGCATGGCCGACCGCTTCGAGCGATTGCGCTCCCGGCGGGTTTCGTTCTGGCGGACTCGCTTCTCAGCAGACTTTTTATTGGGCACGGCTCACTGACTCCTGGTTTGGAAACCGGTGGCGGGAGGCTTTTGAGGGCCCTCCGCAACGGGCCGCGTTGTGTGCGTCAGTCCTCAGGGGCCGGTCAAGCCCTTTCAGCGGATGGTTCAGGAAGAAAACCCTTGCCTGACGAGGGGTTCTGGCTGCATCTCCCCGGCCCCGCCCGAGCAGGGCGGTTTCCGCTCGGTGCCGTCGTGGCGGAACTGGCAGACGCGCACGGTTCAGGTCCGTGTCCTGGCAACAGGGTGGAGGTTCGACTCCTCTCGACGGCACCATTTTTTTTCAGCTCGCAAGCCCAGAGAGATCAACAACCTGACATTGAGAGGGCGAAGCAGACGCACCCTCCGTCGTGCCATTTCGTGCCATTTTGTACCTCTCACCTGCGACCAGAGTCGTCTCGATTTCCACATCGATGAAGGGAATGACCTTTTCGCGGTAGATGGTAACAAGGTCGTCTTTCACCCGTCCGTGATAATGCCGATCCATCATGCCCGTGGGAGCATGTCCACAGAACCTGTCGAACAGTCTCGTGTTCACCCTGTCGGCGTTCTCGATGGCGAAGGTATGCAGGGTGTTTCGGAGATCTTTTCCCGACAGGGTTGAGTCGGATCGCCATTCCCGAATCGCTCTCAGAACCTGCTGGCAGGTTGTATTCGCCAAACGAGTGAGATGGACATCGCGATCAGCTACACCTTTGGGAGCAAGGCCGTCACCGATCACGCGGGGACCGCTCCTGGGAAGGGAAGTGAGATAGTCGGCAACGAACTTTGGGAGAGGAAGACAACGAACCGAGTACCGGTTCTTCGGTCGGTGTCCTTCCTCTTTTTGAACGATAAGCGTATCCTCGGTGAGGTTCACGCTCTTCCACGAGAGGAAGATCCATTCTCTCATCCGCAGTCCCATGAAGCCGCCGAGCAAAAGGCCCACTCGGATTTCCCGTTCGTGAGGTTGCCCGTGGACAAACCGGAAAAGCTCGAGGATCTCAGCAAACGTGAGAGACTGTGTTCCTTCGGTACCCCTGTAGATTCCGTCCGAGCCGACTTCGTTACGAACGATCAGTCCGGCAGAGGCATCCCGGTAGAAATCGGGATGTTCGGCGGCAATCCTCTTTGCAGCAAACCGGATTGGTTCGATGTAGTTGAGGATCGTCTTGTGTGTCCGGCCAGTCTTCTGCATGTGGCTGATATACATTCTGATGTGGCTCTGTCGGATTTCTTCCCAGAGGAGGAGTTGACGTTTTTCTGCCCAGTCGATGAAGTAGTCTGCATACCGTGTGAGGTTCTCGATATGCTCAGGCTGACCATTCGAAAGAGGGATGGCGAAAGCGAACGCGTCTATCAGGGAAAGATGCGGGTGTTCCGACTCGGGTTCCTTCTCGGTAATGACCTCCTTGAAAAGAAAGCGAACCGAATAGTCCACCGCTTCCTCAAGATTGCCCGCGGCGAACTGTTCACGAGCTCTTGAGCCGCTCTCGCAGTGTTTGCCGTCGAGCATCCACCTGCACTCGCCTTCCCGATGGAGCGTGAACCCTCTGCGGCCGTTCCGCTCTCTCACCTTGAAGGTCTTTCGATTCTTCCTTTCCGCAATCCAGTAATTGATCACAATGGTTTCGTTTGGGTGTTGCTGTTTGCGAGTCATAGTCGGCTTCCTTTCCGACGGATGCTCGCAGACCACGTTGACACGCATTTTCAGAGCAGAAACGATCAATCGCGTCAATGACATTGCCACCCCAGTATCCTGAACCTAGCAGACCTCTTAGCCCATATGAACGTAGGGTTTCGATCTTGATATACCCCTTGAGGATGTTACCGAGTTCTTCCGCTGTGTAGATGGTGTTGGGATCAATGGTCTTCATGCTCTTGAGTGCCTTTGGGGGCTGCGAATAGTTTTCGCAGCTGACGCCCTGCGGCGAGCGCGCAATTATGGAGGTGAATTCGGTCAAGGCCGCGCGAATGCGCGCTCTGTTTTCAGTCGGGAGACCGTGCTTTTTTGCCGGGCCTGCCCGAGCCCCTTGCGGGAAGCTTGCTTCAAAAAAGTGAAAACAGTGCCTGGCCTTGACGGGAGAGGAACCTTGGTTCTTGCCGCTCTTCACGACATCGTGAAGAGCAGAACGGCATTTCATCTTTGATCGTTCCCTGAAAACCTGCTATCCGTCAAAGCGTGGAACCGGAGTACAGAATGGTGGAACCGAGTCGATGGGTCATCGGTTTCGTGAATCAGAAGGGAGGGGTCGGAAAAACGACCCTCGCTGTCAATGTGGCCGGTTGCCTCGCAGAGAAAGGCTATCGCGTTCTTCTAATCGATGCCGACCCGCAGGGGAGTTCACTTGACTGGGCGGCGGCGCGCGAGTCGTCACCTCCCTTCCCTGTTGTTGGTCAGCCCGTCGCGACGATACATCGCGACATCGAGGAGCTCCAGCGTGGCTATGACCTTGTTGTCATCGATGGCCCGCCGGAAATCTCCGAACTTGCCCGCAGTGTCATTATGGCGTCGGACCTGGTAGTGATCCCCGTTCAGCCGAGTCCCTATGACGTCTGGGCAACGGACGAAACCGTTAAGCTCGTCCGCGAGGCAACGGTCTATAAGGAGAACCTCAAAGCGGCGTTTGCCATCAATCGACGGATTGTCAACACGGCCATTGGCCGGGACGTATCGCAGGTGCTTAATAAGCATGAACTACCGGTGCTCAAGACAGCAGTCTGTCAGCGTGTTGCCTTCGCGGAAACGGCTGCGAACGGTCTGTTGGTCTCCGAGGGCACTAGGGAGCAGATTGCCTTCGATGAAATCCATGGTCTCGCGCAGGAGATTCTGGAGGCGATGGCATGAACAAGCAAGTCTCCATTCCCGTAAAGCCATCGCGTGAGACCAATCGCGGTGACTGGGTCGACACCCGGAAACTTCCAATCGTCGAGAAGCGTACAAAACGTGTCACATTGGACATCGACTTGGAACTGCACCGCCGCATTCGGCTCCGATGTTTCGAGGAGGATGTCACGATGACCGACAGGCTTAATGAAATCATCGCGGAGCACTTTCCCGAGCCGGTCAAGCCGGAGACCGCTGACAACTGAGTCTCTTCCATCATTTCAGCGATCATTTGCGGGAGTGCGGGTTCGGCGCTTCTCAACTGTTCCTGTGCCACCGCTCGCCATGCGCAACAGAGTGTCTTCCAGTTCGTTGAGCAGCAGTTCGCGGACAGTTAGCCTTCGACGTTTGGAAGAGATACCGTGAGTCCGATGCAGCCGGGCGACTATCGCTAGACATCGCCTGATGCGCCATTCTGCAACTCTGTTACGGCCTTCCACTGGTGTGGTTTGTCCTTCGGCAAGCCGGGAGTTCGTACACCGTCACAAGTCGGCGGCGGTAGCCTTTAGCCCTTCGGCCTGGACATGCGCTACCGCCTCCCGGCCGAAAAGAACCGAGAAACGGCGCCCGAGATTGGCCGGCGCCTCTGCCACTTGTGAGGGATATACGACTTCCCATGACGGCACCGTATCCGGAATTCCCGAGACAGTCAATACACCGTCCTCCTCGACCATCTTGCAGACATCAAGTGTTCCTGAATCGCTATCCGGCAAACCTGACACCCTGCTTGCAGGATGTCAGGGCCTCCTTCGTTCCGGATAACGGGTGGTCCGGAACTGCGGTATCCAGGCAAGCCGCTTGTCCTGATCTCCCGGAATCCGGTGGAGATGGTCTCAGGTAAAAATGAAGGCTGGCGTCGCGGCTTTCCTGTTTGCCGGAAAGCAGGACTTCCGGGTACTCGGTTCCGGGACCGCCTTTACAGCATACGCGGTATGTGTTACTCTCGACGGATGGAAACTCAGACTTTCGATACCCTGACCTACGTCAAGAAGCTTCAGAGCGGAGGCATCCCGCGCAAGCAGGCGGAGGCCCAGGCCGAGGCGCTGATTGCGGTGGTAAACCATAGTCTTGCCACGAAGGCGGACATCGAAGTCACCCGTGCCGATATCGAGAGACTTCGTGTTTCCGCGAGGAGGGATATTGAAAAGCTCCGCTCCGAAGTCAAAAATCGAGAAGGCAAGATGCTGCTTCGTCTTCAGGATCTCGAAAACAGGCTGACGATCCGAATGGGGCTGATGTTCGTAACCACTGTTACGATTTTAGCCACACTCATCACGCTTCCTCCGTTTCTTCGATAGGTAACTCACTCACCAACTGCTAGTCATCTACGTTCACGTTCCTGTGAGAGCATCTTGCCAATTCCATCTGTGTCGGATAACGTACCTTATCTGACACAGATGGAGGGAGCGCTGACAGAAAACCAATACATCGAGCAAAGAGGGCTTTTCGGAAAACCCGTCGCAACTCTGTCGGATAAGGTTTCAACACCGAACCTGAGACCCGGAAATCCGGATTCCCTGAGCCAGTGGATTGATCTGTACATGCAAATTCACGTCATCGGCGGCTCGAAGAAAACCGAGCAGGCGAAGACGCGGGACCTTGATCGATTCCGGCGCTTCTTTGCATCGGAAGTAGGGCACGATCATGTCGACGGCTGGACGCCGTCCGTCACGAAGGCGTTTCAGCGTATGCTGGAGTCGACCGTTGTGGAAGCGACTGGCAGACCCTATGCAGCCACAACCATCAACCGCGTGTTCGCCACATTGCGGCACTTCGGCCGCTGGCTCCATCGCAATCGACCGCTACTTGCAGGCAGTCCGTTCGAAGGCGTTCGCGATCTGCAAACGGATGAACCGGCGTGGAATGGCCTGACGAACCGGCAAATCCTTCGTCTCAAGTCCGCCTGCGAGCAGCGCCTGAAGCTGTGCACCCGTGCCGATCAGAATCCTGTTCTGGAAGCGACGGTCTTTCATTGTCTGCTGCACACCGGTTTGCGGGAGTTCGAACTCATCGGCTTGAACGTGGAACAGTATCATCATCGCGGGTTCCACGATGTGAAACGCAAGGGCAGGAAGGTGTCCCGCAAGGTCCCGCTGCCATCGGAAGCCCGCGAGTATCTGGATCGCTATCTTTCGAGTCGTGGTGGATTGGCGGACTCCGATCCGTTGTTCGTCTCACGATTCGGCCGGCGGCTGTCCGAACGCGATGTCGCCCGCATTTGCGAGCGCACCGCCAAACAGGCCTGCGCACAGCTGGGTGACGACGAGAGCTTTCATCTTACACCCCACATGCTCCGCCACACGTTCCTCAAACGTATCGCCGACCGCGAAGGCGTCCACGTCGCGCAGAAAATGAGCGGAAACGTCTCGCTGCGGGAGGTGTTCCGGTACACGAAGCCGAGCGATCAGGAATCAGAGGCAATTATCGAACACATCGCTCTCTAAGTTCTCGATTTGGATTGACCACAATTATGACACATTCTCTCTCTTGAAAGAAGTTATTTGGTGATCTATAGATTAGATGGAATTCTCCCGCTTAGGCCTGTTTCTCATGAACAAGAGTGAACTCAAACCTCTTGCAGAAAACCTTGGTATACCAGCACCAAAGCGCTTCTTCGGACAGAAGGCCTTCTTGCGAGCAATAATTGTGGCTTTAATCGAAAAGCGAAGAGAATTGCAGGAAGCTTTGGAGACGTCACAAAAAGAGATACATCGAATACAGCAAATATCGGATAGAAGACAAGCTGAGCTGAATGCATCCATTTCTGAGATTAGTAAAGAACTCTTGGCTGCCAAGAGGCAGAATGGGAGGCTGAGTCAAGAGAACATGCAGATGAAGTCAGAAACAGGAATTGCAGCTTTGGTAGGTCGACTAGAAAAAAGCCTAGATGATGCCAAAAAGGAACTAAAGAAGGAGAAAAAGCAATCTCTTGTAAGCTTTACTCGTACCCTAAAAAGTACCAACGTGTCAAGATTCAACCCGCCCCTCGCTCAAGATAGCAGCGATTCGGCAATGCTGTCGGGTGGATGATGATCATCTGGTTACGATGAAAATGTACAAGAATGCCAGGTTCAAGACGGTCAAAGCATACGTTGCCATGAACCGAACCGATCCTCTTCTATTCCTCTGCCTTTCCATATCAACTCTCTCACCATAGAACTCTATTTGATCACGATATAGGTGCTCAATGGATTCATTCAAATACTTGTTCTTGAAATCGAATGGGTCAGGCCCCGCGATTATCTGGCACTTGTAGAGTGTGATGATTTGGAATAGTGCATTTATACCCCAAAATACCAAAACAATCTTCAGGCTGAACGCAACTGAGCTGTCCTGAGTCGGTTGAAAAGACTTCAGAGTAAACGTAATCAATCCACTAAGAAGACTAAAGAGAAGGATGCTTTTATTCTCAAGAGACTTTGTGGAGGCGGAATAGTGCTCTTCTTGTCTCGAAAACTCCTTGAGTATTTCTTCGTATACCTTAGTGGGCATAGAAATGATCCGTCCGTTTCGAAATTGTTGTTCCTTTGCATTAGCGCAAAAAGAATGCAGGCGTACTTTAGATTCTTTCTTCCAAGGACAGTGGGTTGATTGCGCGTTCTCCCCATGCTAGAGGGGTTGGAATTGCGAGCTCAATCTCTTGGGAAGCGAGAACAAAAGAAACATAAATCAAGACGTATGATACGACACTGGCAATGAGTCTTTATCTCGTCACAGAGACGGACAATAGTAAGGTGCAAGATAATCTCTCCGAAGTGGTGCACGGAATGAAGCAGACACTGCGATCTTTTGCTCAAGCATTTTTAGGGGGAATATGTCTTGTTCTCGCCGCAGTATCCAGGAAACTCCGCGAGAGAGCATAGACAAGGGGGGCTCTGCCCCCTCCGCCGTCAAGGAATCCAAACGTCTCCACGGCTGCGCCGCGGACCCTCGTTCGGAGTCTACCTGACCGCGTCACCCCCGGTTCTCGCCGAACGGGCAGGGGTGATGAGCATCACCCGATAAGGAAGACTGACAATACGCCAACGTTGTGTGTATCGTGGCGAATCTACCTGCCGGGATTGGTGAAGGACGTGATGACTTTCAAACCGTCGATGCCGTTGAAGTCCGAAGCATCGTGAGTAATGAGCGGACAGCCGAGGTCCAAAGCCGTAGCGGCAATCCAAGCGTCTTCTGGATGAATCGGTCGGCCGGCACGCTCGCGTTGAGCCTTCAGTTTCGCCCAGAGACTGCACACTCGTTCGTCGGGATAGGCAACATCGTAGACTTCGATGAAGTACGCCAGGTCGGCACGGCGGCGGCGTCCCCACGATGACTTGAGCGTCCAGAACTCCAGTTCTCCGAGAGTCTGGAATGAAATCAGACGGTGCTCGAACTTCTCAAGGATCGGCTTGTATTCGGCGGCAAGCGTATGGCGCCTGAAGATGTAGGAGATAACGTTTGTGTCGACGATGGCGATGTCGCCGGTCACGAGTGCTCCCCGCGGCCACGAATCGAATTCAGAAAGTCATCCACGTCGGCTTCGCCCGGTTCCCAGTCGTCGGGAACACGACTGAGAAGCTCATCCAGACTGAAACGCCGCAGCGAACTTCGGCGGGTCAGTTGAAGTGCACGACGGAGTGTCCGGTCCTCGTCGTTGAGGGCGGTGGATGTGCTCTTCGCTGATTCCGTATGCTCGATGCTCATGGGGCTTCCTTTACTGCTTCTGACAGTATAGGCGATTTCGAGGCGTCAGGCAAGGGGGTAGTTTGAGTAACACGCCGAAAGGAGGAGGTGGAGGGTTCCAGAACCGGTGCCGGGACGAGGCGTTAGTCCTCATCCTGGAACAGATCGAGAATATCGATTCGGAGTTTTCTGCAGAGAGTTTCCAAGCTGTCGAGAGTTGTATTCTGCTCTCCGGCTTCGAGTCGGCTCAGGGTCGACTTGGAGAGACCGGTCTCCCGAGCGTACTGGCTCTGGGACTTGTCGCCACGAAGTGCGATAAGCTTTCGGGCCAGCCGCTTTCGGAGATTTCCCATTGCATTCCGCCGCGCCCAGACCAATCGTCCCACATGTGGGACGATTGTCGGGCTTCTGGATAGAAATCGAAGGCGGATCACATGCCCTCCCCCGAAACTCAAGATTTACTGACTGAAGACCTGGCCAGTACCGGTGTCCGAGCGATGTCACCCGGCGACCTTGAGGAGTGCGTGGACCTGATTTCCCGGGCGATGGACCCGGATGAGGGGCGGTACGCTCAGACGACCTTCGATCTCCACTTCGGATGCCAACGACACGGGGTGGACGACGGGCGGCGGCTCTACGTCAGCGAGGAGGGCGACCGGATCGTCGGCATCGTCGGCCTCCACTTCTATGCGTGGGGGCCGCCCGAGAATGTCTGGCTGTCGTGGTTCGCCGTGGACCCGGACTGTCAGGGGGCGGGGTACGGCCGGAGGCTTCTCAATGCGGCGCTTGCCGAAGCGTCGCGGCACGGCCATAGCAAGATGCTGATCGAAACATACTCCAGTACGACCTTCACGAAGGCGACGCGGTTCTATCTGGCACAGGGCTTCGCTGTCGCGGGAACCGTCGCGGACTATTTACCGGACGGTTCCAGTATGGTAGTCTTGTCTCGCTCGATCCAGCCAGCGAGGGAAGATGATCCTGAACGAAATAGCAGTCCTGATTCTTGAAGCCATCGGCAGACTTCTGCTGCCGTGGTTTCGTCCACAACTCGCTCGTCTCGCTCATCGGCTGCTTTCAGACCTACCCATTCTTGAGGGCCACTGGGTTGTGGGATTCGATGACCCTTCCTCTGAAGGCGAGCGTGTTCCCACGACGGTGCATGTGGAGCTGATCCAATTCGGCAGGCGCGTGAACGGTTCCGGGCATCTGCAATGCTCGCCGCATGACTCGTTCACTTTTTCGGGAACGATCCGCCGCAATGTCTTCTTCGGATCCTACTGGCGCGACGATGAGCACGTTCTCGCAGGAACGGGAACATTCGTTCTGAAGATCATCGCCCATTCCCGCGAACTGCGCGGCCATTGCATCTGGTACGATGGTCTTCTTGAAGACGTGTGGAATTCATCGTACGTCTGGCGTCGTTCTCCTTCCGGCTCCTGAGTCGTTTCGCGAGAGCTTTCCGCCGCAGGCGACCTCCCGAGAAAGACTCTGGCGCGCGTCTCCACGGCACCCGGTCACGACGCCGTGGTGGGGCAATCCCGTGACACTTATGGGAAAGAGAGAGCGGACAACCCTAGCAGTGTTTCTTTTCCATGGGCTAAGGCGGGTGGAACTGTGCGGTCTGCAGGTCGGGGATCTGGAACAGCGGCGTGGAGTGCCGCATTTTCGGGTGAAAGGAAAAGGCGGGCGATTCCGACTGCTTCGGAATCGAGTCTCAGGCCAAGTCGACAAGCCGCTGCACCCGGAGTCAGTCCGGCGCGACATCGTCGAGCACTATGCAAAACAGGCGGAGATCAATCTGCCGGGATTCTGCGTCCATTCGCTTCGAGCGACAGCAGCAACGAATGCGCTTGGGAACAAAGCCGATATCGCCAAAGTGCAGGAATGGCTCGGCCACACTAACGTCAACACAACCCGGCTCTGCGACCACAAACGAAGCCGCCCGGAGGACTCACCGACGTTCAAGGTGAAAAATTGAATCCTTCGTGACCGAGGATTCGTCCATAGTATTGAGAGGGTAATCGCTATCTCCCTAACCCTAAACTTACAACCGCCTCGTTCAAGCATCTGGTAAGGCTCTGTAAGGAATGGTAGCTACAAGACAATATCACGTTAGATTGCTGGTCTTCAATGAAGGTGCTTCCTTCAGCATTTAGCGAAAGTCTCAGAGTGTTCTGCGTACCAGTCCGCTCGCAGTAAATTGTCACGCTTGACTTTCCGCACCTAAAGGTTTCTTGATCCATAATCATTGTATATATGACAAGGTCATATCTGTCAATACCCCCTACTTGACGATAGGAGTCTATTTCTTATCCAAGTCGATTTGAACCAGAAAGGAGAACTGGTGTGAACACCCATCCAAACCCGGATCCGACACTCAAGGGAGGTCGCAGGAAGAAAGTCTATGCGATCTCGTTCCGTCTTTCAGACACAGAATCCTGTAGGAATATTAGAAACGATATACTTAGATTCTGTGCCGAGAAGGGATTTGAAGCACAAAGGCTCGAAACCTCACTGTCCGGGGGGTTCGAAATCGCAGCCGTTGGAAGTGGCGGTATTCCTCAAACCTTGGACAACAGATTCACGTACGATCCTTGTATTGTTAGTTGGAAGATTCTATCTTACTCGAAGTATAGAACACGTCGTCGATGGAAGTTGTAGGCGACAATAAGCGGGTTTGGAGACTCCGAGGCGAAGCGGACCTCGAAGTCATAAAGGACAGGATCACTAACCGGGAGGTAAATGTCCTAGGTTGTGCATATTTGTATGACGCCTTTGGAGAGCCGTTTGAGGAGTGGGTGCAACATGCTCTTGAAGACTGTCATCGAGGGAAGCGTCAATGTTTCGGATTGTTCGACGTGACTGATCGGAGTTTCGATATTGACATATACCCACTTGCCATCTGCTTTACGAAAGCTCTCTTGGCTGGCGACACTCTGCTTGTAAAGTCCGTGATTTGCAGCTTCATCAATCAAGAAAAAGATGGGTTGGATGAGAATCGAATATCCGAAGAAAGTCAGCGAAGAATCAATGGTCTTCTCTTGGGAATCGAGAACTACTGCAGTCGAGTTGGGCTCAGGTTTATTGAGCTCAGTCTCCCTCAGACAGCTTCAGCAATTGTGGCAGCGATACTGCGCAGAGGATACTTGGTTGGTTCAACATCTCGCAAGAGAGCAAATACCGGCACTGATCTACTTGTATTTGAGAAAGAGGTAACCCCGGTTTACGCAGGAGACCCATTCGATTCTGTTCATAAGGCGCTCTGGCTGGCGAATTCGGTAATGCAGTGGAGCATTCAGGGGATGCGTCAGCCCCAAAAGAATACACCTATCAGTGACTTCATTGAGGTTAGGTTTGCCGTCCCTGGGCTCGTTGGCGTTTCGGATCGACTGCCTTCAGCGTCGAGGATACAGAGTCAAGAGTTCTTGGAGCGATTCCGGGTCAAAGGCTCACTGTTAATACCCAACAGCTCGACATCAATTCCATTGGCGAACTCCTACGAATCGATATGCAATGAGCTTAAGTTGGCACATGGCCGACAGTATTATTTCTTTGTTCCATCAGACGACGAAAATAGAGAAGCCTCAGGTTCATGGTTTAGAAATCGATCGAGAGATTCTGTTCCAGCAAATACGATTCTGGAGAAGGAGGTCGATAAGTTTCTTGGCACCGGGTACAACCCTTTCGGAGTTGAAAGAAAGCAAGAAATAGGTGGAATTCTGCTCAATGTCTCGCCTTTTGAATGGCCTTTCTATGAGGCAATTTCACCGGACGATGACGTCGGTTACGTCGAATTCGGAGGAATTGGAATCAGTTGTGACTTAGGGGAGCCAGAAGACTTGGAAACGGAGTACACTGATAGTACTCTCGCCCTTTTTTATTCGGAGTTCTGTCCACCGTGCTCTAAAATAGTCTCAACTGATCGATATTTCCATCAGTTCAATCTTCAACAGGAAAGAATCAAAGGTTACATTTGGGCTATAGGTAGGATTATAGATCATGAGCGGTTGCAAATACTGCCGGACTTTCAAGCTGAGAGTTCTGAGTCTGAAGATGATCTGAAGAAATTCCCGCGAAACGCCAACCTAGAGGAAATATTCGACGCAGAAGTTCGGACAATGATGTCGCGGTCCGAGTTTCGGGCTCGCATATCAAGTAGAAGATTCGTGCATGGAGCCACATTGACGCTCACGAGTTTTCGCGTGATTGAACAGGGAGGGATGCCTTTGGTCTCCACCGATACTGCGACACCGTCGCCTCCTTCTTACCCGGATCAACTAGACTTAGGAGATCAGCAAGAACTAGACATCGCCGTTTCGGATATGCCGTTCATTCACGTTTCGAGTAGTGTAGGCATGATTCGCTCCTGCTATGTGCCAAAGTCACTTGCACGTTCAATACTTGAGGCGGCCCAGAACGGAGAAGTAGTTCTCAAGAACGCCAACGACTGCAGTTGGACATATGAGGTTGTTGAAAGAAGGTCATCCACAGAATATGGTATTGTTCAGCCTCATGCTCCTCCAACGAGGCAAATGAGGAGCACGCCTCATGATGAGATTCCAAACGTGCAAAATAGGACTGACATCGTATTCAAGAGAATAGTCTCAATTATCTGTATTTCGTCAATGGTCTTGATACTACTCGTTCTTTTAGGGCTATCTATAGCTGGAATAGAGTCGTCGAAGGTGACTCTCATCCTTCTTTCGGCATTGAGTGGAATTCTAATTGGGATACCTATGAGCTTTTTAGATGCGAAAGGAGCAAAGGCTTCTGTTTCAGGTGAGTTTGGCTGGGAGAGAATACTCAGAGTGGATTTTTCTGCAATTCAGGGTATCGCGAGTGGCTGCATTATCTTCCTGCTCACTCTTTTGATGTCACTCATGCTCTAGGATCGAATTGCTCGACGCGCCAGACGAGAGCAGTTTGCATATGGCTAGATTGTACAACTAACCTTCTTGCCGTACGTTTTGTTGGTGTGATTATCTGACCGGCAAGGAGAGACGATCATGGCCATTTCGGCGGACGAGAAGATTGCGCG